>JAFGHK010000006.1 GCA_016930185.1 Dehalococcoidales bacterium | reverse complement strand
CCGTTTTCACCCTGGATGTCCCACCACATTTCTCCTGCTGTTGTTTGGAAATGGGCGGTCCTGTAAACTTCCAGGATTGCATCGTTATCAAGGGTTCCAGCCTGCTCAATTGCCTGCTGCAGGAACTCGAGAGTGGCTTGGTATACGATAGCACCCCACCAGTCCTGATTGCCCATGCCAACCAGAGCCGTCAATTTATCTGCAAAAACGGCCGCCTCGGGTGAACTGTTTTTGCACCATGCGCCTTCGCCGCAGACACCCTCTAGGGCCTCACCGAACATCAGGTTGAAGAATTCAAAGTTGCAGCCCGGGCCGATCAAGATGCAATCGGGGTTGAAGTCCAGAGCCATCGCTGTCTGCATGAAGAGAATATTCTGGTTGGGATAGGCGAACATGCAGAAGACATCAGGATCCAGGTCCTTCGCTTCTTTGATAATCGGGTCCAGGTCGGTGATGGTCATCGGGATACTCTTGGCCTGCAGGACCTGCATGCCTCTTACCTCGAATTCACTCTGGGCGGTAAGTCTATACTCGGCGCCGTGCAGGTCGTTCATGTAGCAGATATAGACTGTCTGGGCGCCTTTTTCCTCAACCAGGTCTACAAATATCGGGATCTGGAAATGGTTGGAGTAGTTCAAAACGGAGAAAACATAGGGCATTTCGGCTAGCTTCGGTTCAAGTGTAGTAGCACCGCCTTCACCGCATAGCATGATTTTCTTGTATTTATTAGCAATCGGCGCTGCGGCGAAAAGCATAGCGGTGCCTGTAGGGCCGAACAGGAAGTCAACGTTATCTTGTGTAATCAGTTTTTCAAGGTTCCTTGTGCATGTAGCCGGGTCGCTACTATCATCGTACTCAATTATCCTTACAGGGAGTTTCGTCCCGCCAACATCGATGCCACCGGCGGCATTGACTTCTTCAGCCCATGCATGATAGAGCGGGGCAAAACCGTATTCCTGGAAACCAGCCTGCGGTCCGTTGATATCGCGGGAGGCTCCGATGAGGATTTCTGTTTTACCCTCTTCTACACCACCGCCGCCGCAACCCGCGACTAAAATCGCGGAAAGAGCAAGGATTAAACAAATGGCCAGTGGTATCGAATACTTAATAAATTTTTTCCACATAATTTGCCTCTCCTTTAAATAGACAATTTACACAGGGGTCTTTCCTTTATATATCACATATGTCCACCTCCCTTCGGACTATATTGTATCTTGAAATCGTGACATCTGTAATGTAACATGGTTAACTATAAGATTTCAATACAAAAATCCCTATATTATTATAGATATTCCTTTGCTGCGTTTGGTTCTGTTTTTAGTAAACAGCAGGGATATTTTATTACCTCCAGCAACTATTGTCAAATATTAAGCTTTTATGGAGGATTTCAGCTATAAAACACGTACGCTTCTTATTTAAATTTGCCTACTTATTAAAACTTTACACTTGTGGTATAATAGATATAAGTTCAGGTTTGGGTTATTACACGCTTTCCAGAAGCCCCTCAAACGGATTTCTTTCAAGTGCTGGATGACCAAAACGCTAACTAATACCTAAGAGAGGAGGTCATCCAGTGGCTTTTCAGGATAAAGACCTTACGTGTGTGGATTGCGGCGCTACCTTTACGCATAGCGCTGAAGACCAGGAATTCTTCCAGTCCAGAGGCTATACCAACGAGCCCAAGCGCTGTCCGGAATGCCGTCAGGCAAGGAAATCCCAGCGTTATGGCAATGGATACAGCTCCCAGCGTCAGATGTTCCCTGCTGTCTGTGCCCAGTGCGGTAAAGAGACCGAAGTTCCTTTCCAGCCCCGCGGTGACAAGCCCGTCTACTGCAGTGATTGTTTCCGTAAAATTAGAGACACAAGATAAATCAGTTCTATTCTGATTATTGACCGGGTCGGCCAACCGACCCGGTCCTTTTTTTACCTCTGCCCCTCCCCACCTGTACCCATTGGCGCGGAAACCTCCAGCACCTGCCCGGAAAGCTTTGAAGACACATCCGATACCAGGAATGCCACCGCGTTTGCGATATCCTCTGGGGTTGTTGTCTTGCCCGCCTTTGCCAGCGCCTCCACGATTCCCGCCATACGCGTGTCGTTCCCGCTTACTTTGTGAAAATTGGTCGCCCCCGGCCCCGGGGCGATGATATTAATATTTATTCCCGATGTGCCTACCTCGCCGGCCAGCGTCTTGCTGAACATCACCGTTCCTGCTTTGGCGGCTATGTAACTCGCCGCTCCTGCCAGGCCTGTCGGCTGGTGCGCCGCATGCGTGGAAAAGTTAACGATTTTACCGTATTTCCGCTCCAGCATGTGCGGCAGTACCGCATGGGTAAAATTCATCGTGCCTCTTAAATTAATGCCGATGTCCATGTCCCACTGCTCCGTCTCGGACACCGCGAAAGGTCGCAGTCCGCTGGCGCGTCCGGCGCAGTTCACCAGTATGTCTATCCTCCCGAATTCCCCCAACACTTTCTTTATTGCGGCATCTATTTCCGCCCTTTTGGTTATATCCACTTTGACAGCCAGGGCTTTACAGCCGAGCTTCTTTACCTCCTCGGCGGTCTGCTTTGCTCCTTCTTCATCCACATCAACGCTGATAACATGGCAGCCCTCCCTAGCCAGCATCAATACGATTCCCTTGCCGAACCCTACCTGACTGCCCGTGCCGGTAACAATCGCCACCTTATCTTTCAATTTCAGGTCCATGGCCTCTCCTTTTTTGCGTGTCATTATATGCGGTAGTAAAGCCGATTACATGTATTATATACTTTAGCCGAAGATGAAAAAAGGCGTCATGAAAATCGTCGCTGTCTGCGGCTCGCCGCGCAAGGGAAACTCCGAGTGGATGCTTACGAAACTGTGTGAGGAGCTCTCCCGCCGCGGCGCGGAAGTGGAAATGTTGCTGTTGCGTAAGATGGACGTGCAGATGTGCCGCGGCTGTCTTACCTGTGAAAAAGGCGGCAAGAAGCGTAAGGGCGACTGCGTTATCAAGGACGATATGCTGGACGTCTATCCCAGGTTGATAGCGGCGGACGCTATTGTCCTGGCTACGCCGGGCTATATGGAGATGCTTTCCGGTCTGCTTAAGAATTTCCTCGACCGCACCTGCGCCGTCTGGCCGCGCCTGGAGGGCAAGCGACTAGCCGGGTTGGCTGTAGCCGAGGAGGGTATCGGCCAGACTATTATGAACTTAAAGTGGTACGCTAAACTCTGTCAAATGCGCTGGATGGGTAGCGTCGCTATCCTCGCTAAAAACCCTGCCGACGCCGCACGTATCCCCGGACTTGAGAATCGACTCAAACGCCTGGCGCGTAAAATAATATCTGGTTAAGCCTGATTATCTTGTAGGAGGCGGCTACCTTCGTGGTCGCTCTCCCATCTTGATGCGCTTGCCGTCCGGTCCGAAGAAGCTGCCGTCCCAGCCTTCCGCCACGGTGCCCGCCCCCAGCATAATCGCCATTTCTATATGGGGGTGGCGGTATTTATGCCAGATTAGTGGGCCGTGCATCACGCCCTTGGGAATCCACATACCAAAGCTCGTGTTGAAGATGAGTTCGTCATTACCCATGTCGAACTCCAGGTCTGCGCCAAGGTCCTCCGGGTTTTTCGGGTCGCCGCCGATGTGCAGCACTATCTCGTCAAGATTATCATGCACCATCTTGGGCAAGTTAGGCTCTACAATCCCCCAGACCCACCCCCACTCGATATAGGTGTTAGCTGCGCCTATCTGCGTGCGGCTCATGTAGGTCATCGTCGGACTCTGCCGGTTTTTCTGGCCTGGCCCCGCCTCCCTCATGGGACTGCGGATAACGTACTGCTCGTAATCAAAGTCCTTGGTCTTTTTCGACGGCTTTTTATTACCGCTCGTGATGTCTTTGCCATAGGCTTTTTCTGGGTCTCCGGTGCCCAGTATGAAAGACATCTGGACATGGGGGTAATCGAACTTCTTCCATGTAACAGGACCGTGGGGTGTGCCTTTTGGTATGTACATGCTTGTGGTTGTGTTAAAGGTGATTGGCTGCCCGCCGATGTAAAACTCTATTTCAGCGCCGAGTACTTGCGGCTGTTTGTAATCGCCGCCGTAAAAGAGGAGGATTTCATCATAGTCATGCACATGTTCTGTGACGTGGGGATTAGGTTCCGGGATACCGTATACCCACCCCAGCGTAATATAATAAGGCGCGCCCGTCTGCTTTTTGCTCATGAAGGTCATCGTCGGACTCTGCCGGTTTTTTATACCGGAACACACCTCATAAACAGGCTTCCTTACCGCATTTTTTTCATAAACTGATTCCGCCATTTAATATATTCCTTTCCATATTTCAGTTCATCGTTTGTTTTTTGCCCGATTAGTGAAAGTATTCTATCATACATGATATAATTTTGCCAGAATAATTACTAATTACACCGGCGCCTTTTCATGGAAAGATACATCTCGGAGGACTACTCGATGGCTCGTAATGAAGATGAAGGCAAGACCCCCAGGCAGCAGCGTAAAGAACGTGAAAAAAGAATCATGGACTGTATTCAGCTCAAGCCGACGGACCGGGTGCCGATTATTTCCTCGATGGGCTACTTCCCGGCTAAATATGCCGGCATACCCTGCTCTGCTGCTTACTATGACTATGATGCTTGGTATGCCGCCTATCAGAAAGCGCTAAAGGATTTTAGGCCGGATATCATTTTTGTCCAGCCGTTTCAACCAGGAAAAGCCATGGAAATGTTGAAGCCTAAAACGATGCGCTGGCCCGGCTACGGCGTCGACCCGTACCAGGGACATCAGGCTATCGAAATAGATAATATGAAGGGAGATGAGTACGACCTTTATATGAATGACCCCTCGGACTACATGTTCCGGACCTTCATGTCCCGCGCCGGCGATGACATGGAAGGTCTTGCCTTACTGCCCCCCCTGTCTGATTTGGGCGGAGGGCCCTTTGGCATACAGATGCTGGCTAGGGCCATGGCCGAACCCAGAGTGTTTAAAGCTTTCCGCGCCCTCCAGAAGGCAGGCAGGGAAATGAAGAAATGGGACTCAAGGATAGCCAGGTTCGATAAGATGGTGAGTGATATGGGCTTCCCGGAATATTTTCAGGGTGCTGCCATGCCCCCCTTCGACGTCCTTTCCCACTCCATGCGCGGCATGCAGGGCACGATGACGGATATGTTCCGCCGCCCCGACAAGCTGATGGAAGCCTGCGAATTTATCCTGCGGCAAACGCTGGAAAGACCGCTGCCGCCGCCTAGCGAAAACGGCTATACCCGGATTTTCATGACGAATACCAGGGGCTCCGACGATTTCCTTTCGATGAAGCAGTTCCAGACCTTTTACTGGCCTACTTTTAAGAAGCTGGTAATGGGCCTTATCGAGCAGGGGAATTTCCCTTGCATCTTCTTCGAGGGGAATTTTACCTCACGACTGGAATATCTGCTGGAGTTCCCCAAAGGCTCGATGCTGGCGCGTTTTGATACCACCGATATATTCAGGGCTAAGGACGTCCTCAAAGACCACATCTGCATCGAGGGTAATGTTCCGTCTTCGCTTTTACAGGTAGGCACGGTGCAGCAGGTGAAAGACCACTGTAAAAAACTTATCGATTACTGTGGTAAAGGCGGCGGCTATATACTTGCGCCCCGCTCCTCCACCGACGCGGTCAAGCCGGAAAATCTCAAGGCCATGATTGAATTCACCAAAGAATACGGGAAGTATTAGTACGGATTTCAGGAGGTCTACGTGACAGGTAAAAAATATGATAAGTACTTCTTGGCTGATGATGGTGCAGAACCCAAAGCCAATGATTACACTTCTCTAAACAGCCTGCCGCCCTTCCCGGAAATTGCCAGCCCTCAAACCTATTTCCGGGGGGCGCCCGCCCTTCCAGGAGCTACGGCTACTATAGGCTGGCAGGTGTTTACCGCGCCGGTTTGCTGGGAAACAATTCCCCATGCCCATAAATATGACGAATTCCTCATTTTCCTCGGAGCGCAATTGCCGGATCTCTGTACAAGCTTCGATGCGGAGATAGACTTATGGATGGGGAAGGAACTGGAGAAACATACCATCACCTCGACAACAGTCGTTTTCATTCCCAAAGGTCTACTGCATTGCCCGTTGAACTTTAGAGTAATCAGAAAACCCGTTCTCTTCCATGCGCTTTACCTGGGGCCAACTCTCGATGCCAAACGCGTCAAGAACTTT
>JAFGHK010000044.1 GCA_016930185.1 Dehalococcoidales bacterium | reverse complement strand
TCCTGCCTGATAAAATAGAGAAAAGCGTCCTCCAGCGAGGCATCTTTATCGCCGGTGGCGGCGCATAATTCGTCCGGCGAGCCTTGACCAACCACCCTGCCCATCCGCAGGAAGGCAAGCTTCTGGCAGTGCGCCGCATCGTCGAAGGTGTGGCTGGAAATTACCAGCGTATGCCCCTCCTTGGTAAGGTTGGTGAAATATTCCCAAAAATGCACCCTTAATTCGGGGTCCAGGCCTACCGTCGGCTCGTCCAGGAATATCAGGGACGGCTGGTGGACTATCGCGCAGGCCAGGCTGACACGCTGTTTCATGCCCCCGCTCAAATTTATTATCTGCGTTTTGCGCTTATCCCAGAGGTCGACTATTTTGATGATTTCGTTGACGCGCTGCGACCTTTCTTTTCTGTCTTTCAGTCCGTAAATCCTGGCAAAAAACTCGATATTCTGCTCTACTGATATCTCCGAATATAACGCCGGCAGTTGGGGCATGTAGCCGATATTTCTAGTAATCGCCCTCGTGAGCGGCTTTCCCATGCATAAAATGCTGCCCCCCGCCGGTTTTAGCAGACCCACCATCAACCGTATCAGGGTGGTCTTGCCCGCCCCGTTAGGCCCCAGCAGCCCGTAGCTGGTGCCGCTCCCGATTTCCAGCGTCATGCCGTCGATAACCTTTAGGTTGCCGTATTTAAACTCAAGGTTTTTGACCGCTATCGCGGGGCCTGTCATCAGTTTTCCTCCTTCTCCTTAAGGAGTCAATGCAGCAATTAGTCCGGGAATTTAAAGCTCTCTATTATATGTTCAAAGTCGGCTTCAACTTCATCCGTCGCTTCCATGTTCGTGGTAACGACGATAAACCATATCTGCTCTTTATAATCGAAAGCCGCAATCCAGCCTGTCAAGCGGTTAGGTATATCTGTAAGATCTTCTACCACCATTGAAAAGACCATTTTTTCTGCATCCACCCCTGCAACCTGCAGCGAAGACCGCTCGTGTATTACAACGTTTTCTCCCGTAAAATCAAGATTATCTCTGTAATAGTCCAGTTTGGTCGTGGCATCCTGCCAGTCTGCCGTAGGATTCCATAGTTGTATGCTTATTATCTTACGAGTTGTGTCATTATCGGTCGAGGCATAATATTGCAGTACGACGTAATCCCGTTCATCGCTTTCTTCCTCGTAAACGGACTCGTTTTTTTCATAGTCGTCCGGATATTCGTATGAAAAATCGATACCCCGTTTCGTTAAAGACTCGGTAATATACCCCGGAGTAGTATTTTCGGGGGTATCCGAACATCCTGTAAAAATTATCGATACTACCAGTACCGCCAGCGCCAGAATAACTGAATAAATTATTATACGCGTTGTAATATTTTCTCTAAAAATCATTTACCAAGGCACCTCTCATACACCTTTTCCATTTCTTCCGCTATTGCCCCCCACCCGAATTTCCCCCGCACCAGCGCCTGCCCGTCTCGACCAAATTTCCGCCTTCTTTCCTCGTCGCCAAGCATCTGCCGCAGGCCTTCTCCAATCGACTCCGCTTCGTAGGACACTGCCAGCCCCCCCTTGTCCTTAACGATATTCGCTATGCCACAGCGGTCGGTGATGACTACCGGCGTGCCGCAGGCCAGCGCTTCTAAGACACTGATGCCGAACGACTCGTAGAAAGAGGGCAGTGTATAAATATCTGCGTCCACATATGCGGCGAGCTTCTGTTCGCCGTAAAGCCCCCCCGTGAATATCACCTTATTTCCCAGCTTGAGTTCATCTACCAGGTTCCTAAGCGAAGGTAAAAATCCGTCGTCCGGCCCGGCAATCACCAGCCTTGCCTCTCTGAAGTCCCCCACCAAACCGCTGAAAGCCTTTATCAGCAGGTCTATGCCCTTGCTCCGATGCACCCTCCCCAGGAATAGTACGACTTGGTGTTTTTCTTCCAGCCCGTGCTGCTGCCGGAAGCTCCCCTTCTGGGGCAAGTCTTTAAACTCATTGAGGTCGATACCGTTGGGTACGACATCCATTTTACCTTCGTTAACGCCGTAGCTAATGAACTGGGGCAACTCCAGGGGCGCCAGCGCTATCATCCGTGCTGCGTCCTGTATCAGCCTCCGGCCCCCCATGACGTCGAACAGGCTCTTCAGCCTTTGCTTGGCGAGGATATTGACCAGTGAACCTCGCGGTTGCACTATATAGGGCACGTTATTTTTCATGGCATAACGGTGCGCTAGCAGGTTTTGCAGCGTACGGAACTCGTTAAGGTGGACGATATCATAATTTTTTAGGTCTTGTTTCATCACGCTTATCATCCCCGGCGATAGAAAAATCCGGTGCCGGAAAGCAACATAGTTATTCAGGTTACTGAAGCGCCTTATTTCAATACCTTCTACTGTTTCCTGTTTTTCCTTTATCCTGTTGTGCCTGTCCAGAGCATCGGTGGTGAATACGGTAACCTGATGTCCCCGCTTGACCAGCTCCTTGCATAGACCGTACGTACTGCGCGGCGGACCCCCGTATGACCACGCCGGGTAGAAATAGGGTATCACCTGCAGTATTTTCATATTCGGTACATTATAGTCTCTCCCGTACGCATCGGGCAAATACATTAGCCCGACAGATGGGAGATGGTAATTATCCTGAATAACAGGTGATATTAAATATATCCACTTAAAAAGGAGCTTCCAGATGCCTGGAAAAAGCTATAAGCAAAGCGTTCTAGTTAGTCGTATAACCCCGACTGAAGAACCTTAAGGCCGCGAACTGGTTGACCGCCTGCTCCAGCAGCTTTTTATTCAGCGTCGCCTCCGCATCCATGCTTCTCGCCAGGAACACCTGCGCCATCCGCTGCCGGTCCTTCATAATCGCCCTCGTGCCCAGGCCGCGGTAGGTCTCGATATCCTGATAATAGCGGAACTGCGACATCTCCTCGGCATTCAGGGGATCCGGTGCGCCCTTAGGCGGCTGCGGTATCGCCAGGTGCACTGCCAGTCGCTCGGGGTGCGACTGCAGCAGGCCGGCCACAAAGCTCCACGCCGTCATTACCGAAGGCACCATCGCTTTCATGCGGAACACCTTGTAATTGGTTTGGCTTTTTTTAATGGCGTCGTACTGTGATTTATGCAGCCGGGTAAAGGCTTTGCCGGCTTCTATCAGCCCTTTGTCCGTCCACAGCTTGTTTCCCATCTTTTCCGTGAGCTGGCGGTACTCCTCGTCGATGAAGATACCCGTCTGACAGAAATAGGGCTCATAAACGTTCTTATCGAGTTCTTCGGCTTTTACCTGCCCGCCGATTTCCTTGCCCTTGAAATAATTCACGATAAAGCTGCGGGCGCCCTGCGTGGTAATCCTTTCGGCGTGCGAGCCAACGTCCGGGAAGTCCTCTCCCTGCTTCAACAGCCCCACCTTAACGCACCACCTCCGCAAGTGCGGCCCCATGTAGGTCTCCTCCAGCTGCCGGTCGAAAAGGTCGTTGGAGACCGATATGCTGGTGTTGGATATCAGGGCGAGTTCCGTCCTCTGTTCCTTGGAAAGGCAGAAATAAATTCGGAAACCATGATATCTGGATACCTTCTTCTCCTTGTAGGCATCAATGATGGAGCGGCTGCGGTGCTGTCCTCCCCAGATTTTCAATGGCTTGTGAGGCAGATAGGACACTATATACTCAGCGATAAGGTCGCTGAACTCGCGCTCGTTATTAGCATCGGCTTTCATACGCAGGAAGGTATTATGCGTCATCAGTATCTCACGGTTGTCCCGGAACGTCTCGCCGGTTTCCGGGTTAAGGCGGGCATCAAGACTCACTATCTGTGCCATCGTTCTGCCGGTAATGGTGCAGCGTATGTAATAACTCTTTTTAACACCATCCTGGAAAATATACACCGGCACATTTCTCGTCCGTTCCAGTGTGTCTATGCTGTCCAGAAACTCGAGAACTGTATTTTCAACTTCATGGTCCTTTTTAGCGCCTTTGTCAAATAATACGTCCATTTTACACCCCTCCACTTTATCCGATATCCTATACTCGTCCCATTTTACACCGCTTTAAAAACGGAGGCAATATCAGCTTAACTGAAGGTGTTAGATAACATGCATTTATTGCATTACGGGCATTATCTTGATTTTTCCATGACTATTTTTAAAAATAGTAATAAAATACCATGATTTTATGCCTGCAGCTATTGACAAATACGCCTAAGTTTGCTACTCTGCTAGGCAAGGATAACTTAGGAGGTGCGAGATGCAGGCATATTGCATGAAATGCAGGAAGAAAGTTGAGATGAGAAATCCCAAGGCGGTCACCCTGAAGAACGGGAGACCGGCGACCCAGGGAACCTGCCCCTCCTGCGGTACGAAAGTATTCCGCATCGGCAAGTAGTAATTGCTTTTGTTGCATACTTTCCCCGTCGTACAACGAACGGTTGGACTTTTTAGGCTGCCGACTTATAACAAATTGAATTACTGATAAGTCGATTCAAAGCTTAAGATAGTCTAGGGGTAGCAACAACCAGAAACTACGAATAAGGCATTGCTTCGGCAGTGCCTTATTTCATTTTAATCTCAACTATGTTTTACGTTTCCAGGTAGTGCCCTGCGGCTTGTCTTCCAGCGCAATACCGATTTCACTCAAGCTATTACGTATCTCGTCGGCTAGCTGGAAATTCTTAGCTTCTCTTAATTTTTTACGAAGTGATATCAGAAACTTCATAATAGCATCGGTGTCTTCAGGTGGGCCATTAGTAATTCCTTTAAAGCTTGTTTTTTCCAATTTTTCGTTTATGGATAGTGCGAGTTTTCTCAATAACTTCACATCGACTGGTGGCTCATCTTTAGCTTTGAAAGTCAGCCCCAGTATCCCACCCAACTCCTTGAGCGTTTCTCGCCCTTTCGCCACATACATCCCCTCCTCCTCCGCCCGGTTGATATCTCTCGCCAAATCGAATAGAGCCGCCAGCGCCTGCGGGGTATTGAAGTCGTCGTCCATGGCGTCTAAAAACCGCTGGCGGTAAGGTTTTTCATCAAGGTCTTTACCTCCACCCCCCTTGCCTTCTTTATTCGCGACGCGCGCCAGCCTTTCCGCCCCCGCCTGCGCCGCCTCGATAGCTTCATCCGTGTAGGTCAGCGGACTGCGGTAATATGAGCTTAAGATAAATACGCGCAGGCCGTCGGCGGTGTACTTTTTCAGCGCGTCCCGTATCGTAATCAGGTTGCCCAGGCTCTTGCTCATCTTCTCGGCGCCCATCTGGAGCAGTCCGTTATGCATCCAGTATTTCACGAAAGGCTTTTTGCCGGTGAAACTCTCGCTCTGGGCTATCTCGTTTTCATGATGGGGGAAGACCAGGTCCTGGCCCCCGCCGTGAATGTCTATCTGCTCGCCGAGGTATTTAACGGACATGGCACTGCACTCGATATGCCACCCCGGTCGGCCCTTCCCCCACGGACTGTCCCAGGACGGCTCGTCCGGCTTGGCCGCCTTCCACAAAACGAAGTCCATCGGGTCTTCCTTGGCCTCGCCCACCTCTACTCTCGCCCCGGCTTTCATCTGCTTGAGGCTACGCTTGGACAGCTTGCCGTAGTCGGAAAGTTTCCCCACCCGGAAATAGACGTTTCCTTCCACCGCGTAGGCGTAGCCCTTATCTATCAGTCCCTGCGTCATGTTGATGATTTCCGGGATGGTCTCCGTGGCTTTAGGGGTGTGGTGCGGGCGCAGGATATTCAGCGCGTCCATGTCCTCGAAGTACCGCAGGGTGAACTTTTCCGTCAGTTCTTTGACCGTTATGCCCTGCCGGTTGGCGTGGTTGATGATGTTGTCCTCGACGTCGGTGACGTTTTCCACATGCTTCACCTTATAGCCGCGGTACTCAAGGTAGCGCCGGACGACGTCGAAGATGATGTAGCTCATGCCGTGCCCGACGTGTGCATCGGCGTAGGGATTGATGCCGCAGACGTACATCTTAACCTCGTCGCCGATGGGCTTAAATTCTTCTTTCTTGCCGGATACGGTGTCGGTTATTTTCATTTTTTCCCTTCTATAAGCGCCACCGCATAAGCCGCGATACCTTCCCCCGTCCCGATAGACCCCACTCCGTTATTACTGCCGGCTTTCACGCTGACTTTATCTTCACTGATGCCCAGTACGTGGCTAAAATTGTGCCGCATCTCGTCGATGTATTCGCGCAAGTGCGGCTGCGCGGCAACTACCGTAGCATCGATATTCACCACGCTATAGCCCCCCTCCTCCAGCTTCTCCACCACCTTATCGAGCAGGAACAGGCTGGAGACCTCTTTAAATTCCGCTTCGCCGGGCGGGAAATGCCTGCCGATGTCCCCCAGCGCCGCCGCCCCCAGCAGCGCGTCCATCACCGCGTGGGTGAGTACGTCGGCGTCGCTCCAACCCTCCAGTCCCTTGGAGAAAGGAATCTCCACCCCGCCTAGCACCAGCTTACGACCGGATACCAGAGGGTGGGCGTCATACCCAAAGCCGATTCGTATATTATCACTCATGTTATTTCAGCAATGCCCCCGCCATGGCGAGGTCGTCGGGGGTTGTTATCTTTATATTAGCATACGAGCCCATGTAAAGCTTAACTTTGTAGCCGGCTTTTTCCACCAGCGCCGAGTCGTCCGTCACCTCGCCGGGGGTAAATTTATAGGTGTTTCTGATGACATCGGCGCGGAAGACCTGCGGCGTCTGGACGGCCCTTAAGTACTGCCGGTCTAACGTCCGGATTACAATATCGTCTTTTTTAGCATACTTAACAGTGTCCGTTATCGGCACAGCCGCCACGGCCGCGCCGGTCTCTTTAGCCGCCTCCAGCCCCTTCTCTATAAGGTCGATGGTCACTAAAGGCCTTGCCCCGTCGTGGATAATTACCCAGTCGGCCTCTTTAGTCCTCCTTAGCCCCTCTATCACCGAGTCCTGCCGTCTCGGCCCCCCGAGGACGACATCCTTGACTTTCGACCACCCTTCCGCCGCCACCAGCCGCCGGCACTCCTCGATGTTCCGGGAGCTCATAACGACGACTATATGGTCGATTTTTCTACATTTCTGAAAGGTATCCAGCACGCGCACCAGGGTCGCCCGCCCGGCAACGGGGGCGAACATCTTATCGATTTCCCCCATCCGCTGGCTCCCCCCCGCGGCAACGATGATGGCAGAGACTTTAGTCATTTAAAATCCCTCTCTAACTCTCCCTTTTTCAAAGGGAGAGGATGATTGTACAAACCACATATCGTCAGGTTTAATCTAATCTTTCCCTCTTTTGCAAAGAGGGATTAAGGGAGATTTTATTATCCCTCTTCCCCCTTCCCCTTCTTGACCCCCTTATATACCGCCTCCCTTAACGTACTCGCTATAATTAACTCCATATCTTCAGGGGCGTTCACTTTTGCCCCCGTCTTGGGGATAATGCAACGCTTAAAGCCCAGTCGCGCGGCTTCGGAAAGTCGTCTGTCCATCTGGGGGGCGGGGCGCAGCTCGCCGCTTAAGCCCACCTCCCCTACCGCCGCCGTCTCGGGCAATACCTCGGCATCACGGTAGCTGGAGGCAATCGCCAGGGCCATGCCCAAATCTGCGGCCGGCTCACCTACCTTCAAGCCACCCGTCACGTTGACGATGATGTCCTGGTTGCCCAGCTTCAGTCCCACCCGCCGGGAAAGCACCGCCGCCACGATGAGCAGTCGGTTGAAGTCCACGCCGTTGGCCGTCCGCCGCGGCTGTCCGAAAGCGTTGAGAGTGGTTAGCGCCTGAATTTCCACTAATAAAGGCCGACTCCCCTCTATAACCGGCACGACCGCCGACCCCACCGTTTCCGTCCCCCGCTGGGACAGGAACGCCAGCGACGGGTTCGCCACCTCGACCATGCCCTCTTCCTTCATCTCGAAAACGCCCACCTCGTTGGTGGAGCCGAAGCGGTTCTTGACGCACCTCAACAGTCGGTACGCGCTGAAGGGCTCTCCCTCAAGGTACAGGACGACATCGACGATATGCTCCAATACACGCGGTCCGGCAATGGCGCCCTCTTTGGTGACATGGCCGGAGATAAAGACAGGCACGCCGTGAATCTTGGCCCACTGCATCATCCGCATCGTGCAGTCGCGCACCTGTGAGACGCTGCCCGCCCCAGAATCCGACCCCGGGATATAGACCGTTTGAATGGAGTCGATTATCACCATTGACGGCCCGGCCTGCTCCGCCTGCTCAATTACAGCATCGAGGTCGGTTTCCGCCAGTATGAAAAGCCCTTCCCCTACCAGTCCCAGACGCTTTGCCCTTAGCTTGATTTGCTGGGCTGTCTCCTCGCCGGTGACATAGACCACGCGTCGACTTTCGTTAGCGATGGAGGCCGCCGCCTGAAGCAGAAGAGTGGACTTGCCGATGCCGGGGTCGCCGCTGATTAAGACCAGCGACCCCGCCACCATGCCTCCCCCCAGCACGCGGTTGAACTCGGCGAGGGGTAAAGGGGCGCGGTCTTTGGCCTCAATGGCTACCCGGGAAAGCTCCTGTGGCAAGACCGGCTGGCCCGCCGGACGCAAGGAAGGCGACTCCGCCTTAATGGTCATCTCGGAGAAGGTGTTCCATTGATGGCAGCCGGGGCACCTTCCCAGCCACTTGAGGCTTTCATGGCCGCACTCTTTGCAGACGTAAACGACTTTAGACTGGGACTTACTCACAGCTAGACTTTACTGGATTTAGAGAAATAAGGCAAGAGAGAATGAAAATCAAATTTTATTCGTTTTTGTTACGAGTGAGTTGTTCGTAAATTATTCGTTTTATTCGTTTTTTGAAAATATTTTTTTGTTGTTTTAGCTTTGGGCCATAGCTGATTCGTTTTTCTTCTTTTTGGAATTATGGTAAGTGGGGGGAAATCCCTCTGTCTCTCCCCCGTATCAAGTACGGGGCAGGCTTTTTACGAAAGGGAGACTTCCCCATTATAAGGGGCTAAAGGGGAGAAAGTGAAGGGGATTTTGTCGCCTTTGTCCTCACCCCCTTTATCCCCCTCTCCAAACGGGGCGACGACTAAACCTTTGATTAGTTAGTTTGGAGAGGGGGAGGGTAAGTTGAGAGGGGCTGGCGCCCCTCTCCGCAGGCTACTCCCCGGGGGTTTGCCCCCCACCCTCCCCCGTTATATAATTAGCCTACTATTGAGGGGGAAATGAATTGATTAGTATTTAGAATAATGAATAGTCTCTATATTTATCGGAAATGCGACCATTCGGAGATAAAAAACGAGCAAATGGCCTTTCTATTGTTTCCCACATCAGTTTAAAAGTATCCCATTTTGTAAGTAGTAATTTTAATACTTTATGACTATACTCCGAACCATTTGTGAGAAATATGATGCCTACTTTTTCTCGAATAATTACTGCTCTTTCTGTTGGTACTTTGAGAATTTTCTTATTTTCACTAAAAACTAACCATTTACGTTTACCAGCCAATGCCAGCCATTCTTCGTCTGGTTTACCACCAAGATGCAATTTACGTAAAGAAGTGGCTTTATATCCGACGAGTGAAAGAGCTTTAGGTACTCCTGTACCAATATCCTCGTCACAAAGAAGATTCAAATACCAACTTTCTCCCTGTAGCGAATGACCTTTTCAACTATTCCGTGTTTAAGGTCAAAATCTTTTTCAATAAACGAAATATCTTGGTCTGCTTTGAAACGTTTATAAATAGCTTCTACAGTTATACCTCTACCTTCAATGATTGGTACACCAGCACTTATTCGTGGATTTACAACAATTGGGGTCTTTTTCCCAACAGGATACCATTTACTTGCTAGTTCATATTCGTATTCAATTTGTTCTGATATTATTTGTTGTACTAAATCAGGTAGTGTATATTGCTCTGGTTGGTCAATTGCTTGAAGAATAGCTCCAGGTTCACGCATTATATGGACTATATGCCCCCCTATAGCTTTTAACTCAATACGTGCGAAAGGATAATCAAATTTGTAAATTTTTCGGGCATTGTCATAAGCAAGGCGTACTAATTTAAAAGATTTATGTTCTGCTTTTCTAAAATTTGCCGCTACAACAATTTCTATCAATTCTAAAAAGGAGCATACTTTTTCATCTGCATCATGGCTTTGGAATAATGGCTCTACTCGCCCCTTTTCTGTGGAATATCCAAGCAACCAATTTCGAACAGTACTAGCTGATACATGAGCTAGGTGTGCAACTTCAGAAAAGCTATACATTTTTTGAGTTCGCCAGCTATTTTGACCGTTATTAGGCATGATATAACCTCACTATGATTTTCCAATAATAGAGTAGGTTAATATTCTCCCCAAATTATCATAATTTGAGTAGATATTAACACGAAAAACAGTATATCGCAATATTATTGACCAATTCCCCTTCATTCTAATAGAATTGTAAAAGAACTTATGTTCTATGTCAATAGTGCAACTCGGGGAGTCTTAATTATATCGAGTTGATTGGAAATAAGTTATCACATTTTCTGCTATGCAAGCGGCCCTATACCAAGTCCGCTTAAGACCGCCAGCATAACAGCCGCCGCCATTACACTCCCTATCTGGCCGCCGGTGTTAGCACCGATGGCGTGCCAGAGGAGGAAGTTGCGCGGGTTGGCCCGCTGGCCTTCCTTCTGCACCACGCGTGCGGACATCGGGAAGGCGGAGGTCCCCGCCGCCCCAAGGAGCGGGTTGATTTTACCCTTGCTTAAGACCCGCATCAGCTTGCCCAAAAGCATGCCGAAGACCGTGTCCATTGATATAGCGATGAATCCTAGCGCGAACACCAGCAAAGTGTCCCATGTCAGGAAGTTGCCGCCCAGCATCGACGCCCCGATACAGAGTCCGAGCAGCAGCGTCACCAGGTTGGCGATGGTGTTCTGCGATACGTCCACCAGCCTGCCGACGACGCCCGACTCTTTCAGCAGGTTGCCGAGCATCAGCATTCCCATCAGCGGCGCGCCCATGGGGGCTATCAGTATCGTGGCGATGCCGGCTATTATCGGGAACAGGACTTTCACCCGCTGGGATACCTGTTTTTCCCCGGCGGCCATCGGCGTCTCGCGTTCTTTTCTAGTAGTCATCCCCCGCATAATCGGCGGCTGGATGATGGGCACCAGCGCCATGTAGGAATAGGCCGCGATGGACACCGCCGGCAGCAGCTCGCGCGCGTACTTGGACGTCACGTATATGGCCGTCGGCCCGTCGCAGGCCCCGATGACCGCGATGGACACCGCCTCCTGCTCGACGAAGCCCAGCCCCAGCGCCAGCAAGAGCGTGATGAAGATGCCGAACTGCCCCGCCGCCCCGAATATCAGGACGACCGGGTTTGCCAGCATCGGCCCGAAGTCGATCATCGCCCCCAGCCCCAGGAACAGCAATACAGGGAAAATCTCGGTCAGAATGCCGGCAGTATAAAGCAGGTTGATGACGCCGCCCTGGTCCTGCGCCCCTAGGTTCGCCAGCGGCAAATTCCCCAGCACCACCCCGAAGCCGATGGGCACCAACAACAGCGGCTCTATCTTACGCCCGATGCCCAGGTAGAGAAGCACGCAGCCGATTAAAATCATGACGGCGGCTTCCCAGGTAAGGTTCATGAAACCCTGTCCCAGGCTGTTCAAGGCATCTATAAATGCGTCCATTTACGGCTTGATTCCCTTAAGTCTTGCCCTTCTTTTCTTCCCCGTTTTTAAAGGGGAAGAGCTTGTTCAGAAGGCGGATAAGCAGCGTCAGCAGGTACAGGGTGATGAAGGTAATCCCCATCCCCGCGAATGTCATCGTCAGTCCGAAAGACCAGTCCATTTGTTTCTCCCTGCTTACCGCTATTTACCCGATATTATAAATTCACCCCGCCCGATAATACAAATCCGCGGCGAGGCAAGGCAAGACTAATACTCTATGACAGCGATTTTCTCGCCGGGCTTGACCACCTGTTCCGGCTCCACGCCGATTTCCACGATGGCGCCGTCCACCGGCGACAGTATCGGGTTTTCCATTTTCATGGACTCCAGCATGCAGATTACGTCACCTTCTTTAACAGTGTCGCCCGCCTTTACGGCGACGCTGATGATTTTTCCCGTAATAGGAACTTCAATCGTTTCCCTGGCCAACTGGCTCCTTTCAGGTCCTCCCAAAATTTAAGGCGGTGGCTTGCTGACTGCCACCGCCCTATTATACTAAAGATGCTATTATAAGTCACTATTGGCCGGTTACATTATGAAGCGCTCGCGCCGACCGCCACTTTAGGCAGGGTAAACGCCTTCCTGGAGTCGATGGTGATTTCGCCGCCCTTCACATCAACCAAGACCTCGGAAACGTACGAATTTTCCGTTACCTTGAATTCGTCCGTTGCCCTGACCTTTTTCTTCGACTCGTCTTTCTTCTTTTCTTCAAGCGCGTCCTTGATTATCTTTTCGGTGTCGTACTTCATGCTCTCAGTGGCGTAAACGGTAACGGTATCCCTTTCACTCTCGACGGCCAGGATTTCCGGCACGGTGCGGTACTTGTCTTCCTCTTTCTCCACCGTCCGCTTTTCCGGGACTTCCTTCACCGCTTTGATAACGTCGTCGATTATTTTTTTATCTCTAATAACTGCCTTATCCTCATAAACCCGCTTGAAGGTCTTAAGTCCGCCGCGCAGCAGCTCCTCGGAAAGCCTGTCCTCGACTTTGTTCTGAATGACACGGCGCAACTGGCGGGCGCCGTATTCTTCCTTATAGCCTTCTTTGCCCAGGAAATCCTTGCATTCTTTGGTTACCTGGAGCTTTATTTCTTTCTCCGCCAGCTGCTTGCTGACGTTCGAGAGCATCATGTCGACTATCTCCCGGATTTGCTGTTCGGTGAGAGAATGGAAAACAATCATTTCGTCGATACGGTTCAGGAACTCGGGACGGAAATTGCTCTCCCGGCTGTCCTTAAGCTTGTTAAGGAGGTCGTCCCGCATCTTCTCGTAAGAGCGCTCGCGTGTTTTAGCTTCATCGCTGCGCTGGGCAAAACCCACCATACCTCGCTTGATGTCCACCGCGCCGAAGTTGCTGGTCATGATGATGATGCTGTTGCGGAAGTCCACGCGCCGTCCTTTGGCGTCGGTCAGGTGACCGTCATCAAATATCTGTAAAAGGATGTTGAACACATCCGGGTGCGCTTTTTCAATTTCATCCAGCAGTATGCAGCAGTAGGGCTTGCGTCTTACCGACTCGGTAAGCTGTCCGCCCTCTTCATAGCCCACGTATCCGGGCGGCGCTCCGACCAGTCGCGAGACCGCGAATTTCTCCATAAACTCGGACATGTCGATGCGCACCAGCGCGTCCTCGCTGCCGAACATAAACTCGGCCAGCGTTTTGGCCATTTCCGTCTTGCCCACGCCCGTAGGCCCGAGGAAGAGGAAAACGCCCATCGGCCGCCTCATATCTTTAATACCGGACCGCGCCCGCCTGACCGACTTGGAGATAGCGATTACCGCTTCCTCCTGCCCGGCAATGCGCTGGTGGATAACTTCTTCCATGTTGAGCAGTCGGCTCATTTCGCCCTCGGCAAGCTGCGCCATGGGCACGCCCGTCCACATGCTTACCACCTCGGCGATATCTTCCTTGCCTACCGTGATATCCGTCTGCTCCTGCTCTTCCCGCCACTCGGCTTCCAGCTCCTTTATCTTGTCTTCGTTCTGAAGCTCGCGTTCTCTCAATTCCGCCGCGTAGTCGTACTGCTGTGTCGCCAGGGCGGCATCCTTGTCCTTGCGGATACCCTCCTGCTCCTCCTTGGTCTGTTTAAGCGTCACCGGCATCGTGCTGTGCCGTATGCGCACCCTGGACGCCGACTCGTCTATCAAGTCGATGGCTTTATCCGGTAGGAAGCGGTCGGGTATGTACCTGGCCGCAAGATTGGCCGCCGCGTTCAGGGCCTCTTCGCTTATTTTCAGTCGGTGGTGCTCTTCATAGCGTTCCTTGATGCCGCGCAGAATCTGCAGCGTGTCATCGACCGAAGGCTCCTCCACCAGCACCGGCTGGAAGCGGCGCTCCAGTCCGGCGTCACGCTCCACGTACTTGCGGTAATCGTCCAGCGTGGTCGCGCCGATGCACTGCAGCTCGCCGCGCGCCAGTGAGGGTTTTAAGATGTTGGCGGCGTCAACCGCGCCCTCGGCGGCGCCGGCGCCCACCATCGTATGAAATTCATCGATAAATATAATGCAGTTGCCTGCCGTCTTGATTTCTTCGATTATTTTTTTCAGTCGCTCCTCGAACTCGCCGCGGTATTTCGTCCCCGCCACCAGCGAGCCCATGTCCAGGGCGATGAGCCTTCTATCTTCCAGCGTTTCCGGCACAGTGCCAGCCACGATTTGCTGCGCCAGTCCCTCGACGATGGCCGTCTTGCCCACGCCCGGCTCCCCGATTAGCGCCGGGTTGTTCTTGGTGCGGCGACTTAATATCTGGATGACGCGCTCGATTTCCTTGTGCCGCCCGATAATTGGGTCGAGCTTCTTCTTCCGCGCGGCATCCGTGAGGTCGCTGCCCAGCTGGTCAAGAGCCGGGGTCTTGCTGGCGCTGCGGGAAAGCCTGGCCTTGGGCACGCCCTGCGTGAGGATATGGGTCACCTCGGCGCGCGCCCGCTCCAGCGTAATGCCGAAGCTGTCCAGCACGCTCGACGCCACCCCTTCGCCCTCGCGGAGCAGGCCCAGCAGCAGGTGCTCGGTGCCGATGTAGTTGTGCCCCATCTGGCGGGCTTCATCTATGGCAAGCTCGATTACTTTTTTGGCGCGGGGAGTCAGCCCGGTCTCACCGGAGCTCTGCTTTTCCCCCCGCCCGATGATGAACTCCACCGCGGAGCGAACCTTGCTTAGCCCGATGCCCAGGTTCATCAGCACCTTGGCCGCCACGCATTCGTCTTCCCTCACCAGCCCCAGTAAAATATGCTCGGTGCCTATATAGTTGTGGTTGAGGTTGCGAGCTTCTTCCTGGGCTATTGTGAGGACGCGGCGGGCTCTTTCTGAAAATTTTTCAAACCTGCTAGCCATCTAGCTCCTCTGGAGTTAAGATTTGAGTGGAATACCCTTCTAATCTTAATATTATAATATAGAGGCTAGTAAAGCAATAGGGGTAACCATCTTTAGGGGCAGGGGTTTATACGTATATGTGTATTTTCAAGTTATTTTTGTATTTATTTTTAAGTTGATGCCTTACCCCCTTGCCCCCTCTCCAAATGGAACACCTGTTTAGACATTGATTCATATATTCGGAGAGGGGGATTTGTTAAAAGAGGGGCTGCGCCCCTCTTAAACACCCCGCTTATACTTATAAAGGTTGAAGGAAAAAGAAAAGTCTCCTGGCAGTGGCATATTTTCCACAAGGGGTCGCCCCCTCAGTATCGTCTGCGCTGGGGCGTTTCACTTCCGTGTTCGGGATGGGAACGGGTGGGACCGCCTCGCTCTAACCACCAAGAGACTTGTTCTCCGGTTTGACGTTATATAGTTGTTAAGGGCTTTTTTAAAGCTGCAGATTATATTTTAGCATATTATCCAGTCTAAGAAAAGTACCCCAGCTTTTGTTTTACTTTATTCTTTATACTAATATTCAGTAAAAAATTCCCGTTATTATCAAATAACCCAGTTTCCCTAGCTGTTTCTCCCTTGACAAGATTTTGGACAAGTGCTAGTTTATGGGAGGGCTTTTCCCGCAAGGCTATTTTACCTTATGCCTGCTCGCCATCACACAGCCTTCGGCCCTACGAATTATACGAGGTGATTTAATGAGTATTGAGCTGGTGCACATAGGTTTTGGTAACATCCTAGCAATGAGCAGGGCCATCGCAATAGCCTCACCCAACTCCGCCCCCACCAAACGTATTATTCACGACGGGAAAAATAACGGCAAGGTAATCGACATGACCAGCGGCAGGAGGACCAAGGCGGTCATCTTTACCGACAGCGGCCATATAGTGCTGGCCGCCCTTGCTCCGGAAACTATCGCCAGCCGCTTCCAGACGAACCGCCCCATTACCTCAAAGCCGGACCAGAGTGATATTGCCGATGAGCCGTGACCGTCGTTCTACCCTCGGGCCTCCCGCTAAACCCCTCCTCATCGTTCTTTCCGGTCTTTCCGGGGTCGGTAAGGACACTGTTCTGGTCGATTTAAAGAAATCCAGCCTCCCCGTCTTTTTCAGCGTTTCCGCCACCACCCGCGCGCGCCGCTCCGGCGAAAAGGAAGGCGCTGATTATTACTTTGTTTCCACTGAAAAATTCCAGCAGATGATTGACGCCGACGAGCTCCTGGAATGGGCTACCGTTTACGGCAACCGCTACGGCATACCGCGCGCTCCGGTAAGACAGGCCATCGAGCGCGGACAGGACGTTATCGTAAAAATAGACGTGCAGGGCGCCGCCACCATCAGGAAAAAGGTACCCGGCGCCGTACTTATCTTCCTGGTGACCTCGACGCTTGACGAATTAGAGAGCCGACTTAACAAGCGCCGCACGGAGTCGCCGGAGGAACTTGAGCTTCGCTTGAAGACCGCCGTTAAAGAACTGGACAGCACCTCGATGTTCGACTATATCGTCGTCAACCGCCATGACGAAATCCGGCGCACCATAGATACCATCAAGGCAATTGTCACCGCGGAAAAATGCCGCATCCTCCCGCGTGACTTAAGTATTTAAGCCTAAACTTTATAAAATATTACCTTTATACTATTGCCAAACCGGATTATTCGTTATATAATAGCGTCTAGTGGTTTTCAGTCTAGGGTATCACATGCAATCGACCTTACTAAATCTCGACATGGTTACGGATGACCTTAGCTCTAACCAACTAACTTGAGAAAGGAGGTCATCCGTGGCTTTTGAGGACAAAACGCTACAGTGTTCCG
>JAFGHK010000043.1 GCA_016930185.1 Dehalococcoidales bacterium | reverse complement strand
TCTTGACAAACGTTTAATATAATGATAAATTAGAGACATCTAAATTATGTAAAGGCTGTGAACAGGAGTAGTAAGCTCCGGAGCGGGGCTGCAGAGAGTCGGGGGAGGTGAGAGCCCGGCGCCAGCGCAGGAGTCGAATGGACCTGGGAGCCGCCAGCCGAAAGGCCCTACTACGCCAAGTCTTCGTAGGGTAAGCGAGTAGGACTGGACGCAGGGGCAGCGTTAGAGAAGCCCGGGGTATCGTCCCATAAAGACCGTACCCGCAGAGAGGCCCTTCCTTAAGCGGGAGGGCAATAAGGGTGGCACCGCGGAAGCATTTTAGCCCCCGTCCCTTTCAGGACGGGGGTTTTTATATACCCCGAGCGAAGCCGAGGGGTTTTGGTGAAAAATGTATAAGCCAACATTAGAAGAAGCGAAAAAGCTCAAGCAACAGGGCAACCTGCTGCCGGTGTACCGTGAAATCAACGCCGACCTGGAGACGCCGGTATCGGCGTACCTCAAGATTGCCGGCGGGGACTACTCCTTTTTACTCGAGAGCGTGGAGGGGGGCGAGAGGCTGGCGCGCTACAGCTTTTTAGGTACGGAGCCGAGGCGCGTTTTTACGATGCAGGGCGGCTCCAATGTCGGGGGAATCGACCCGTGCATACTAATCGAAAAGGAATTTAAACAATACAAGAGCATACCGGTCGAGGGGCTGCCGCGTTTTCACGGGGGCATGGTGGGGTACTTAAGCTACGAGGTGGCGAGGTACTTCGAGCGGCTGCCCTCCCCTGCCGAAGACCCGCTAAACCTGCCGGAAGCCAGGCTGATGCTGGCAGATACGCTGCTGATATTCGACCACCTGACCCATAAGATTAAGGTGGTCAGCCATGCCCATCTCGATGGGGACATCGAGGAAAGCTACAAAGAATCCACCAAGAAAATCGACCGGCTGGTGGAGAGGCTTAAGAAGTCGGTGCCCTCCTACGCTGAAGCTCCTGAGGGCAAGCCGGAGAGCAATGAATCGGAAGGCAAGGTGGGGGGTAAAGGCGGGGAGGCTAAAATTACTCAGAACGTGACGCAGGCGGAATATGAAAACATGGTCGCCGCCATGAAAAAACACATCTACGACGGCGACATTATCCAGGGGGTACCGTCGCTAAGACTGGCAAAGCCCACCAGCGCCAGCCCGCTGGCGATTTACCGCGCCTTGCGGTCGATAAACCCCTCCCCTTACATGTATCTCTTGCATTTGGGGGACTTTTACATAGTGGGGGCATCGCCGGAACTGCTGGTAAGAGTGGAAGACGGCGTCGTCTCCAACCACCCCATCGCGGGCACGCGGCCGCGGGGTGGGGACAGCAAAGAGGACAAGGCACTGGAAGAAGACCTGAAAAATGACGAAAAGGAACGCGCCGAGCACGTTATGCTGGTGGACCTGGCACGCAACGACGTTGGGAAAATCAGCAAGCCGGGCACGGTGCAGGTAACGCAGTTCATGGACATCGAGCGATACTCCCACGTAATACACCTGGTATCGCACGTGCAGGGGAAGCTAAGAAAAGGTCTGACCCAGTACGACGCCTTGAGGGCTTGCTTCCCGGCGGGAACGGTATCCGGGGCGCCCAAGATACGCGCCATGGAGATAATCGCCGAACTGGAGCCGGACAAGCGCGGGCCCTACGCGGGGGCGGTCGGCTACTTCGACTTCCGAGGTAACATGGATACCGCCATCGCAATCAGGACAATCGTCGTAAAGGACGGGACGGCCTACGTGCAGGCGGGGGCAGGCATCGTGGCGGACAGCGTGCCGGCCAACGAATACCAGGAGTGCATGAACAAGATGCAGGCGCTGCTGGCGGCGATAGAACAGGCGGAGAGTGACTGATGCTTTTACTGATAGACAACTACGACAGCTTTACCTATAACCTCTACCAGTACTTGAGCGAGCTGGGGGAGGAGGTAAAGGTGGCGCGTAACGACAAAATAACCCTCGATGAGATTGAGAAAATGAAACCGGAAAGAATCGTGATTTCACCGGGGCCGGGAAGGCCCGAGGACGCCGGTATCTCCAACGAGGTCGTCTTGAGATTCGGGGAGAGTGTACCGGTGCTTGGGGTATGCCTGGGGCACCAGTGCATCGGGGAGGCCTACGGGGGTAAGGTGGTGCACGCGGGGGAAATAAAGCACGGAAAAACATCGTCAATCCACCACGACGGGCAGGGGGTATTTAAAGACGTAAAGAGTCCGCTGACGGCGGTAAGATACCACTCGCTGGCGGTTGAGCGGAAAAGCCTGCCGGACTGCCTGGACATTAGCGCGGTAACGGACAACAAGATTATAATGGGCATACGCCACAGGGAATACCCGGTGGAGGGGGTGCAATTCCACCCGGAGAGCATATTGACGGGGGTGGGGAAGGATATATTGAGGAACTTTTTATATCTGGGGAAGAATTATGATTAAAGAAGCTATCGGGGTACTGATTGAGGGGAAGGATCTTACTTACGAGGAAGCGTACTTCGTGATGGGGGAGATAATGGGCGGGGAGGCCGCACCGGCGCAGGTCGGGGCTTTTTTGACGGCGCTGCGGGCGAAAGGCGAGACTGCCGACGAAATCGCAGGGCTGGCCAGCGTGATGCGGGCGAAAGCGACACCAGTTAAAATAAGCGGTCCGGCTATAGACGTCGTGGGGACGGGCGGCGACAGTTCAGGCAGCTTCAATATTTCCACCGCGGCAGCGTTCGTGGTGGCCGGGTCGGGACTTAAGGTAGCCAAGCACGGCAACCGGGCGATGACGAGCAAGTGCGGCAGCGCCGATATCCTGGAGGCAGTGGGGGTCAAGATAGACTTGAGCCCGGAGGGGGTCGCCGAGTGCATAGAAAAAGTAGGGATAGGTTACATGTTCGCGCAGGCGTTCCACCCGGCTATGAAGCACGCTGCGCCGGTACGGCGCGAGATAGGCATACGCACGGTATTCAATATCCTGGGGCCGCTGACCAATCCAGCTGGGGTAGAACACATTATGCTCGGGGTACCGAGCGAGGAGGTGGGGAACAAGATTGCGGCCGTCCTGCACCGGCTCGGTATCAAGCACGGGCTGGTTGTACACGGTAAGGACGGACTGGACGAGATATCGATAAGCGATAAGTCCGTGATATGGGACATCACCAAGAAAAAGTTATCGACGCCGTACGAAGTATCGCCGAAGAGCTTCGGGTACGACAAAGCTGATATAAAGGAGATAAGGGGCGGGACTCCAGAAGAGAACGCGGCAACCCTATTACGTATCCTCGACGGGGATAAGGGAGTATTGCGGAATATCGTGGTGATGAACGCCGCGGCAGCTCTGGTAGCCGGCAACGCAGCCACCGAACTCAAAAAGGCGGTCGTCCTAGCCGAGGAGTCAATCGACAGCGGCAAGGCCAGAGAGAAACTCGATATGCTGATAAAACTAAGCCAAACTTTGAAATAAAATGACAGAAACAATACTCGACAAAATAGTAACGGTCAAGAAGGAAGAGGTGAAGCTGGCGAAAAGCATTACGCCGCTGGCCTCCCTGAAAGAGCGTATGGGTGATAGGATACCGCGCGACTTCGTGGGGGCGGTGCGGGGCAAGGGGCTTAAGCTGATTGCCGAGGTGAAAAAGGCATCGCCGTCAAAGGGTGTGCTGTGTCCCGATTTCAAGCCGGTGGAGCTGGCGCAAACCTACGAGCGCAACGGCGCGGCGGCGATATCGGTGCTGACGGAGTCAAAGCATTTTCAAGGCAGCCTGGAACACCTGACAGCAATACGGGAAAAGGTAAGTATTCCCCTGCTAAGAAAGGACTTCATTTTCGACGAGTACCAGATATACGAGTCAGCAGCGAATGGGGCAGACGCGATACTGCTGATAACAGCGCTGTTAGAAAAAGAAACTCTGGAGGCGTTTTTAAAGCTGGGCGAGAGCCTCAAGCTGGATTGTCTGGTAGAGGTACACAACGAGGAAGAGCTGACCAAAGCGCTGCTGTCCGGGGCGAGAATAATCGGTATCAATAATAGAGATTTGAACACATTTAAGACGGACACCAATACCACGCGCCGCTTAAGGATGCTGATACCGGAGGACACAATCGTCGTCAGTGAAAGCGGTATCAACTGTAAAGAAGATATTAAAATAATGAAAGAATGCAAGGTGGACGCCGTGCTGGTGGGCGAAGCGCTGGTGACGGCTAAAGACATACCGGCGAAGATGAAGGAACTACTGGGATGACCTACGTTAAGATATGCGGCATTAAAAACGAAGAGGACGCCTTGGGGGCAGCCGAAGCCGGCGCCGACTTCATCGGGCTGATGTTTGCGGCAAGTACGCGGCAGGTCACACCGTCACAGGCGGCGAAGGTTACCGCAGCACTGAAGAAAAACAAGGCTAGCGTGGAGTGTGTGGGGGTATTCGTGAACGAACGGATACCGACGGTAAGAAAAATCACCGAAACTTGCCATCTCGACCGGGTGCAGCTAAGCGGCGACGAAAGCTGGGAATACTGCGGCGAACTGAACCTTCGCTTTATCAAGGCAATCAGGTTGAGCAGCAACGAGATGGCGGAGTCGGTAAAGCAGAAAATAAACAAGGGTAAAAACACGTTGAGAAGTCAAAAGCACCTGATAATGCTCGATACGGCTGCGGAGGGTAAATACGGAGGGACGGGCATGACGTTCGACTGGACGCTTGCTAAAACGATAGTAGACAAATATGATGTGATAATTGCGGGTGGCCTGAACCCGGGGAACGTGGGGAGGGCGATTAATCTACTCAAGCCATGGGGTGTGGATGTATCGACGGGGGTGGAAACCAAGGGCGTAAAAGACATGAAGAAAATAATCAAATTCATAGAAGCGGTGAGGGAAGTTGATGCAGATTAGACCGGATAGCAGCGGTTACTTCGGGAAGTACGGCGGCAAGTTCGTGCCGGAAACACTGATGACAGCGCTGGACGAACTGGAAAGCGCCTATGAGGAAGCCGTGGCCGACCCTGAATTCCAGCGGCAGTTCAACCTGCTGTGCACAGACTATATCGGGCGACCGACGCCGCTTTATTATGCAGGACAGCTAACAGCCAGAGCCGGAGGGGCGACCATATTACTCAAGCGCGAGGACCTGGCGCATACCGGCGCGCACAAAATCAACAACGCGCTGGGGCAGGGTCTGCTGGCCAAGCGGATGGGCAAGACGAGGGTTATCGCCGAAACGGGGGCGGGGCAGCACGGGGTGGCGGCGTCAACCGTCTGCGCTATGCTGGGACTGGAATGCATCATCTACATGGGCACGGAAGACATACGCCGACAGGCTTCCAACGTCAACCGGATGGAATTGACGGGCGCCGAAATCAGGCCGGTCAGTTCCGGGAGTAAAACTCTGAAAGACGCTATCAACGAGGCAATACGCGACTGGGTAAGCAACGTGAGGAATACACATTATTTACTTGGTTCGGTGGTGGGCCCGCACCCCTACCCGATGATAGTGCGCGACTTCCAGTCGATTATCGGGCAGGAAACCAAGCAGCAGGTGCAGGGAATATACGGTCGATTGCCCGACTACCTGGTCGCCTGCGTGGGCGGCGGCAGCAACGCCATCGGGCTTTTCCACCCGTTTTACGACGACAAACAGGTGAAGTTCATCGGGGTGGAAGCGGGGGGCAAAGGCATCAAGTCCGGCAAGCACTCGGCGACGCTGGTCACCGGGAAATCAGGCGTACTGCACGGAACGAAGTCATACCTGATGGAGGACGAGCACGGGCAGATAGAAGAGACTCACAGCATCGCACCGGGGCTGGACTACCCGGGGGTGGGGCCGGAGCACAGCTTTTATAAAGATACAGGCAGGGCAACCTACGTATCGGTCGATGACAAGCAGGCGCTGGAGGGGTTCAGACTGCTCTGCGACACCGAGGGCATCATCCCGGCACTGGAGTCGGCCCACGCTATATATTACGCGGCAGAACTGGCCAAGGGGATTAGCGAGGACAAACTGATTATCGTCAATTTATCGGGGCGGGGGGACAAAGACCTGGAAATAGTGGCCGAAGCACTGGGGATGAAAAAATGAGCATTATCGCCGATGTATTTAAACCGAACTACAAGGCGATGATTGCCTACATCACGGCGGGCTATCCCGACCAGAAGGCAACTGTGAAGGTCGCCAGGAAGCTGGCGGAGGGGGGCTGCGACATCATCGAGCTGGGAATCCCGTTTTCCGACCCGCTGGCGGACGGAGCGACCATCCAGAAAGCCAGCTATTATGCCCTGAAGCAGGGAGTCACGCCGGACGCCTGCCTGGAGATGGCCGCAAAAATAAGAAAAAGTATCGCTACGCCGCTGGTCTTCATGACCTATTACAACCCTGTGCTTAATTACGGTCTGAAAAAATTCTGCAAGAAATGTGTTGGGGCGGGGGTGAATGGCCTGATAGTGCCCGACCTGCCGCCGGAAGAGGGGCTGGAACTGGAGACAATCACCAGGAAGGCCGGGCTCGACCTGATATACCTGCTGGCACCGACAAGCACGGAAAGCAGGATTAACGTCGTGGCGTCAAGCTCGCGGGGCTTTATTTACCTGGTCTCGCTGACCGGAGTAACCGGCGCCAGAGATACACTCTCGCTGGAGCTGGCAGGCTTTGTGGAAAGGGTCAGAGAAAAAACGAGCCTGCCTCTATGCGTAGGCTTCGGGATATCCACGGTTGAGCAAGCCGGGCAGGCGGCGGCCCTGACGGACGGGGTCATCATCGGCAGCAGGCTAATACAGTTAATTGAAAAAGACGCAACGCTAAAGTCACTTAAGTCCTTTATCAAGAGTGTGCGCACGGAACTGGATATAAAGAAAAACACCGGGAGGTATTAATTATGTAGTAACCTACCGTTTGATATATAATAAATACTTATAAGGAGGAGAAATGGAAAGAGCTAAATTTTTATTAGAAGAAAAAGATATGCCGACCCGCTGGTATAATATCCAGGCGGACCTGCCGGTACCCCTGCCTCCCTATCTTCACCCGGGAACCAAGCAACCGATAGGACCTGCCGACCTGGCACCACTGTTCGCCATGGAGTTGATTAAGCAGGAGGTCAGCCAGGAGAGATACATCGATATTCCGGAAGAGGTGCAGGAGGTCTATAGGCTGTGGAGACCGACGATACTGCACCGGGCGTACCGACTGGAAAAGGCGCTGGACACCCCCGCCAAGATTTACTACAAGTACGAGGGGACGAGTCCGCCCGGCAGTCATAAGCCGAACACCGCCGTAGCCCAGGCATACTACAATAAGAAGGAAGGCATCAAGCGCATTTCGACCGAGACCGGGGCGGGGCAATGGGGAAGCTCGCTGGCTTTTGCGTGCAACCTGTTCGGGATTGAATGCAAGGTCTATATGGTCAGGATAAGCTACAACCAGAAACCCTACCGACGCATCATGATGGAGACCTGGGGAGCCACATGCGTGCCGAGTCCAAGTCCAGACACCAAAGCTGGACGCGACATGCTGGCTAAAGACCCGGATTGCCCGGGAAGCCTGGGACTGGCCATCAGCGAAGCCGTCGAAGACGCAGTAAGTCGCGATGACACGCACTATTCACTTGGAAGCGTGCTCAACCACGTGCTAATGCACCAGACCATCATCGGACAGGAAGCCATGAAGCAGATGGAAATGGCGGGAGACTACCCCGATATCATCGTCGGGTGTATCGGCGGAGGGTCAAACTTCGCCGGCATGTATCTGCCCTTCGTCAAGGATAAAATCCTTGGAAAGAAGCCGAACCTGCGCGTCATAAACGTCGAGCCGGAAAGCTGCCCGACCGTGACCAAGGGCCTTTACGCTTACGACTACGGCGACGTGGCCGGTATGGCACCCATCGCCAAGATGTTCACGCTGGGTCACGGCTTCATTCCGCCACCCGTCCACGCCGGCGGCCTGCGCTACCACGGCATGGCGCCGATTATCTGCCACCTGCACAAGCTCGGATTCGTTGAAGCGCAAGCCGTACCGCAGATGGCGACCTTCGAGGCTGGGATTACCTTCGCCCGCGCCGAGGGCATCATCAGCGCACCGGAGACCAACCACGCTATCAGGGTCACCATCGACGAAGCTCTTAAGTGCAAAAAGGAAGGCAAGTCTAAAGTCATCCTGCTGGCGCACAGCGGCCACGGCCACTTCGACATGGCAGCCTACGAGGCCTACTTGAGCGGCAAGCTGCAGGACTACGCCTACCCCGAAGACATGGTGAAGGCAGCGCTGAAAGAGCTACCCGAAGTATCGGCAGAGTACAAATAACCCATAATAAAATCTCATAGAATCAAGCCCCCTCTCCTACGGTGGGGAGGGGGCTTTTTTCAATACCCCGCGCTTTTCACAAAATCTTAACAATTTCTTAGTATGCTATAACTAAAAGTACGAGGTTTTAGATATGAAAACGTGGAATTTTAAAGCATTTTTGGCGATATTTTTAATTGTTTTAGTGCTGGGGTCAACCTTTCTGACAGGCTGCATTACGGTTACGCAAAGTCCGGAGTCTACCGAGACCCCTGCCGTGACAACGCCAATAAACACATCATGGACACCACCAGCGAACACCGAAACAGCAACACAACTTCCAAACATCGCGGATGTGGTGGCGCTGGTAAAACCATCGGTAGTAGCGATAAGCACCGAGGTCACTACATACGACTTTTTTGACCGCCCTTATACACAAGAGGGAGCCGGCTCCGGCTGGGTAATCGACCCGGACGGGATTATCGTGACTAACTACCACGTGGTCGAAGGCGCCAATACAATTACCGTTACCACCGATAACGGTGATACTTACATCGCGGACGTCAACTCTATTTTCACCGACCCGCTTAACGACCTGGCGATAATCAAGATAGACGCTACCGACCTTCCAGCCCTGAAGAGAGGCACAGCCAGCAACATGCGCGTGGGCGACTGGGTAGTCGCCATCGGGAACGCGCTGGGACAGGGAACCAGAGCTACCGAAGGCATCGTGAGCCGGCAGGGAGTATCGCTCCAGGTGGACTATAACCAGACACTCTACGACCTCATCGAGACGAGCGCCGCCATCAACCCGGGCAACAGCGGCGGCCCGCTGGTCAACCTAGCCGGAGAAGTAATCGGCATCACCAGCGCTAAAATCGCCAGCGTCGGCGTTGAAGGGATGGGCTACGCCATCAGCATCGACATAGCCATGCCGATAATCGAGGAACTGGTGACCAATGGGTACGTAATCCGGCCGTGGCTGGGAGTAGTGCCTTACACCGTGGACCAGATAGCAATCGCCCAGTTCGACCTCAAGGTAGATGAAGGCGTACTGATAGCCCAGGTGGTTGCCGACAGTCCGGCTTATGAAGCAGGGCTACAGAGAGGTGACGTGATAGTGAGTATCGGCGGGGAAAACATTACCACTGTCGAGGAACTGACGCAGGTACTGCACGCGGCACCGATAGGCGAGACGCTGGAAATAAGATTCTACCGCGGTGACATGGAATACGTCACCAATGCAGTCCCCATTGAAAGTCCAAGACCGGAGACAGGGTAAGGATTGAAGAAAGATACAAGATACAAGAAACAAGATACAAATAATTAAAAACGACTAATAATTTTTTAGTTTAAAAAATTTTCAATCTAAACCCCATTACGCGGCAGGCTAACCTACTTTCTTGATACCCAGCAACAGGTGGTAACCGCTTATCTTGTGCTCTTCCTCTAAATCGACGTCATCAGGTATGCCTTCTTCAACGACATCCGATAGTGTTTCCTGCCGAATGTAGTCGGCAAAAGCGGAGACAGCCTGCACGAAATAGGCATCACCCTCGTAATACATCAGGATACGGTCAGCGATTTCATAGCCGGCGGAGCGGCGCATAGTCTGGAGACGGTGGACGATTTCACGAGCGATGCCTTCCGCCTGTAACTCGACCGTGATATAGGTAGAGACAGCCACGCAGCTGCCGCCCTCGCTGACAACGGAGAAGTTGGCCGCTTCCATGCCGGACACCTTTTCAACAGTATCGGTCTTCAGCTCTTTAACATTCAGCTCTTCAAGTATGAGAGGAGCGACCCTTTCCAGGGCACGCGCCTCATAGTCGGAAGCCACGCCTACATAAGCAGTCTCCAGGGGCTGGCGGACCTTAACGCCGGCCTTGCTGCGCGCCGCCCGTCCCATACTGCAGACCTTCATGGCCAGTCGATTATCATCGGTCAGCTGCTTATCTATTCTCGACTCGTCCGCGGTGGGGAAACCGGATAGATGGACGCTTTCCGGCGAATCGGGGAAGACCGAAAGCACCAGGTTCCGGTAAAGCTCCTCGGCGAGGAAAGGGGTAAAGGGGGCCAGCAGCCTGGATAAAGTCTCAAGGCAGTAATAAAGAGTATTATAAGCCGAGAGCTTGTCGGCATCATTCTCGCTCTTCCAGAAGCGCCGCCGACTGCGCCTGACGTACCAGTTGGAAAGGCCGTCGACAAAGGTCTCTATCTTGCGGCCGGCCTCCGTAGGACCGTAGTTTTCCAGCGCAGCATCAACATCCAGGATAAGCTGGTTAAGCTCGGAGAGAACCCATTTATCCAGCTCGGCATCGGGCGGGGTGAAGGGGCCGGCTTCCGGTTTATATTTATCGATGTTGGCATACATCACGAAAAAGGAATAGACATTCCAGAGCGTGGCAAGAAAGCGACGCGAGACCTCGTTAACCTGTTTGGTATCGAACTGGCGGGGGTTGCCAGGGGACGAAGCAGTATAGAGATACCAGCGTAAAGCGTCCGCGCCATATTTTTCTATCACTTCATCGGGCCAGACGATATTATTTTTACTCTTGGACATCTTCTCGCCCTTAGCATCCAGAATAAGCTCAAGGCAGATACAGTTCTTGAAGGTAATGCGGTCAAAGATAAGCGTAGAGATAGCATGGAGACTATAGAACCAGCCACGGGTCTGGTCGATAGCCTCCGAGATGAAGTCGGCCTGCCCCGTTTCATTATCAAAAAGTACTTTATTCTCAAAGGGATAATGAAGCTGGGCAAAGGGCATCGAACCGGAATCGAACCAACAGTCCATGATTTCCGGGGTACGCTTCATAACTCCTCCGCACTTGCCACATGAGAATGTAACCTTGTCCATATAGGGACGGTGCAGGTCCAGCGGTTCTTTCAAACCTTTTATGCCCGGTTTCTTCTTCAGTTCTTCAATACTACCGACGCACTCGAAGGCACCGCATTTTTCACAGCCCCATATAGGCAACGGCGAACCCCAATACCTTTCACGGGCAAATGCCCAATCCACATTATTTTCCAGCCAGTTGCCGAAGCGGCCTTTCCTGATATGCTCCGGGTACCAGTTGATTGTTTCGTTGCCGGCGATGAGCTCATCTTTGATAGCAGTGGTCTTGATATACCAGGTTGTCTTGGCATAATAAAGCAGCGGGGCATCACAGCGCCAGCAGAAGGGGTAAGTGTGGGTGACAGTGCCACTCTGCAAGAGCAAGCCGCGTGTTTTAAGGTCTTCCATAATGAGCGGGTCGGCGTCCTTGACGAATTTACCGGCGAATGGATAGCTGCCGGTGAGATTACCCTGCAAGTCCACCTGCTGAACGAAGTCCAGTGACCATTGTTTGCCTGCCTCATAATCGTCTTCACCGAAGGCCGGGGCGATATGGACGATGCCGGTGCCGTCCTCCATGGTGACGAAATCGCCGCTGATGACAGGGTAAGTAAGATTCTTATCGGCTTTTTGAGTCTTTAAAGCACCGTCCTCCTGGAAACGCAGACGCTCAACGGCAAAGGTATGGGGGTTAAAGAGGGGCTCATAACGGACGCTGACCAGGTCCTTGCCTATCAGCTTCTTCGTCTCCTTATATCCTTCAAGGCTAATGGTCCCGGCCAAACGTGCCGCGATAACGATATAATCCAATTTACCTTTAAGTAAAACATATTCAGCGTCCGGCGCGACGGCGAGAGCAGTGTTGCCGGGTAAAGTCCAGGGTGTAGTGGTCCAGGCAAGCAGAAAGACCGGCATATCTGAGGGCAAGTCGGCCTTTGATTTTTCGGCGACCTTAAATTTTATGTAAACAGAGGGGTCGACCGTATCATCTTTATAGCCCTGGGAAACCTCGTGGGAGCTCAAGGACGTACCGCAGCGGGGGCAATGGGGCGTGACGCGGTAGCCCTGATAGACCAGACCTTTATCCCATATCTGCTTCAGCGCCCACCATACGGACTCAATATAGGTGTTATCCATCGTCTTGTAGGCGTTCTCCAGGTCGACCCAGTAAGCGATACGTTCAGTAAGTCTGTCCCATTCCTTCACGTACTTGAAGACGCTTTCACGGCAGAGCTTGTTAAACTCTTCTACACCGTATTTTTCTATCTGGTCTTTGCCGGTAAAACCCAGCTTTTTTTCTATTTCCAGTTCAACGGGCAGACCGTGAGTATCCCAGCCGGCAATACGCGGCACGTAATAACCTTTCATCACCTTATAGCGGACAATTATATCTTTATAAACTCTTGCCAGCACGTGATGTATACCCGGACTGCCGTTGGCAAAAGGCGGGCCTTCATAAAAAACGAACCTCTGTTTTCCCCGATGAGCTTCCACGCTTTTTTCAAAGATTTTGTTCTCTTTCCAAAATGCAAGAACACTATCTTCCATTTGCGGGAAGCTTACCCGGCTACCGACTGGTTTAAACATAAATTACTCCGTTCCCGATTCAGTATCTATTATTGTATTTTGCCTTACCCCCTGCCCCCTCTCCAAATGGAGCAACTTCTTATTCTTTAATCATACTATTTGGAGAGGGGGAGGATTAAGGGAGAGGGGCTAACGCCCCTCTCCGCAGGCCACTCCCCTTTTTACTCTTTAAATATTCCCAACACTCCTCGCAATGACGGTTAACGCGTAAACAAAAAAGCCCCGTCCTAAGGGACGAGACTTTATATTCCCGCGGTACCACCCAAATTCTCCGATAAAAATCGGAGCACTCTTCAGAGCACATTCATGCCCTCGTCACTGCTAACGGTTGACGAAACCGGCCTGGTCTACTTATTCCCCGGTGTTAGCCGGAGACTTTCAACTGGCAGCTCGGGAGTGATTTTGGGGTCGGTGAGTATGTCCGCTTGCACCCTACCGGACTCGCTGGATACTCTTTTCCGGCCTTACTCCTCTCCGTCAAAGCCTTTTATATTTCAGGTTAACATATAAATGGAAGTAAATCAATAGGTAGAGAAAGGAGAAACAAGAAACAAGATACAAGATACAAGGTACAAGATACAAGATACAAGATACAAAGGTGTAAGGTGTAATATTAAACTTCGTTTTCGGGGAGGGTCTTGGGGGTGATGACCACTTTCCTGGCGTCGCCGACACCGGTGCTTTCAGTTATAACGTCGGGGTGGTCGGCTAGGGCAAGGTGTATAATACGCCGCTCGAAAGCGGGCAGAGGCTCCATGGTGAAAGGCGTTTTCCTGGTCTTCACCTGTTCGGCCAGGCGGTTCGCCAGCATGCGGAGTCCCTCGCAGCGGCGCTGCTTGTAGCCTTCAATATCAAGAACAATGGGAATACCGACTTCCATTTTATGTGACATGATAATCCTGACGATATACTGCAGAGAGACCATCGTCTGACCGCGGCGCCCGATTAGTATACCCATGTCTTCACCTTCAACATTAAGCCCTACGGAGGACAACTCACCGTTTTCATCATTAGCGGTAAACTCATCGGAGGGTATCACTGTACCATTCAAGTCCATAAGAGCAAGCAGCTCTTCAAGCACCTCTTTGGCGGTATCGTATATTTCGTTATTATTCCCAGGCATATTCATGGCAATTATACCTCTTATTTAAAGGTCGTTTTTACTCTCCGGACTGCTCGTCATCATCCCGGCCTTCGAAGAACTTGGAGAACCTCGAGGGCTTTTTGCGGCTTTTCTCTAACGATTCCTTGTCAGTGATGATAACTTCATCTTTGGGCTTGGGTTTGGCCGTGGTCTTTTTTGCATCCTCGCTTTCAAACGTGACGTATTTCTTGCCAGATTGGCCGGTTGATGCCTTTCTACGTAAAGTTCCCCAACCTGTGACTCGATACTGCAAGATAATACGAATAAGACTAGACGCAATCCAGTAGAGAGATAGTCCACTGGGGAAAGATAAAGCCAGGAAAGCAAACAACAGCGGCATCATCCAGGTCATCATTTGACTGGATGCGGCGGAGCGGGGGTCGTCCGTGGGAGTGGCAGACATTTTCTGCTGTATCCACATCGATGCGCCGACAAGTATAGCCAATATAAAGTTCGGCTGCGCCAAGTTCATTCCCAGGAAGTATGGGTTCAAGGGCAAGGAAGAAAATACAACGGGCCATGGGTAAAGATATCTGGCGAGGTTAAGGAGGCCTTCCGGCACGGCGGCCAGCGCGAGCATTATCGACTGGTAAAGTGCGAACCAGACCGGCATCTGAATAATCATGGGTAAAAGGCAGCCGGCGGGCTTGATGCCGGACTCCTTGTAGATCTTCATCTGCTCCTGGGCAAGCTTTTGCCGGTCCTTGCCGTATTTCTTCTGGATTTCAGCGAGCTTGGGCTGCAGGTCCTGCATTCTCTTGGAAGAACGTATCTGGCTTAAAGTGAGCGGCAGCAGAGCAAGATTTACCAGAATGGTCAGCAGGATGATGGCGACGCCGAAATTGTCTCCAAAAAAATGAGCCACTACGATAAGCACGTTTGTCAGCGGCTGCTGGATTATTAATTCCCAAACATTCAAATTATCATACTCCGATTATTGCGTTGTCAGATATATTGGAGGCAATAGAGCGCCGGTTGACGTGTCAATACGCTGCAGGACGGCGTCATTGGTTTGAAGATAGACAACCCCCTCATGAAGAGTCAAGGGACCGTCAAGAGTGGACTCGAAAGATGCTATCAGCAAGGGCTCCAACGTATCAAGGTCAATTTTATAAACAAAGCCTTCATGCACAGCAAAGATTATATAGTTCTCATAAATAACCGGCGTGGAGGCCAGCGCGCTTTTAAGGTTGACGGGCTGGGCAACTTCGGTGCCGGTGGCCGGATCCAGAACATAAACGAAACCATCGAGACAGCCAGCGTAAAGCGTGCCGTCAACAATGACCGGCTGAGACCAGAACCAGTTATCCGCCATGTATTTCCATTTGAGAGTGCCGTCGATGGCATTCAGGGCATAGAGGTATCTATCAAAAGATCCAATATAAACGGTGCCGTTTTCCACGAGAGGTTTGGTGAAGATTGAACCTTCGGCGGTGAAAGTCCACTTTAGCGTCAAGTCATCGGCATCGAGGGCATAGAGATTTTTATCAAACGAGCCGATATACAGCGTATTATCGGCCAGCGTAGGAGTGCCCCAGATTTTATCTTCCGTTTTATATTGATAAAGGATATCTCCGGTTTCAGAATTCAGGGCATATATCACGCCGTCCGAACAGCCGATATACAGTTTGCCTTGCTCAATAACCATGCCGCCGACAAGAGCTTCAAGGTATCCTTCACGCGGGAAAATCCACCTGGTGGCGAGATTGGTGGTATTATAGGCATATATTTTACCGTTATAGCCGGCGATATAACACAGGTTACCGGAAACGGCCGGCGTTGCGTATACAGGTACCCTGCTAGTTCCACCACCGCAGGCACTCGCCGCGGAACAACCGAATAATCCAGACTGCTCCGGGTATTTGAGAGGCTCCGCCCACTGTCGGCTTTCATCGATAAGGTCGATGGTGACCAAACGTCCTTCGAGCGAACCTACATAGAGAACACCATTCGATTCCACACCACCCGACCACCCTATAGGCGTCAGACCACTGACACAGCTGAAGCCAAATAATGCAATGGCAATAACGGCAGCAACCAGGAGCGCTATCAGTCCAGCGGTCTTATTATGATTTTTCTTTTTTTCTGTGTTTTCCAATATTTATCACCTTATTATTCCGGTACATTCAACCCGCTCAAACGTCTCACGGAACGGGGTCATATCCGCCGGGATTCAAGGGATGGCATCGGGCGAGACGCTTAATGCCCAGTCCGATGCCCCTAAAAATCCCGAATTTAGTAATAGCTTCGTATGTATACTGGGAGCAGGTAGGCGTAAAGCGACAGGAGGGCGGCAAGACCCTCGATATCGTCTGCTGATACGCTTTAATCAGTAAAAGAGAGATGGCTTTCATTTTCTTCTATTCATTATACCGGCCTGGAGCAAAAGCTTGCTGACTGATTTTTCCAGACTTTTATAATCTACCCCGGCGGCGGGAACACGGGCGATGAGGATAACATCCCAACCCTGTGAGACCTGCGTTTGCCTGGCAATCTCACGCAGTCTTCGCTTGACGCGATTTCTTACTACAGCATTTCCCAAATGGCGGCTAACTACAAAACCAAATCTTGAAAAATCCAGCGCATTTGGTAAAGCCTTAAGTACAATCTCTTTTCCCGCCCAGGTTTTTCCTCCCTCATATACTACACTAAACTGTGAGTTTTTTCTTAAAAAACGCTCGCCCCTCACGGCTACCCCACCCTGTTCAACTAAATTACTCACTAGACAACAGTTAGTTTCTTGCGGCCTTTACGCCTTCTGGCTTTTAAGACATCGCGCCCGGCGCGGGTGCTCATTCTTTTCAAGAAGCCGTGTTCACGTTTTCTGGGTATATTCTTGGGCTGATAGGTCCTTTTAGGCACTTTAACTCCATTATTACTTTCTAATAAAATTACGTGGGGAAAATTCCGCTAATGCAGGTTTGCCTGCCTTTCCGCCATCTACCCGGTTGTTACCGACTGCTGAATATGAGATGTAACAAAAGGCAATAAAGCCAGGTGGCGCGCCCGTTTAATAGCATTAGTCAGGGCACGCTGATGTCTGGCGCAGGTACCGGTTTTCCGACGCGGCGATATTTTACCCCTATCCGTTATATAAGGACGCAGCTTGGCCGCATCTTTATAGTCGATGTGTTCAACTTTATCACGGCAGAATGAACATATCTTGCGTTTGGGAATGTATTTACCCCGTGAGGGTCTACGAGTTTTAGAGTCTCTTGTCTGGGCCATTCTTTCCTCTATATTAATTAAATATTTAACTGACTAAAACGGGAGGTCTTCCGGCTCCATTTCCGTAGCGGCAGGGTCTTCCGTTTTTTCGTCGGTCATGGAGTCCTCCGCTTTTTCATCGGTCATGGTTGAAGAAGCCTTTTTATCAAGGAAGATTACCCTGTTGGCAACTACCTCCATCCGGGAGTGGGGCTGGCCATCCTGGCCTTCCCAGTTCCTGGTATGTATTCTGCCTTCCGCGTAGACGAGCTTGCCTTTAGCCAGGAACTGATTACATTGTTCAGCAAGTCTATTCCAGGCGACGATGTTGAACCATTCAGTTTCCTGGTGACGCTCTCCTTCAGGAGAAGTATAAACCCAATTAGTGGCTACGGAAAAGGATGTTACAGGTTTTCCGTTGGGAGTAAAACGCATTTCCGGCTCATTACCGACATTACCAATTAAGGTTACTTTATTCAAACTCGGCATCGCCTCATCACCTCTCCACTAAAACTCACGAGCTGGGAACATTTATTTAGTTGTTAACATTTACTAAAAGATGCCTGACGACATCTTCAGATATACTTAGATTGGCTTCAAGTTCTTTACATTTAGTGGGGCTCATTTTAAATTTGGTTAATATATAGTTACCTTCCAGGAAGTGCTTGATGGGATAAGCCAGCTTTTTCTTCCCCCACTTATCTACCCCCTCAATGGTCCCATCCCTGGCGGTGATAAACTCTGAAACGCTGTTTATCCTGGTTTCCAGAGCTTCATCAGAAATTTCCGGTGTTAGTATATAAACGAGTTCATATTCGCGCGCCTGTGTATCTTCTGTCTTATTTTCTACTTTTTTTCTGGCCACATTCGATTCCTTTGAGATTTTCACGTAATTATACCATATGCATATAATATAGACAACAACACGGCGGGAACGCGGGCGCCTCCAAATACAATCAATATTTTAATGCGCCGGCTATAATAATGTTCTTGACACGCTATTACCGCTTTGTTAGACTCTAGAAGTACATCTCATCTTGATAGACGGCCCCGTGGTGTAGCGGACTAACATGCCACCCTGTCACGGTGGAGATCGGGGGTTCAAATCCCCCCGGGGTCGCCAGATAGTTTTTAAATACAACTGTACTCTTTACTAAAGTTACAGATACAGTTGACAATTGAGAGGATATAGATTATAGTATTTGGAAATCAATGATTCCAAGATAAAAACACACTGCGGGAAATGGGTATTCCGTGCGTGTTGATATAATTTTTGCAAAAAACCAAAAATCTTAATTACATGGGAGGTCGAGAATAGCCAATAACGAGAATATCAAAACAAACGCCAAAATTTTTAAGAGGAGGAAAGTATGAAAAAATGGTTTTTAGTCCCCTTATTTCTGTTGCTAGCAGCTGTAATGGTAGTCACCAGCTGCGGCGGTGATGAAACAACACCAGCTACTACTGAACCAACGACTACTGAACCAACGACTACTGAACCAACTCCCACAGAAACGACTCCGGAACCGATAGTGCCTACGGGAACTCTGACTGCTGTAACGTCAGACTTCGGTTTTGAGTCGACAGACCCGATTTTCTTCGAATCACTCTGGGGCTGGTCATGGTCCGACTCTCTGCTACGATGGGATGAAAATAACAACTTCATCCCCGGTGTTGCCGATAGCTGGGATTTTGACGAGGCTACCGCCACATGGACTTTCTACATTCACGAGGGCATTAAGTTCCATAACGGCGAGGACCTGACGGCCGAAGACGTGAAGTTCTCGGTTGACCGCTTTGGTGCCGATGAACCCTGGGTATCTTTCAACCCATGGTCGCAGTTCATCAGCTACGCCTACAATAAAACCGATTCAATCGTTGTTGATGACTATACCTACCAGTTCGTCGCCGCCTATCCGGAAGCTTGTCAGCAAGTCGTTTTCGCCTGGACGCGCATTCTGCCCAAGGACTATTTCGAAGAAGTTGGACAGGACGGATTCCGCGCCTTCCCGATAGGCTCCGGACCATGGAAGTTCGTTGAGCTTATCCCAAAGACAAGCATAACGCTGGAAGCCAATACGGAATACTGGCGCGAGGATGAAATACCCTACTACGAGTATTACGTGGAACTGATGGTACCTGAACAGGCGACACGGGTCAACATGCTCCGTACTGGCGAGTGTGATATCGCCCTCGGCATAGACTACGACCGCATCGAGGAACTGACAGGCGATGGATTCGCCACGATTAATGCCGGTGTTGCCGGCACTAGCAGCCTGTCTTTCCAGGGAACATGGTTCCCCAATGCCGGGCCCACGGGCGACATCCGCATCCGCCAGGCAATGTCATATGCCCTAAACCGCCAGGAGATAGCGGATACCTGGTATGCAGGTTTCGCTAAACCGGGCGGCCAGTTCTACATGGTCGAAGGGGCTTTTGGCTGGACCGACGAGTTAACTCCCGACCCCTACGACCCTGATTTGGCTATGCAGTTGATGGAGGACGCCGGTTACCCGGATGCCTTCGATGACCCGATAATCCATACCTACACGACAGCGGCCGGCCAGGACTACCACCTGCTGCTACATAGCTACTGGGAGGCCATCGGCCTACAAACCTCACTTGAGATAGTCGATTCGACCATATCAACCGCCTATATCTTCCACAACTTCGTGGGAAGGATTGAGGAAACCGACGATAACGTAGGCTGGATATTCGACTGGACGTACAATTCCTACTTTAACAGCACGTACCATTGCGCCAACATGTACACTTCCAAAGGCATACACAGCACCGGCAACGACCCGACGGCCGACGATATGTATGCTGCCGTGACTCACACAGCTGATATCAATGTAGCTGACGCAGCGTTCGCGGCGTTCCAGTTGTACGTTAAGACTCTATACATCAATATAGGTGTTGTCGAATATGAAATCCTGACGCTCTACAATCCGAATACAGTCGGCGATTGGGCCGGCAGAAACTGGGTAAGCTATCAGGATGCTTTAAACGGCATTAAACACCCCGGCCAGTAATAACGCTTAATCGATATTAGTTATCAGTCTAGTAACGAAGGACTTCCGGGGCGAGGCTCCACACCTCCCCCGGGAGTTCTAATGGGAAGTAATATTGGTTTTTGCCAATAAAATCTTTTTTACATCAACTATAAATATTATACAGATCTACACATAGACAGTTTGTGTTAAGTTTCAGGTTTATAGTACAATAACAGAGCAATTGATATTCCTTATATATTCCACACTAAATTACAAACGGATGTATTGGGATATATAAGGGCTATCAAAAGTCATTATGATGTTTAAGGAAAACCATAGATGACCCGATTCATTATAGTCAGGATTCTGCAGGCTATTGTTGCCCTCATCGGTATTGCCGTAATAGTGTTTTTCCTCGTCCGCGTTTCCGGAGATCCCATGGCCTTAATTGCGTCTCCCAACATGTCAGAGGAGCAGTACCAAAAAATAAAGGAAAGCCTCGGACTGGACAAATCGTGGGGGGAGCAATTCTGGATTTACATCAAAGACATGGCGCGGGGAGACCTGGGCGAATCACTAATTAGAGAAAAACCGGTAACCACCATGATAGGCGAGTCAATGCCGAACACTCTTAAGTTGACTGTTCCCTCATTCGTCTTAAGCATGATATTGTCATTTTTCCTTGGGGTAATGGCGGCCATATACCGCGACTCGTTCTGGGACCAGGGAGTAAAGTTCCTGGCAGTACTTGGGCAAGCGCTGCCGGTCTTCTGGGTGGCCATCATGGCCGTGCTGATATTTTCCGTCTATCTGGAGTGGCTGCCGGTAGCCGGTATGTCCACGCCAGCGCATTACATACTGCCGGTTGGCACAATGATACTATTCATGCTGCCGGGCATGATGCGTCTGGTACGCTCCTCCATGCTGGATGTACTCGATAGCGAATATATCAAGATGGCGAGAATAAAGGGTCTGCCGGAAAGGTCTGTTATCTGGAAACACGCGCTAAGGAACGCGTTAATAACGCCGCTGACCATCATTGGTATGCTGCTGCCAAGCCTGGTGCTCGGCGCAGTGATTAGCGAGCAGATTTTTAACTGGCCCGGTATGGGGACAATGATACTCCAGGCAACATTTGAGCGCGACTTCCCCGTGGTGCAGTCAATTACCATGTTAACAGCCATTCTCGTTCTGGGAATAAACCTGCTGGTAGATATTTTATACGCTTACATAGACCCGCAAATCAGGTATCAGAGGGCATAAGGTTTTAAGACGATGTTTGGAATTGGGAAAAAGAAAGCATATACCGGCCTCTCCCGCGGCACGAGGATTGTGCGGAGTCTTACGCTTATTATCCCGTCAATAGTAATGGTGATAATGATCATAATAGCGTTATTTGCGAACCTGGGATGGATAGGTTTACCGGATGTAGGGCTGGCGCCGCATGACCCTAATTCTACAAATCCACGCGATAAGCTACTCCCACCGTCTTTCATAGAAGGAGGCAAGAGCGATTATTTCCTCGGGACAGACAGACTCGGACGTGATATATTTAGCCGCGTTCTATATGGTGCCAGAGTATCACTTAGTGTCTCGCTAATAGTTATACTTATTACCGCCGTAATCGGTACGATACTGGGAATTCTCTCCGGCTATAAGGGGGGGCGGACCGATGCCTTTATAATGAGGGTAACGGATGTTGCTTTATCATTCCCCGCCCTGTTACTGGCTATGTTATTATGGGTCGCTATCGGGCCGGGCTACTGGACAGTTGTTCTGGCATTGTCTATACTGGGATGGGCAGGCTATGCGCGTATGATTCGAGGCGAGTCCTTGAGGATACGGGAATCTGATTTCGTGGCGCAGGCGCAGGTAGTAGGCGCCTCCACGTGGCGAATCATGTTCAGACATATATTTCCAAATATCGTCAACTCACTGATAGTAATCATGACGCTGCAGGTCGGTATGATGATTTTAGCAGAAGCAGCTTTAAGTTTCCTTGGACTTGGCATCACGGCTCCGACACCTTCCTGGGGCTCAATAGTAGCCGACGGCAGATCACAGCTTGATAGAGCCTGGTGGATATCCGCTTTCCCGGGTATATGTATCGGCCTGGTGGTGATGGCAGGTAACTTCCTGGGTGACTGGATTAGAGATAAACTTGACCCGAGGTTGAGGCAATTATGAGCAATATTGTATTACAGGTTGAAAATTTACACACGTCTTTCTTTACGAGGGCTGGGGAGGTTAAGGCTATTGACGGGGTGAGTTTTTATGTGAGAGAGGGTGAGACATTCGGCATCGTAGGTGAGTCCGGCTGCGGCAAGTCCGTAACAGGTCTTTCCATCTTACGCTTACTTCCCGAGCCTGCCGGCCAGGTTACTGAAGGCAAAATAATCCTGGAGGGTAAAAATCTTCTTGAGCTAAGCAAGAAAGAGATGCGAGCCTACCGGGGCAAAATGATTTCAATGATTTTACAGGACCCGATGACTTCACTTAATCCAGTTTATACAGTAGGCGACCAGATAGCTGAATCAGTAAGGCTGCACCAGGACTTACCGGAGAACATGGTTGAAGCCGAAGTTGTCTCCGCATTAAGGCTATTAAGAATCCCCGACCCGGAAATGCGTATCAAAGAATACCCATTCCAGCTTAGCGGGGGTATGAGGCAAAGGGTAGTAGGAGCGATTGCTATGTCTTGCCGGCCGCGTTTGCTGATTGCCGATGAGCCGACGACGGCTCTTGATGCCACTATTCAGGCACAATACATTGCTCTGTTCGAGGATATACAGGCGAAAACCAATGTAGCGATTATATTTATAACGCACGATTTCGGGGTTGTTTCCAGAATATGCGATAGAGTGGGCGTGATGTACGCAGGAAAAATACTTGAAACAGCGCCGACGAGGGAAATTTTTAAGGCTCCAAAACATCCATATACAGCCGCCCTGATTAATTCCGTGCCCCAGTTGGATAAAAAAGACGAGAAATTATTTTCAATAGAAGGGCAACCGCCTTCATTATTGAATTTACCTCCCGGCTGCCGTTTCTATCCACGCTGCACCGTATCAATGGATATTTGCAAAGAGCAGGAACCGCCAGAGGTAAAATTAGATGATAACCATTCTGTATCCTGTTGGAGGGTAAAATAGAACATGTCGGATGTTATACTTGAAGCACGTAATATAGTAAAACACTACCCTGTTACACGGGGTCTTTTACAGCGTACTGTGGGCTGGGTTAGAGCCGTTGACGGCGTCTCTTTTACCGTCGAGGATGGTAAGACATTGAGTCTGGTCGGTGAATCAGGCGCTGGAAAGACGACTATTGCCAAGCAAATACTGCTACTGGAAAGACTAACTTCCGGCAATATATTCTTTCAGGGTAAAGACATTTATAAATACTCTGCCAGCGAGCTGAAAAAGAACTACCGTCCTAACATACAGACGGTACAGCAAAATCCGTGGAGCTCGATGAACCCCAGGATGCGGGTGAGAGATGTTGTAGGCGAACCAATATTTGTGAATACCAAACTTCCCAAGAATGAAGTCTATCAAGATGTAGGCAAGTTGCTGGAGCAGGTGGGCATCGGCGCCGAGGGAATGTCTCGATATCCGCATGAATTCAGCGGCGGCCAGCGACAGCGTATCGCCGTAGCCCGGGCGATGGCTTTACACCCGGAACTCCTGGTACTGGACGAACCCGTTTCCGCTCTCGACGTCTCAATCCGAGCGCAGATAATGAACCTCTTGAAAGACCTGCAAACGCAATACAATCTTAGCTACCTGGTAATTGCGCACAACCTGGCGACAGTGAGATACATGAGCCACAGCATAGCAATTATGTATCTAGGTCAACTGGTAGAATATGGCGAATCGGAAGTCCTTTTTAAGAACCCCCTGCATCCCTATACCCGAGCCCTGATATCTGCTTCACAACTTACATTGCCGGAAGATGCCAAAGACAGTTCCAAGCAGATTATCTTAAGCGGTGAGATGCCTTCGCCGCTGAATCCGCCTTCAGGCTGCCGGTTCCATACCCGCTGCACCGAGGTGATGGATATATGCTCCAAAGAAATTCCAGAGATGAAAACCATCGGCACGCAGCAGGTCAAGTGCCATCACTATAAATAAACACCGGGATAAACTTAAAATACGGGACCTTTTCCAGTAAATCAGTCAGTTATTCTAAAGTCTAATTCTCCGCCCGCACCTGGTACAGAGTATATTATTGTCCCTAAAGCCCGGCGGGATTTTCCACCTGGCGCCGCATTCACAGTCCACCGTTCGCCACTTATCAAGGCGTAGCATGATGTCGGAAGCATCATGAGTGCCGGGGGCAGCTTTACCAGCGGCTTTGCCTGGGGCAAGCCCTAATTCTCCAGGAACCGACAACGATGCCTGCCTGATACCCACTGCACCCACAGCTGCCGCCGCATTTTTAGAAATAATACCCTGCTTGCCCGAACGAACCTTGCGGTATGCATCATTATAATCAGCTAACGAAGCTCCACCGGCCATAGAGCGCAGGATGCGTACCCTTTCCGATATGGGGGGATGGGTACTGGTAAGGTCAGCGGCTTTCATGCCTTCTTTACGAAAAGGATTGACGGTGTACATGGGGGCGGTAGCCTGGTTGGCGGATTTTAACTGGCGGGTGGAGCCCCCTATTTTTTCCAGCGCCGAGGCCAGGCCTTCCGGATAGCGGGTATAGAGGGCAGAAGAAGCATCGGCGAGGTACTCTCGCTTGCGGGAGATAGCGTAGTAGATAAGCTGCGCCAGGATAGGCGCGAGAATCATCAGGACAAGGCCGACGATGAGAATAATAGCCTGGGCGCCACCACCGCCGCCACGCGAAGAAGTCCTTCTGCCGGAGCCAGTCATCGCGCCGAATAGCAGAAAGCGCGAGGCGTACCAGGAGAGGATAACAATAGTGCCCAGCATGACGCTGGTGATAGCCATGAGGAGGACATCACGGTTCTTGATATGGGCGATTTCATGGCCGATAACACCCTGTAATTCATCGCGGCTTAGCTTCTGGAGTAAACCAGTGGTAATGGCTACCGATGCCCGGCTGGGGTCGCGGCCGGTGGCAAAGGCGTTAAGGGCGGGGTCGTCGATGATGTAGATATCCGGCATTTTCTCAAGTCCGGAGGCTATTTTCATCTCTTCGACGACGTTGTAGAGACGCGGGGCGTCATCGGACTTGATTTTCCTGGCTTTCGCCATGCCCAGCAGGATACTATCGCCCTGGTAAAAGGCAATCAGGCTCATGATAGCCCATACAACCAAGGCAATGACCAGCCCGCCGACGGCGCTATCGAAGAAGTAGAGTCCCAGAAAATAGCCGACAGCCAGCAACAATCCCGCAATAAGCGCGATTAGTATTACCGACCTAACCTGATTAGAGCGTATCTGTTCCCACATGATTTGATATTATGCTTATTTAAGTAAAACTGACCTTGGGAGGTTCCTTCTCCGCGGCTACGGTCACTTCAAAGAATTCACCTATTTTAAAGCTGAACATGCCGGCGATAACGTTTGAAGGAAACATCTGGATTTTGTTGTTGAATTTCAAAACGGAGTCGTTGTAATACTGGCGTGAAAAGCTGATTTTATTCTCGGTGGATGTCAGCTCTTCCTGAAGTGCGAGGAAATTCTGGTTGGCTTTTAAGTCGGGGTAAGCCTCGGCCACTGCCAGCAGCCGTCCCAGCGCTGCGCCCAAAGCACCTTCAAGCTTGCCTCTTTCAGCGGCGCCGGCAGAGGAAGCCTTCTGGGCGAGGTTGCGGGCATTGGTAACTGCTTCAAGGGTTTCCCGCTCGTGCTTCACGTAGCCTTTGACCGTTTCCACCAGATTGGGAATTAGGTCATAACGCCTTTTCAGCTGGACGTCTATCTGCGCCCATGCATTTTTGACCTGATTACGGAAGCCTACCAAGCCATTATAGGCGCCAATAATGAACAATATCAGGATAACTACAATGCCAAGGACAATCCATAAAGCTAGCATGTTTACCTCCCTTATATATTCAAAAAATAGTTATTAATCCTGGTGTTTAAACATATCCCCGATAAAAGCCAGCACGCCTTGAGAATCGCCCTTATCCGGCGAGCTTTCCGCCAGCGTCTTTACAAGGTGCTGTATTTCACCGCCATCTAACCAGATGCCGTCGCCGTCCTTACAGATATCAACCAGTATTTTATTATCCCGGTCGATATAGGCCTTCTTCATCTTGTGACCGCAGGCAGGACATTTATGTTTTCTTTCCGGGGTATCTGGCTCCGGAGCATTTAGTATCCCCTCAAGATAACGGCGAAAGTCCTCAAATCCGGCCGATGCCATGAGCAGTTCAAGCTCACCGGCGTCAAACCAGACACCGTGACAGGCGGGACAATAATCAAGTTCAATATCCTGATACTCTACAATCAGAGCATCCTTATGGCACACCGGGCACAACATTCAAACCTATCTCTACCTTAAATTATACGTGTTCTACAGGTTGGTTACAATCCTTAGCTGCTATTATACAAACGATGGAGCGCAGGGTCAATTTATGCTATCAGATATCATGCAATACTCTTTGTAATATTTGCACCACACTGGTATAATGTGACCGCTATAAAGTCTGCGACCTTTCAGTCCAACAGATATTCCAAGAATCAGCGTTAACGCGTAGTCACTCTAACTACGCCTAAAATTATAACAGGAGTATGAGAATGCAGGAGAAAAAATGGTCAGATATGACCCCGCGTGAAAAGAGAGAGCAAAGGTATCAATGGTGGCTAGACGCCGATGGCGTGAACTTTGTCAGCGCCGAGGCAAAAAAAGCCTACAAGCAAAGAGCGCAGAGGATGATTGATGTGTATAATGTCGAGGAGCCGGACCGGGTACCAGTTTCTCTAATGGTAGGCGCACTGCCAGCGTATCTTTACGGCACCGACTACTACAACTGTATGTACGACTACGACCTCGCGGTCAAGGCATGGGACAAGTTTAATGCGGACTTCCAGGACGCCGATTCTCTATCAAATCCCGCGATGGTAATCCCGGGTAAAATATACGACCTTCTGGATATCAAACTGTACAAATATCCGGGGCACGGACTGCCGAAAACCGCCACCGGCTTCCAATACGTCGAGGGCGAGTATATGAAATCCGATGAATACGACGAACTGATATTGAATCCATCAGATTTCTGGATGCGGACCTACATGCCGCGGGCCTTCGGGGCATTCGAATCGTGGAACATGCTGACACCCTATACTAACATCATCGAGATGCCGGCGATGAATTTCATGCCCTATTCTAATCCGGAGGTGCAGAACTCGCTGCGGACGTTGATAAGCGTAGGCAATGAACTGCTGAAATACATGCAGGTTATCGGTGAGTTCCGGCGGCGGACGCAGGAAGCCGGCTTTCCTGGTATGAGAGGCATGCTGGCTAAAGCACCTTTCGACGTCATCGGGGACACCCTGAGGGGAACACAGGGCATTGTTAACGACATGTTCCGCCAGCCAGAAAAGCTGCTGGAAGCAATCGACGTCATGACCAAGCTGGTGATATCATCAATCATCAACATGATGAACGTATCGAAAGGACTGGTGGTGACCTTCCCGCTTCATAAAGGTGCAGACGGGTGGATGTCCGATAAGCAGTTCGATACATTTTACTGGCCTTCCCTAAAAAAAGTCATTAATGCCCTGATAGATGAAGGCATCCTGCCGATACTTTTCGCCGAGGGAAGCTATAACACGCGCATGGAGAGTGTGAATGAATTCGGAAAAGGCGATGTCGCCTGGCTTTTCGATAAATCGGACATGGCCAGAGCCAAGAAAATCCTGGGCGCCAAATGCTGCATCGCCGGGAACGTTCCGACCTCACTGATGTTGACCGGCACGCCCAAGACAATCAAGGAATACTGCCGCAAGCTTATCGAGACATGCGGCAAGGGCGGCGGCTACATACTGGCGGGCGGGGCGCAGGTGGATAAGGGCAAGCCGGAGAACGTACGGGCGATGCTTGATGCCGCCAAGGAATACGGCGTTTATAAGTAATAAAACAGGAAAAGGTTCAACATGGAAAACTACACGACGGTAAAAACAATCATCGAAGTGATGAATGCCTACGGGGTAGAGTTGGTGTTTTTTAACCCGGGCATAGATAACGTGCCTTTTCTGGAAACGATATCCGCCTGCCAGGCGCTGGGCAAGAAGTCGCCGAAAAGCATCCTCTGCCTGGATGAGTTCGTTACCATGACGGCAGCCCAGGGCAACTGGATGGCAACCGGCAAGCCGCAGGTAGTTTCGGTACACTCGGAACTGGGGGTGCTGCAGCTAGGCGGCTCACTGCATAACGTGCAATGGGGCAAAGTGCCGCTGGTATTTTTCACGGAAGTCCAGGAGCCGCTGGA
>JAFGHK010000042.1 GCA_016930185.1 Dehalococcoidales bacterium | reverse complement strand
GGGCAGACTCCCTCAAGGCCAAGGTCAAGATTCCATGATATTTGCCCGGCACATCGCGGACAGATCACCGGACAAGTATTACCTTCCGGTGCAACGACTGTCGGTTCAGGCTGTTTTAACGCTTTAGCCGGGGCAGTTGCGCCGGCTTCCATAGGCCGAAAACCGCCACGTTTCGAGCCGGCCTGTTTCTGCGATTGCCACCAGTTCTGGAAAGCGGGTTCGACATACTGCATAAAGAACTGGAGCAATTTATCTTCGGGGACTTCGCCGTTGGTATCGACCAGGAGCAGCCGGTCACTGGCTGCCATTGAAACCTCGTTTGATATTTGCATGGAACCAGGTAATGTAACCCCCGTTGATTGGCCTATCGGGAAGGGCTTTCGTCTCGTTGATAGCATTGCGCATCCCTCACATAGCTGTAATTTAGACATAGTATAAATTATCTATGTGAGGTTGTCAATACCTTGTTGGGCATTTAGACTCCAACATTCGACTAGCGATTGGACGAGTTTATGCTTTATAAGTTAGAATTCTTTTAAATTATGAATGATGCAGAGCGAAAGTTTAACGAATTACTCAATAGTTCAGAAGTAAGGAAGACTGATTTCAAACGTGATCAGTATCGTTTAGATAACGTACCATTGAAATCAGATTTTATTAAAGATATTTTATGCATAGCCAATGCTCCAGGGGATGACGGGTTTATACTATTAGGCGTGAAAGCAGAAAAAGGGAAATCCCTAGAGGTAGTAGGAATTTCACACCATCACGACGGATCGGACCTGGAACAAATAGTCAATAGTGTTATTGATGAGCCAATACAGTTTGAATATCATTCAATGAGTTATAAAGGTAAGGAGTGCGCTCTAATACACATTCCCAAAAGTAAAGCAAAGCCCCATTGGCCTAAGAAAGATTTTGGGGTACTAAGAAAGCACGTCATATACACAAGGCGCTCTTCTGGTAACAGAGAAGCGTCAATTCAAGAAATACGCGAGATGTGCATCTCCACCATACATATAAGTGATATTGCTCAAAGAAAGGCGAAAACATCAGCTCATGTAGTGGACGAGCTTACAAACTTAAATTTAGATGAGCGTGAAACCGCCATGCATCGGATGTTAAAAACTATCGCCCCTAAGATTGGGTTGGCTAGGTACAGGCATATATTTAATCCAATTTCATCAAGACATTGGTGCACTATGGTTAGTAGCAAAGGAAAGAAAATAGACCTAAATTACGCTGTTTTTATGTACCCATGGACTGCTGGAGGTCATGATATAAAAGTCTCGAGATACAATGCTGCCAGCGTGAAAATTAGTACTGGTGGCAAACGCATTTGGAAATCCACAAAGGAACGTCTGGCGCAAAGTACATTAATTCATATCGCTTACAAAGGAATAAGTACAAAATCTCTAGAGTCAAAAGCCTTTGATTCCAGAGGCTATTGGTTTGCCAATGAGTGGAAGTTGGATTGGGGAAGAGTCATGAAATGGGAGGATACAATACCAAAGTATATTGGGGACAAGGCAGTATACGAGGACAAAAGCAAGTACGAATTCTTTTTACCTGACGTCGCTTCAAAAGGAGAATTGCAGGACCGCCTCAATAAACTTCTTGGTTGGGTAGACCAGAACCTTTCTTCCTAATATTTCTTAAAGTTTAGGATATTGCAGAGGTGATTTTCCCTGTTTTTTCACTACCTTGGGATAACTGGCACGAGTGACTTTCCGGGTTACACTAATCAACTCTACCTCGTGCCACCATTCATCGCCATAATCAAAGAGATAGAGGAATTTCGGTCCCCCATACAGGGCAAGGCTGTCAATCCTGATACGTGCTGCCAGCTTCTTACCACCGCTGGCATCCGCCCTGAGTGAAGTAAATTCAGTCTCCTCACCATAGGGTTTGTTGCTTAAAAAGAAGCTGTATTCATGTTCCTCGATGCGGTCGAAAGCTTTGAATATTGTGTTATGCAGACTGGACAGCATCTGGTTTTCTTTGATATCGATAATCCGCCAGATATCAGGATTGTTTTTAAGGGACACTTTAAACCGGTGGATAAAATGAGTATCGGCATAGCTTGATGTTCGCGCTTTCTTTGCCGCTGGTTGTTTCTCTGACTGGCTTAATCTCTGGCTAAAGACCATGACGTTATGCAGGACATCCTGAGCTACGATATTAGCGGGATCCAGACGAACCGCTCTCTCGGCATATTCTCTGGCCTTGTTCATGTCGGGTAAAGACAGCGATACTACAGCCAGGTCGGTTAATATATTGGCGTTATCCGGCACCAGGCGGCTCGCCTGTTCAAGAATGGCCAATCCCTCGGCAACGTTGCCACTGCTGTATTTAGCCCACCCCAGACCCCGGAGATATTCGCCATTATCCGGTTTAATCTTGACTGCCGCCTCGAACTGGGGGATTGCTTTGTCCCATTGTTTCCGGTAGGAATAGGCGAAACCCAGGATATACCGGTACCCCGGGTTCTCCGGCTTGAGTTTTATCGCCTTCTGGATGTGGCTTTCTGTTAAATCAGGCTTTTGCAACGTGAGATACAGGTCGGCAAGGTAAGCATTGGCATATTCGACGGCGACGGCGTCATCGCCGTACCTTACCAGGATATACTTGTAGATTTCGATGGCTTTTTCATGGTTGCCGGATTCAATGTGTCGTCTGGCTTCATCCCATATTGACTGTAATTCGGTTAAATCCTCTTTCGCCATGCCATTAGTTTACCGATAAGCGCCTGATGATGTCCAACGGGAAAATGGACAAAAAAAGGGGGATAGCCCAGGTCATCCCCGGAACTATCCCCTGAAAATGGGTACGAAAAAAGGCAAAGGAGTCCCTACTACATAGAGGCTCCCTTGCCTTTTGTTTTCTACCTTTCGGACTTCTCTTGACTGGCAATCGTTAAGGCTTACCCGCATTAGCTAGGCTTTCCAGCCCCGCCGTATAGCTCGCTGGCTTTCACAAGGGTAAGACTTTCCCTTATCTTTGAGTGATTATTACTTTGTTTATCGCCCCGCCCTGTGTCCTCTCAAACCTCTTATCAATAGCCCGCAACTCGCTGGCACTATCGCTTGTGTTACCACAAGACGGCTTTATATAGACAAGGGCAAAGCGGAAAGTGATAACCGCCCTGCCTGAAGTCCTGATATTCAATTGTCCAGAGCCTTGCCCCAGTCTGCGATACGCTAGCACTGGTCAAGTTCTGCAAGAGGT
>JAFGHK010000041.1 GCA_016930185.1 Dehalococcoidales bacterium | reverse complement strand
CGGAGAGGTGCTGGATACCGCCTCGCCGGACCTGGCGAATATCAGGGCGCATCTGCGTACTGCCCGCAGCCAGATACTGGAAAAACTGGAGGGCATCGTCCGTTCGCCTCGGGGCGAGCGGCTTCTCCAGGAAGACGTCATCACCGAGCGTGACGGGCGTTATGTCATCCTCGTGAAAGTTGAACACCGCCATGATATTAAAGGCATCGTCCACGACATTTCCAATACCGGCGCCACGGTCTTCATGGAGCCGACGGCTACCGTGGGACTGGGCAACGCCATACGCGAACTGGTGGCCGAAGAAAGGCACGAGATTGAGAAGGTCCTGCGCCTGCTAAGCGCCGAGGTAGGCGCCCAGCGTGATGATATTAACCACAGCATCGAGCGGACGGCGGAACTCGACCTGATACTGGCCAAGGCTAGGTACGCCAGCCGCATCAACGCCGTCGAACCGCATATTACCGACCCGGCCGCCGGTGGACCAAAAAAGAATAATGCGTTAAAACTCATCAATGCCCGCCATCCGCTCCTCGGCGATAAAGCCGTGCCGTTTTCCGTGGAACTGGGGAACGGTTTTTCGGTGCTGGTGATTACCGGTCCCAACACCGGCGGCAAGACGGTGACGCTCAAGACCATCGGCCTTTTGAGCGTCATGGCGCAGTCCGGTATACCGGTCCCCGCCGACGGGGATAGCCGGTTGCCGCTTTTCGACGGCGTTTTCACCGATATCGGCGACGAACAAAGCATCGAGCAGACGCTTTCCACCTTCAGCTGGCACATGGGCAACATCGTCCGCATCATCGGGCAGGCCACCGGTAAAAGCCTGGTGCTCCTCGACGAACTTGGCACCAGCACCGACCCCACCGAGGGCTCCGCCCTGGCACAGGCGATATTGCGGCATTTCCTTGCCCGCGGCACGCTGACGGTCGCCACCACGCATTTCAGCGACCTCAAGGCTTTCGCCCATACCACCCCCGGCCTGAATAACGCCTCGCTGGAGTTCGAACCCAGGACGCTGACTCCCACCTACCAGTTGACCATCGGCACGCCGGGCGGCAGCAACGCCTTAGCCACCGCCGCCCGACTCGGCATACCCGAGGAAATAATCAACGATGCCCGCGGCTTGCTCTCCGGGCACAGCCAGGAAATGGAGTCGCTACTGGCCAACCTGGCGGAGGAAAAACAAAAAATCGCCTCCCTGGAACTGGAGCTGCTGACGGAACGCGATAAAGTAACCAGTCGCAGCGCCGAGCTGGAAAAAGAACTGCAAAAGCTCAAGACAGAAGGAAGCCAGACTTTACAGACGGAGCGTGACGCAATCGTTACGGAAGCCGCGGAACTGCATAAGGAAATCCGCCAGGCATCCGCCGACCTGCGTAAGGAAAAGACCACCGCCAGGCTTGAGCAGGCCAGGCGTTCCCTGTCAAAGGTCCGTGAAAAACTTGATACCCCCACCTGGCAATCCCCTGCCGGAGAAACTGCTGAAGAAGACACTGGCGCTATAAAAATCGGGGATACGGTGCTGGTCAAAGAGGCCGGACTTACCGCCACGGTTACATCTTTATCGGAAGAATTGCAGGAGGTGGAGGTGCAGGCGGGCAGGACCAAAATGAGACTTGGCTTGAGCAGCGTCGTAAAGACCGCCCCACCTTCGCCGGGAAAAACTGCCCCGCCCGTAAAAATACCTCCTTCCCGCCACGTACCGATGGAACTCGACCTGCGCGGAAAGCGTGCCGACGAAGTAGAACCGCTTCTGGACTCCTATCTCAACGACGCCGTGCAGTCGAATATCTCACAAGCCCGCATAATCCACGGCATCGCCACCGGCACGGTGAGAAATATCGTGCGCGAGTTCCTCAATACCCACCCGCTGGCAAAGTCCTTCCGACCCGGCAAAGGCGATGAAGGCGGCGACGGCGTTACCGTGGTCAGGCTGTAAAATGGAAATGAAATCTAAAAAGCTGGTCCTCACCCGTGGGAAAACGCTGGACTTCCTGGAAACACTTATTTCGTCCGACGAAGTTTTTCAGACACTTTACCTGCCGCTCAACCTCCCCACCGATGTACTGGAGAGCGAATTAAAAGGCTTCAACCTGTCATCGGATGTTGCTGGTAAGATTATAGATATATTTGCCCGTTCCACGACTGGCGCCATCGTCTTCTGGGAAGAACACCAGAAACATCTGGTCGTTCCCCCGTTTCCTGTTACGGAAAAGAGCGCCAGCCAATCCCTTGATACAGTCCCATTAAAATCACTGCTTAACCATCAATACCGGATAGGCATTGTGCTGGTACGTCTGGGCTCGTATGCCATCGGTCTCTGCCGTGGCGATAAGCTGGTCAACAGCAAAGTCGGCACTGGACTTATCCACGGTAGGCACCGTCAGGGAGGCTCGTCAGCGCACCGCTTTGAGCGCCACCGCGATAAGCAGATTGAGTCCTTCCTCATCCGTGTATGCGGTCATGTGCGCGAGCAGCTGGAACAACATATCAAAACTCTGGACTACCTTGTCTATGGCGGCGCCCGCACCACGATATTATCGCTTCAAAAACACTGCCCGCTGCTGGAAAAAATAGAAAAACCGACCCTCCCCCCTCTGCTTGATATCCCCGAGCCGCGTCGTGCGGTGCTTGAATCGACCATCAATCGCATCTGGTCGAGCACAATCTATAGTTGGACTGAAGATTAATCGGCAGTCTTCAGCAGTTCTTTCAGTCGTTCAATTGCCGGCGGCAGCACCTCGCCGATTTTCTCGTCAAAGCGCAAATGGGCTTGTTCATCGAAAGGTGTTTCACCCTCGTTGATGATTACCAGTCTTGCCCCCGTCTCCAGAGCTACCGCGGGCATGTCCGCCGCCGGATAGACCACCAGGCTCGACCCCACCACCACGAACAAATCGCACTTTTGAGAATGTTTGTAAGATTCCTGCATGTCCTTGGCCGGCAGCGAGTCACCGAAGTTTACCACCGTCGAGACCACCCTGCCGCCGCAGATGGGACATTTTTCCTCTCCCTCCGCCCGGTCCATCTTGAACTCGCAGGCAACGCAGCGTACCTTGGTAAGATTGCCGTGCAGTTCCGCCAGTAGTTCCGGCTTGATGCCCGATTTTAAGTGGAGATTGTCCACGTTCTGGGAAATCAGAAACGCCAGCCTGCCCAGCTTTTGCAGTTCCATGATTGCATAGTGGCCGCTGTTCGGCGCGGCGTCTGTAAAGTCCTGCCGCGGTGTAGAAAGTCCTTTATCGCGCCGCGTCCAGAGTCCATCCGGCCCGCGGAAGTCGCGCAGTCCCGATTCCGTGCTGATGCCTGCCCCGGTAAACACCACTGAATATTTCGACTCCTTAAGCCACTGCGCCAGCCTTTCGATTCTCTCATTCAAGTCTGCCATCGTTCAGTTCTCCATATTATTCTTGCCACCTCCATATTATCGCCACGAGATTTATCTGTCAAAAAAAGGTAAACCCTATTGACAATTTTTTAAAATAGTGCTAATATTTAGGCGTACCTAATAATTAGGCTTGCCTAAAAAGAGGCATTATGAGCGCCAGCACAGAAGAATACCTTGAAGCTTTATATTATTTAAGTCGCGAACGTGAACCGGTCAGCACTTCAGCGCTTTCCAGGCGACTCAACATCGCCCCGGCCAGCGTAACCGAGATGATGCAGAAGCTGGCGAAAATGGGTTATGTCAATTATTCCCCCTACCAGGGCGTAACCCTCACGCCCAAAGGCTACCGCTCCGCCGAGAAAATGACCCGCAAGCACCGTTTGCTGGAGAGATTCCTGTACGACGTATTGAAGATAAAAAAGGATAGCGTGCACAAGGAAGCCTGCGAGATGGAACATGCCCTCTCCGACGGGACCGCCCGGGCCATGTGCCAGTACTTAAATTCCCCCTACATATGTCCCGACGATGGCAAGCTTATCCCCCCCTGCGACCTCGCTTTTTCCAGCTGCGAAGAATGTCGCCAGTGGGGTCAGGATAGTCCGCAGAAAATACCCAAGAGGAAAGCCCGTATTGTCTCGCTGGCCGACTTGAAAGAGAACCAGGAAGGGCTAATCAGCTTTATTAGAGGGGATAGCGGCCTGCTGCGCAAGCTGGTGGACCTGGGACTGAAGCCGGGGACGAAGGTTAAGGTTCATCGGGTTGCTTCACCCAACGTACCGACAGAAATAACCCTCAAGGACTCCATATTATCTCTTTCAGACAAAATAACCTGGAATGTCTTTGTTAAAAAAGCAGTCAGTCAGACCGGTTGAGCCGATTATTTAGCAGGCATCACGAATAACGGAAGGACAAGAAATCATGCCATATGAAAAGCAGTTATCACTAGACCAGATGCGGCCCGGGCAAAGCGGCCTGTTACTTGGTATCGACGGCGGGCCAGGTATGGCAAGGCGTCTTAGCACACTGGGTATTATACCGGGCAAGAAAATTACTAAAATCAGCTCCCAGCTGATGCGGGGGCCGGTGATGATAGAAGTAGATAGAACCCGTGTAGCCTTGGGTTATGGTATGGCCAAGCGGATACTGGTTCAGATGATTAACAGGCCTTAATAATGAAAATTCTCCTGATGGGTAATCCCAATGTAGGCAAGAGTGTCGTTTTTTCACGTCTTACCGGTGTACGCGTTATTGCGTCAAACTACCCTGGGACCACGGTAGGATACACTTCCGGCAAGATGAAGCTGGGCGAGGATATAGCAGATGTTATTGACGTACCCGGCGCTTACACCCTGGAGCCGACCAGCGAAGCCGAAGAAGTAGCTCGAAAGATGCTCGACACCGGTGACGTGGTAATAAACGTTGTCAATGCCACCAATCTGGAGAGAAACCTCTACTTGACTTTACAGCTGCTGGAGAAAAACGTCCCGGTAATAGTCGCCCTGAATATGTGGGATGATACCAAGCATCACGGCATTAACATCGACCTGGATAAATTACGTGAACTCCTCGGAGTGCCAGTCGTTCCCACCATCGCGGTAACCGGCCAGGGACTCAAAGAACTGGTAGACAATATCCCCAGGGCAGTTTCTCCTCCTCAACCCGTCCGCAGCCATGACGAACGCTGGACAGCCATCGGCAATATCACCGAACAGGTGCAGCAAATCACTCACCGCCATCACACCTGGCGGGAGAGATTATCCGACGCCACTATCAAACCTATATCCGGCGGCATCATCGCGGCGGGGATTCTGGCCGCCTCGTTTTTCGTCATCCGCCTCATCGGCGAGAGCCTGATTAGCTATGTATTCGAGCCTTTATTCAACAACCTGTGGCTGCCGGTACTATCAAACCTAAGCGACGCCATGGGCAGAGGCGGTTTTTTCCATGACATCATTGTCGGTAAACTTATCGGGGGTGAGGTGGACTTCGTCCAGTCTTTCGGGTTGTTATCCAGCGGCCTTTATGTACCGATAGCTATGGTCCTCCCCTATATCGTGGCTTTCTATTTGATACTGGGGATACTGGAAGATACCGGCTATCTGCCGCGTTTAGCTATGCTGGTAGATACTCTGATGCACCGGTTGGGACTGCATGGCTACGCCATCATCCCCACACTGCTCGGACTCGGCTGCAACGTACCGGCCGTTCTTTCCACCCGTATTTTAGAAAGTAAAAGGGAGCGTTTCATCACCGCTACCCTGATTTCCATCGCGGTGCCGTGCGCCGCCTTGCAGGCTATGATTGTCGGGCTAGTCGGCAAGCAGGGCGCCCAGTATGTAGTTATCGTCTACGCAACATTATTTGTGGTCTGGCTCGTTCTGGGATTTATACTCGCGCGCGCAGTGAAGGGGTTTTCTCCCGAACTGCTTATAGAAATACCGCCTTACCGTTTTCCGCCATGGCAGGCTGTTCTGCAAAAATTATGGATGAGAATGTATGGCTTCCTGAGGGAGGCCTTGCCTATCATTCTGGGGGCAGTCTTCTTGATTAATATCCTGTACTACTTTGGCGTCTTCAATGCCATCGCTAACTTTACCGCGCCGGTAATCACCGGCCTGCTGGGATTACCCAAAGAAGCTGTTTCCGCTATAGTCGTCGGTTTCCTGCGTAAGGATGTGGCTCTCGGTATGCTGGCACCGCTGGGCTTAAGCGCCGATCAATTAGTCGTCAGCAGTGTTGTCATGGCGATGTTTTTCCCATGTATCGCTACCTTTATTGTTTTACTAAGAGAGCTGGGCATTTTAAATTTACTGAAAGCAATGGCCGTAATGATTGTCGCTTCTTTAGCCGTCGGTGGCCTGTTGAACCTCATCATGTAACCCTTTCATCTTATAAAAAACAAGGTCTGGTTTAACAACCAGACCTCTCAGTCTTCGACTTAATATACTAACCCTTATTTATCAGGCATATTTTCTTTTTTCTCAATATTGTCCTGAATTTTAACTGGTACCGTTTCGGCAATATTCTTCGGCGTTTTCTTTTTATTCTGGTACACAACGCCCAGGTCTTTCATATAGGCACACTGCAAACACTGCTCATACCACCCGATATAATCGCTATCCAGATACAGGTTTCCCCCGCACCTGGGACAGCGCACTCCTGCGATTATGTTTCTCATCTCTCCTTCACTCCTGCTGAAGCCATTCAGCCTTGATTAGCAGTCCACCCCCCTTGTCTGCTAAATACATTTTAATGAGACTGCCTGCTTTTGTCAATACCTTTTTTCATGAAATATGCCTACCAGACCTTGGGAATCAAGGCCTTACGTTCCGCTGGGTAATCGGCGAAGGTCCGGCGGTACCAGGCGTGGTTATCCCTGGCACGCGGCAGCAGGTTGGCAACTGTCCAGAAGGCAAATGCCAGCCCCGGCAGCGACCATGTAGCCAATGCCCACCCTATCCAGATAGTCATTTCACCCAGATAGTTGGGACTGGATACCCATCGGTACAGTCGTGAGTACGATATTTTATAACCGGATTCTCCCGCCTGCCTTAGAGCGCGCAGTGCCAGGTCGGCCTGTCGGTTAATGAAATAGCCCACAATAAAAAGCAGCGCCCCGACGATAAAGCGGGGGTCGGCCAGCCAGCTGTTTTCATAGCCCCCGGAAAACGTAAATATATAGCGTCCGTTTAGATATCCGTTCATGATATTAAAGAGGAACCCCATCGTTATAACGCCCATCGGCATACGCCTGACCTCGCCGCGCAGACTGAATGGATAAATAAAGGCGCGGTGCAGGTAATGCATCTCCCATAAAGCCAGAAAAATAAGCGTGACCGGGCCGTTCCTGGTATCACTAAAGATAAAACAAACCGCAAAAACAATCGGCGCCGGCGCTTCCATCAGCACCCAGCCCAGCTTGTTCCCTACCGAGTAACCCCACCCCTTCCTCATATGCCGCCCGTACGGAGCGACGATGAAAAACAGGGCGATGAGCACGATGACCCCGATGATAAACCAGGCTACCAGCAGGCCGTTATAAATCATCGATTCGTTCATCATTATTTCCCTATTTTCACCTTATCAGGTAATCGTAGCTGCCCGTTTTCCCGGAACCAATTCAATGTATCAACCAGTGTTTCGCGGAATGGCCGGGGCCGGTATCCGAGTTCACTCGTAGCCCGTTCGTGGCTGATGTCCCGGTTACTTTTCAGCGCTCTCAAAGACACGCTGGTGTAAAGCGGTCTCTTCCCTCTTAAACGGCTTGCTACCCCGATAAACGGTGCGCCGATATGTGCCAGCCACAACGGGCAGACCGGCTTTCCAGTGGACACGCCGCATATCTCCTCGATTATCGCTGCGATTTCACACATGGACACCCAGTGGCCTGAAAGCAGGTAGCTTGCCCCCGCTGGCGACTTTTCCGCCGCCGCCATTGCCCCGGTTGTCACATCGCGCGCGTCCACCCAGTCGAAACCCCCGGTAACGAGGGCCGGCAGTCTCCGCTCCGCAATCGCAATCAAGGCCTCGCCGAAAAAAGACGGCTGGTAGTCATAAGGTCCGAAGACCGCCGTAGGGTAAATGATTACGGTATCGAGCCCCTTTTCCATCCCCCGCCTTACTACAATTTCCGCGGCGGCCTTGGAACGGTCGTAAGGCGGATACCGTCTGGAATCAACCAGCGGACGCGACTCGTCAACGGGTGTATTCAAAGGCTCCTGTACCAGCGCGTGTATCGAGCTGAAATGGACCAGACGTCGTACGCCTGTGCGCAGGCATGCCTCAACCACGTTGGCAGTACCTCTTACATTTATCTCATCGAGTCGTTGCCAGTCCGCCATCGATAGAGAGATAGAAGCCGCCAGGTGATAGACAACATCGACCCCCTCGAATGCCTGGCAGAGTGAATCTACGTCGCGTACATCTCCCTGGACTCTTTCCACATCCAGTCCGTCGATTGCCCGGCAGTTGACATGCACCAGGCAGCGGGGAGAAATACCTTTATCAATTAAGGCGCGTACCAGATTTGCCCCGATGTGCCCGGTAGCGCCGGTGACTGCAATCATCATTTGCACCACATTATAGCATAGACCGACTAGGTATAGCCAAGCCAGAACTAATTGTCACCCGTATATAAAAATGTTAGGATTAATACAGAATATTTACCGAAACGACATGGATACTATATTCTCCAGCTATATTTTATCTAACTTTCCTTCATGAAAATGATAACGTTATATGATAAAAAAACCTAGTTCGTACTTCAGGTGGTATGTTCTTGCCCTCGCCGGCCTTACTTACGCCATTGTCGCCGGTGCCTCCAGGATGTGCATGCCGGTGCTCTTCAAGCAGATAGGCGACGACCTTAAATTAAGTATCACGGCCATAGGCACGGTATGGGGGATGGACCCGCTTGCCGGTGTTTTTATCGGTCTGCCGAGCGGCCTGCTAATCGACCGCTTCGGGATAAAACGTACCATGACAGTTCTTTGTATCCTTGCCGGAGTGTTCGGCGCGCTGCGTGGGGTTTCGGGTAACTTCTTCTCCCTGGCAGCTATCATGTTCCTCTTCGGTTTTATGGCGGCAGCCGCCCCGAGCACCGTGCCCAAAGCAACCGCTGTATGGTTTGGGGATAAACACCTGGCACTGGCTAACGGCATACTTATTGTGGCTATGTCTATCGGCGCTATGGTTGCCACACAGTTCAGCGCCACCGCCCTTTCACCCCTTTTAGGCAGCTGGAGAGGCGTGATGTTCCTTTTCGGCGGAATCTCGTTTGCGCTTGGCTTACTCTGGCTTTTTACCGGACGTGAACCGGACAAGTCCGAAAATCCGGAACTATCCGCCGATAAAATACCCTTTCGCCAGTCGATTTCGCACGTTATGCGCGTAAAAGAGGTATGGATTATCGGCTTTATAACCCTCTGTGTCTGGGGATCCAGTATGGGCTTTATCGGTTACCTGCCCCTTTATCTGCGCAACATGGGCTGGACACCCACCTCCGCCGACAGCGTTATTACCGTATCCAGCGGAATGATGCTGCTCGGCTCTATTCCGATGGTCCTGCTTTCAGATAAATTAAAGTCGCGCTGGGGCGTATTGATGATGTCGATTATATCGCTGGCTGTCGGCCTGGTTCTATTGCCTTGGGTTAATACCCTCGGGGTCTGGCTGGTGATTATCATAGCCAACTTCCTGCGCAGCGGCTCCAGCTCGCTTTTTAACGTCATGCTTTTCGAAAATAAGGATATCGGCAGCACTTACGGCGGCACCGCCATCGGTCTTGCCAGTACTATTTCTATGATCGGGGCTTTTATAGCACCGCCGCTCGGCAACAGCCTGGCAGATATCAACCAGGGCCTGCCTTTTGTATTATGGGCAGGCATGGCAGCGCTTGGCATTCCTCTAATGTTCCTTATCAGGAAAAAACCTGTATTATCTAATTCATCCTCCGTTTAACGCTTTTAATTCTTTTTGTTATTCAAACTTGATTTTTTTGTGACTTTCTTTACATATTTTGTGATTGTCACGCAACACCCGCACGTTATACTGTTCACAAATTAACCGGGTGTTTCTTATGGCTGACGAAAAATCCAATACAGAAAAGCCGAAAAATCAATTTAAATATTGCCCCCATTGCGGTCGTAAAGGACTGTACCACATCAAACAGCAGTATTACCGCTGCCGGTACTGCGGTACATATTTAATCTCTTCCAAGGATAAAGATAATCCTGATAAATCCGATTAACGGGCAGTATTTAGTCTTCTGTCAGTTTCACCATTACGCTGCGGTTTCTCGGCCCGTCGAACTCGCAAAAGAAGACACCCTGCCACGTCCCTAGCGCCAGCTTGCCGCCTTCTATAAATAATGTCCTGGAATCACCGATAATGCTGGCTTTTATATGCGCCGGCGAATTGCCCTCCAGGTGACGGTAGTTTTTCTTCTGCGGTACCATTTTATCAAGCTGCGCGGCTATATCCTCGACCACGCTTGGGTCGGCGTGCTCATTGACCAGGATACCAGCCGTGGTGTGCGGCACAAAAATATGGCAAATCCCGTTCTTTATCTTGCTGGCCGCAACGATATCTCTCACTCTATCCGTTATCTCCTGCAACTCCACCTGCGAATTCGTCTTTATGTCAAGTTTATGTATCAAGCCCCACCTCGCGCCTGCGTTTTTCTATATCCTACACCCTGCCGTACGGGCTGGCAACATGCGCCATCTTGACCCTTCCGCTTAAACACGTTACACTATAAGCAGGAGTATTGTTATGCCTATTTACGAATATGTCTGTTCTAACTGCAAGTCCGAGTTCGAGCAGATGCGTCCTTTAAGTCAATCGGGGGACCCCGCCGAATGTCCCCTTTGCCATAAGCCCGCCAAACGCAAGATTTCCACCTTTGCCGCTTTTACCACCAGCATCAGCGGCGTCCCTAAGTCCGTACCCGGCTCCGGCAGTTCCTGTTCCAGCTGCAGCTCCGGTAACTGCAGTACCTGCGCCTCATAGTCAAGCATCCGCTTCTTTCCCCATTATCCCCTTGAAAATGCGATAAAAGTCCTATTTTGTCCCCTGTTATCCTCATAGAATCAAAGTAGGTAAGGTGGAGAGGGGATAATGTCATGAAAAAATTCAGCATCATTGCCGCAGCAGTCAGCGCTGTATTGATTGCCGTTTTCACTTTCGGTCTGTTCGGGTGTCAGTCGTCTCCGGATACAAGCGTCGTGCCGCTTGGTGACGTCGAGGTCAAGGAATACGAGGGTGAAGACCTTTCCTCGGTGAACGACTTCCGGGAGAACTCCATCAAGGGCCCGCAGTACGTCGATATCGAAGAGTATCAACTCCAGATTACCGGACTGGTCCAGAATCCCATGAGTTACACCTATGATGAAGTTATCGACGGCTTTACGAACTATGAGAAAGCCGTCATATTGCACTGCGTCGAAGGCTGGAGCGTCAGAATCCTATGGGAAGGCATGCAGGTCCGGGATATCCTGGCGGAAGCCGGCCCCCTTGACGAAGCTAAAGTGGTCATTTTCCACGCCTATGACGGCTATACTACCTCTTTACCAATCGAATATATCATGGATAATCCCATCATCATGGCTTACAAGATGAATGATATCACCATGCCTCCGGAAAGAGGCTACCCTTTCGCGCTGGTGGCCGAGAGCAAGTGGGGCTATAAGTGGATTAAGTGGATTACGCAGATCGAGCTTTCCGACGATATTGACTATAAAGGCTTCTGGGAATTGCGCGGCTTCTCCAATTCCGGCAATATTACCGAGGGATTCTTCGACTAATCGGACTTCATCCCCTTTGACACCCCTGCCTGAAAGCTGTTAATCTTTACTGTAAATAGCTTAAAGGCAGGTGGCCGTTATCAACTCCGCCGAAAAAGAAACAAAAACACGCTTCCGCTGGACTTACGTCATCGTGCCGGTAGCACTATTTCTAATTTCCATTATTCTGGCGGCGAGCTTTTTCCCCTTTCTATCAGATGAAATAGCCTATCACTTCCAAAACGATATCGCGGACAGGACGATGTCCCGGGGCGCCTTCGTCGGCTGGATGGTCCTGCCGCAGGCCTTCTTCACCATCCTCTCTATCTTTGTCGTCAGGCTGGTCATGCTTACCGGGCGCTACCTGCCGCAGCGTAAATCACCGCTGCCCAATCTCCTGTCATTAATGGGCAATATCGTCGCCCTGCCGCAGGTCGTCCTCGTTTATGCTATGATAAGCTTTTTCCTTTATAATGCGTATCAAATTAGTTTGATATCCATATGGATATTTACACTTATTGTTATGATAGCGGGTCTAATCATTTTAGGCGTGTTCTTTGTCCGCGCCATCCGGCAGTCCCGCCGTCTTAAAGCTGAAATTCGTCAGGAGTAATGCCGATGCCAGAAAAGAAACCGGGTAAATTGACCATGGAAAAGCTCGTCTCGCTCTGCCAGCGCCGCGGCTTTATCTTCCCCAGCAGCGATATCTACGGCGGCCTTTCCGGCTGCTGGGACTACGGTCCTGTGGGTATCGAGTTGAAGAGGAACGTAAAGGAGGCCTGGTGGCGCTCGATTGTTCAGGAGCGCGACGACATGGTGGGTATGGATACCAGCATCCTGATGAACTCCAAGGTCTGGGAAGCCAGCGGCCATGTAACGAATTTTAAAGACCCCCTGGTGGAGTGCAAGGAATGCCACTTGAGATGGAAAGCCGACGACCTTAAAGAAAATAAGTGCCCTTCCTGCGGCGGTGCTCTTACCGAGGAGCGCATGTTCAATACCATGTTCAAGACCTTCATCGGCCCGGTAGAGGAAGACGCCGCTGTCGTTTACCTGCGTCCGGAGACAGCACAGGGCATGTTCGTCAACTTTCAGAATGTCGTCAGCACCAGTCGTAAGCGTATTCCGTTTGGCATCGCCCAGCAGGGCCGTTCCTTCCGCAACGAAATCACCACCGGCAACTTTATCTTCCGCAGTCGCGAGTTTGAACTCATGGAGTTCGAGTACTTTATCAAGCCGGGCACGGATGCCAAGTGGTTCGACTACTGGGTAGAGGAGCGCCTGAACTGGTATCTTAAGCTCGGTATTAAGAAAGAGAACCTCAAGCCTTACGAACACCCCAAAGAAAAGCTGGCGCATTACGCCCGTTCCTGCACCGATATTACCTATAATTACCCCCACGGCTGGTCGGAGCTTGAAGGCATCGCCAACCGCACTGATTTCGACCTCAAGCAGCACGCCGCCGCTAGCGGGAAGTCCATGGAGTACTTCGACGACGAGAACAAAGAGCACTATATCCCCTATATCGTCGAGCCTTCGCTGGGTGTTGACCGCGCGATACTGGCTTTCCTCTGTGACGCCTACGAGGAAGAGCCTGATAAGGACGAGATACGCGTGGTATTTCGCTTCCACCCCGACATCGCCCCGATAAAGGTAGCCGTGCTGCCCTTGAGTCGCAAGGAAAACCTGGCCGCCTTTGCAAAAGATGTTTACAAGACCCTGCGTCCCTGCTTCACCACCCATTACGACGACACGCAAAGTATCGGGCGGCGCTACCGCCGCCAGGACGAGCTGGGTACGCCCTACTGCGTCACTATCGACTTCCAGTCGCTGGAAGACAACATGGCTACGATTAGAGAGCGTGACAGCATGAAACAAATACGCGTGCCCGTCGCCGCGCTCAAGGACACCCTGCTTGCCAAGCTTGCCGGCGAAGACCTCTTCGTCCTGCCGGAAGGCGGCCAAATCTGGAAGGAATAGAAGAGTATTTAATATTAGTAAATTTGACTAAATGATTGATTTCTCTCTAATAAAAACCATCCCCGCAGATAAGTCCCACTACGAATTTATCTACCGACTGAAGAAACTGGTTTATCTGGACTATATAAAACGAATCTGGAGCTGGGACGAGGACGAACAAAGGGAGTTTTACGCTCAAGAATGGCAGAAACTCAAGCCCGGTGTCATTCTGTATAACAAACGGCCTATCGGTACAATCTGCGTCTGGAACGATAACGAAAGCATCCACATTGAGCGGTTTTATATCCTTCCGGAATACCAGAACAAAGGCATCGGCTCGCACTTGATAAAAAATATCCTGGATAAAGCGGACAAAGAAGGATTAACTGCGAGATTGCATGTTCTTAAAATCAATCCCGCTATATCACTTTACCAACGGCTGGGCTACCAGGTCACCGGCGAGGATGAAATATTGTACCGGATGGAACGAAAACCCGAATCTAAAAGTAAAAACGCTCTAAAATATCAGGCCGTTATCTTCGACCTCTTCGGGACGCTTGTGGACATATATACTCACGATGACTACTACGGCACTCTGGAAACGATGACATCCGTTTTGAAAGCCCCTTATGATGAATTTATGAAACTCTGGTTCGACACTGCCGAGCGCCGTGTCACCGGTATTTTCCGCACGCTGGAAGAAAACCTGCGCTATATCTGCCGCGAGCTTAATATTACCGTCACCGAAATACAATTAACCAGGGCGAGTCGTATCAGACGAGATTACGTAATAAAGACCCTGATACCCCGGGAAGGCACTATCGAAGTGCTGGCGCATTTGAAATCGGGCGGATATAAAATCGGGCTTGTCAGCAACTGCTCGTCCGAGCCCCCGGTCATCTGGCCCGATACCCCTTTCGCCAACCTTTTCGATGTGACTATATTCTCCAGCACGGCCGGCGTCCAGAAGCCAGACCCCCGCATTTACCGCATGGCAACCGACGCACTGGGAGTTGAGCCGGAGGACTGTCTCTATATCGGTGATGGCGATAGCAGCGAACTAACGGGGGCTGCCGGTGTGGGCCTGCACCCCGTTCTCATAAAAGCGCCTCTCGAAAGCAATGCCGTTCCCATGCGCACCAGTAAAAAGATTGACGATTTCCCCTGCCCGTGTATTTCCTCTCTCAAGGAAGTCCTGAATCTGGTAAAATGATAAAAAGGGTGGACAAAGGGGGATAGGATTTGAAAATCATCCACTTTGCCGATTTACACCTCGGTGTCGAGACCTACGGGCGTATCGACCCCGCCACTGGCCTTTCCTCCCGTCTTAACGACTTCCTGTCTGTTTTCGACGAGATGGTCGATTATGCCCTGGAGAACAAGGTCGACCTCGTTATTTTCTGCGGCGACGCCTACAAGTCCCGCGAGCCTACCCAGACCCAGCAGCGGGAGTTCGCCCGCCGTATAAACCGCCTGGCTACCGCCGGCATCCCCATCTTTCTCCTCACCGGCAATCACGACCTCCCCAACGCTATCGGCCGCGCCACCGCCACCGAGATTTTCGATACCCTGGCGGTGAAAAACGTCTATGTAGCCAATAAGCCGGAAACACTTAAAATAACCACCCCCGGCGGACCGGTACAAATTGTCGCTATACCCTGGCTTAGGCGCAGTTCTATCCTTAGCCGTGAAGAGACCAAGAATCTCTCTCTGGAACAGGTTACGCAAAAGATGCAGGAGGCTATCGAGCAGTCAATCAGCAGCCGGGCCTCTGCGCTCGACCCCTCCCTACCCGCCGTCCTGGTCGCCCATGTATCTGTCGGCTCTGCCAAAGCAGGCTCGGAAACGATGATGGCCATCGGTCAGGAGCCGGTAATCCTGCAAAGCACAGTCGCCCTGCCCGCCTTCGATTACGTCGCCCTGGGGCATATACACAAACAGCAGGTGCTATCGGAAAATCCGCCGGTCGTCTATGCCGGCAGCCTGGAACGCATCGACTTCGGCGAGGAAAACGACGAAAAAGGCTTTTATATAGTGGATATTTCTTCCGGAGATAAGACCAGGCACGTCTCTTACGAATTCCACGCCGTTAGGGCCCGCCGTTTTCTCACCATTAACACTGATATCGGGACGGAGGAAACGGACCCCACCACCACCGTCCTGGCCGCTATCAGTATCAATCAGGAAAAGCTGAAGGATGCCGTCGTGAGGCTTATCATCAAGCTGCCTGCGTCCCTGGAAAGCCAGCTGCACAACAATGATATCAAGGACGCGATGAAAGGCGTCTATCACTTCTCCATCGCCCGGGAAATCCAGCGCGAGGCGCGCCTGCGCCTGGGCAGCCGCTCCGTTGAAAAAATAACCCCCCTGGACGCCCTGAAAAAATACCTGGAAGCGCAGCAGGTATCACCGGAACGGCAGAAAGTGCTGCTGGAATACGGCGAGAAGCTGATTGAAGGAAAAGAGCCCTAGTCCTTGGCGTCCCAGATGAAGAAAGAGGTTATCACTGAAACTGCCGTAACGACTATCGCTGAAAACGTGAACATCGTATCGAAGGTGTATTTCTCGATAGCCCATCCCATAACAGGCGCAAAAATGGCGCCGGTGTACTGCATCGTGAAATAATACACCCCGTATATCGTCGAGCGGTGCCTGGAAGGCGTCTGGCTCATGATAAAGACCTCGGTTACCGGCATGCGGACGGCCATAATAAGTCCCATGATGAAAAGCACCGCATAAAACCCGAAACCCAGCGTGGCCGCCCTCAAGGCGAAAATAATCAGGCCGCTAAAAATGCTGGTGACGATGATTACCCTTATCGTTCCGATGCGGTCGGATATCCACCCGCCGATTACCGTGCCCCCGATAATCCCCGGGATAAACATGATGGACATCAGCATCGCCGCTTCCGAATCGGAGGTATTTAGTACGTCTGTCATATAGAGAGCCAGGAAAGCGTTAACCGACATACCCGCGCCGCCGCCGAGTACCATCTGCACCAGGTAGGCTATCAGACGCCGCTTATATCCCTGCTGCGGCGGTTTTTCTGCAGCGGCCCGCTGCCTGGCTGTTTCCACATGTCCCCTGCCGCCCCGCCGCGTCAGGTAAATATAAAATATCAGCCCGAAAATCGCCGTGGGAATCGCCAGTATGATGAAAGGTCCGTGCCACCCCCAGGCCGGCCAGATGGCCATGATACCGCCGGCGATAAGAGGCGCGACGAAAAAACTCGAGTTCCCGCCAAGAAGATGCAACCCCAACGCCCGGCCGCGCATTTTAGGCTCCACCGATGAAAGAATCATCGGCGTCGAGGCGGGGTGATATCCTCCGGTCATCAGCCCCATAACAATCATGAAAACAATCAGCATAATATAGGTAGAGGAAACACCCACTAAAATACCACCCACGGCTACGCCTAAAGTACCTATAGCTAATAAAATTACGGGGTTAATGCGGTCGGCCAGCCAGCCGGAGGGCAGTTGCGACGCCCCTCCGGATAAAGCAAATGACGTTGTTACTATCGAAGACTGGGTGTAATTAAGACCAAACTCGGTACGTATCGAGGGTAATAGAGGGCCGGGCAGCGCCGTTAGTAAATGGTGCCCGAAATGCGCCATGATGAACCACGGCAGCGAAGTCCACATGAAAGAGCGCGGTTTACGTTCCGGTTGTGTAATTGAAGTATCCTTTCAGTCCGCCGGCTACGTTTAACCGGCATTAAAAATATTAATAATTGGAATGAAACGGTATATCGGGACATGACGCGATACCGTTTAAATAATTATATAATCCTCCTGTTTAAAAAACAAATACTATTGACAAAAAAATATTGATATGTTACGATATATCGCAATAAATCTGGAGGTGGCATATTATGTTTCACCGGCCCTTTTTCCCTTTCGAGCGCCATCCCCGCCTCTTTGAAAAAGGCGACCTCAAGTACGTTATCCTCAATCTTCTCAAGGAAAAGCCCAGCCACGGCTATGAAATTATCCGCGCTCTGGAAGACCACTTCCATGGCTTTTACACCCCCAGCGCCGGCAGCGTTTACCCCACCCTGCAGATGCTTAACGACATGGGTTACGTCAGCTCCTCCGAGCAGGACGGCAAAAAGACCTATACCATCACTAAAGAAGGTAAAAAGTTCCTCGAAGAACAGCAGGACGTCATCGATAAAATTGAAGGACAGATGAAAGAGTGGTGGGGACCCCGTGATATTGACGACTTCCATGACACTATTCATGATTTAAAAAAACTCGGCCGCATGATCACCCAGCAGACGCGCCACCTGGGTACGGAAAATTGGGCTAAAATCAAAGAGATTGTTTCTCACGCCTGCAGCGATATTGAAGATATCCTGGAAAAATAACTGGAGCCAGCGATAGGATTTGAACCTACGACCCGCGGTTTACGAAACCGCTGCTCTACCACTGAGCTACGCTGGCTCTTGTTTATTTCTTTTTTATCCCCGCCGCTACCCCGCCAGACCATCCACCTGCTTCACAACATCCCTACAATTATATGGTTATATATGTCCATTGTAAAGACAGCTGGTTATGCACCGGACACCCGTGCTCAATTCTGCAAAAAATAAATTGTTAAAGAACTTGACAAGTCTCCAGCATAGTTGTATCATTCTGCCAAAATCATCTTTTTACAACCATCGCGACTTCACGCGATTGGCACGTGTTTTAGCGTGATTGAATGTTGTGATGGTCAGTGATAATATTAAACAGCGTTAAAATTAGAGGAGGTGATGCATGTCCGGATAAGGAAAGAGAACAATATGTTCAAATTTTTATAAGGAGAAAAGGAATGAAAAAACTTATATTTTTAATTCTGGCAGCAATCCTCGTATTCAGTATTGCGCTCGTGGGTTGTGGCGGCGATGAAGAGACCACGCCCGCAAGCAGCACGCCGGCAAGCAGCACCCCTGCAAGCAGTACGCCAGCAGACACTACGCCGGCAATCACGGATGCCCGACTTCCCAATCTTGGCGACATTGCCAAGCCGGAAGGCGGTAAAGAAGGCGGGCGACTCCAGCTATCTACAGGGATGAATGTCGCTGATATCGGTGAACCTTCCGGCTCCGCCGGACCAGGCGACGCCGCGATTTCCTGGCTGGCTGTAGAACCCCTTCTTAGAATCGATAAAAATAACGAACTTCAACCCTGGCTGGCGGAAAGCTTTGAAATAGCCGCTGACAAATCCTCAATCACCCTGTATCTTCGCGAGGGAATTAAATACCATGACGGCAGCGACTTCAATGCCGACGCCGCCAAGTACAACATCGATAGGGAAATCAACAGCCTCATGTGGCCCAACCTGAAAGGATTCAGCCAGTGCACTAAAATCGATGAATACACCATCCAGATAGACTTCGTAGACGGCCAGTGGGACTGGGTGGCGGTAAAGAGCCTCGGTGGTTGGTGGAGCGCCCTGATGTTCTGCCCCACAGCTCTGGAAGCTAATCCCCCCGAATACAACATGACTCACGTGGTAGGCACCGGCCCCTTCATCCAGACCGGCTACGAGCCTAACCTGACAGTAACATTCGACCGCAATGACAACTACTGGAGAGGCAAGCCTTACTTAGACGGAATTGACATCGCTGTTATTACCGACTCGAACGTTGCCCTCATGGCATTCAAATCCGGGCAGATTCACACCATAGGCGTTCAGCCGCAGGATGCCCAGGGGGTTATCGACGATGGCTTTGAACTAAGAGAAAGCACCGATATGGTGATGAACATGTGCATGCTACCCTCCAGCGCCAACCCCGACTCCATCCTTCAAGATATCAATCTCCGCCGCGCTGTCGAGTCCGCTATCGATAAGCAGGCACTTGTCGATGCATTCACTTACGGTTTCGGCGTACCTACCAACCAGGGGTTCTGCCTTGACCCCTTCACGGACCCCACAACAATCGGCTATCCTTATGACCTTGCAGCAGCTCAGAGTTATCTGGATTTAGCCGGCTACTCTGAAGGTTTTTCAACCACCCTGTATATAGTCCAGGGTATGGTCGATGACGTGCCGATGGCGATTAAGGGTATGCTCCTAGAAGCCAACATCACACTGGATGTTGTGGCAGTCGGCTACCTGCAATTCGTTGAAATGATCGGCGGCGGCGGTACCGGCTGGGACGGCTACGTTTATAGTTACGGTTTCAGCGGTGCGACGGTTGACCCGGCCAGCACCCTGAAAAACGGCCCGCTGAATGCCATTCCTGACCCGGCGAACGCCGGAGAATGGATCATCACCACCTGGATAAGCTGTGAACAGCCCAAAGAGCTCTGTGACCTGGCCCTGCTGGGTTCTCAAACAATTGACAACAGTGAGAGAATCCCCATATACCAGGAAATCTCCCGCTTATCAACCGATACATACTGCCAGTGGACCTACTTCTACTACGTACCCTCTCTTAGCTCCATATCTCCGCTAGTTAAAGGCCACACGGTAGGAGAGTATACTGAATTCTACGCCTATACTTTCGCTTGGCTTGATGAATAAGAGATAAAGAAAAAGAGCCGTACAGCTTAAACGGCTGGAAAAGAAGCACGGGTCGCGATATTCGCGGCCCGTGTTATTTTAGCAGAAAGAGAAGCAGTAACAACTAAACCCTGATGCAGGCGACGTAATGCCCGTTCCCCACATCACGCAAAGGAGGCCTTGCCTGGCTGCATTCCGGTATCGCCATCTGGCAGCGGGGATGGAAATGACACCCCGGCGGAGGAGCAACGGGGCTGGGCACTTCACCCTTTAATACGATGCGGGTGCGGGTCTTTTCCGCTACCGGGTCGGGTATAGGTATCGCCGAGAGCAAAGCCTTGGTATAGGGATGCAGTGGATTTTCATAAAGCTCCCATGAATCGGCAATCTCCATGATTCGGCCCAGGTACATCACCCCCACCCTATCGCTGATGTGCTGCACTACCGCCAGGTCATGGGCGATAAAAAGATAGGTCAACCCGAGTTTTTCCTGCAATTCTTCAAGCAGGTTGATTATCTGGGCCTGAATCGAGACATCGAGAGCGGAAATAGGCTCATCACAGATTATTAGTGACGGACTACACGCTAAGGCGCGTGCCACGCCGATACGCTGCCGCTGACCCCCGCTGAATTCATGCGGAACCCGGTCCATCATGTCCGGGTCCAGCCCCACTATTCTAAATAACTCCGCCACTTTATCCTTGAGTTCGCTTTTATCCGCCATATGGTGAACCTTCAGTGGGTCCCCCACGATACCTCCGGCAGATTGACGGGGATTTAGCGAACCGAACGGGTCCTGCCAAATTGCTCCCATATCCTTGCGGTAGCGCTGGATTTTTCTCTCCGGCATTTTGGAGATGTCATGTCCTGTAAAAATGATGCTCCCGGAAGTCGGCTCATACAGTCGTAGAACACACCGCCCGGTGGTAGTCTTGCCGCAGCCGCTTTCACCAACCAGCCCCATGGTCTCATTCCTCTTTATTTCAAAGCTTATATCATCTACGGCTTTGATATCAGCGACCTTACGCCGCAACAGTCCTCTGGTAATGGGGAAATACATCTTGAGGTTTTTAACCTGAACTATCATATCATTCTGTGATTCGTCCATTACTTCCCCTTTATATCAACGTAACATGAAATATAATGGTCGTCCCCAACAGCCCTTAATTCCGGCCAGGGCTCTTTCTCACATTTGCCGATTTTTTCAGTGCATCTGGGCAAAAAAGCGCAGGTTTGAGGCATATTTATCAGGTTCGGAGGCAATCCGTATATCGGTATCAATTTCCGGGTCCCATGCCTTTCACCCAGCCTTGGCACGCTATTCAACAGCCCCACGGTATAAGGATGCCGTGGATGACCGAATATGTCCTCGGAGCGACCAGACTCTATGATACGCCCGGCATACATAACATAAATCCTCTCCGCATAGCGGGCAACAACTCCCAGATTATGCGTCACGATAACAAGAGAAGTATTAAGCCGGGTTACCAGGTCCTTCATGAGTTCCAGCAACTGTGCCTGTGTTGTCACATCTACGGCAGTGGTCGGTTCATCGGCAAAAATAACAGCTGGATTGCAGGATAACGCCATCGCTATCATCACCCTCTGCCGCATCCCGCCACTAAATTGATGGGGATAATCATCTATCCGTCTTGGGGCATCCGGTACTCCCACCATTCTAAGCAACTCTATCGCTCTCTCCCTGGCAGCACGTTTATCCATATCAAGATGTAACTCCAGCGTCTCCGTCAGCTGCCGGGATACAGTCAATACCGGGTTCAACGAAGTCATCGGCTCCTGGAATATCATTGTAAGTTTACTGCCCCGGATAGCTCTCATTTCACGCCCGTTAGGCTGGTATTTTAGAAGGTCCTTTCCTTCAAAAATCACCTTACCGCCTACCGTTTCTCCTGGCGGTGACGGTATCAGCCGCATGACCGAAAGTATACTTACCGACTTACCACAGCCGCTTTCCCCCACCAAACCTATAATTTCACCCTCATTAACATGAAAAGTAACTTTATCAGCGGCTTTCACCAGGCCATATTCCGTGTGGAAATAAGTCTGTAATTCCTGTACGTCTAACAAAGCCATATTATTTACCTGCCCAATATTTTTCTGTCTCTAGATAACTCCTCTTAATCTCGGGTCAATGGCATCCCTGACACCATCACCGACCATGTTAAAACCGAATACAAGTAACATGATAGCAAGACCGGGCATTAAGGAGAGCAGCGGGTTGGTTAATAAGAAACGCTGGCCGTCCATAACCATGCCTCCCCAGGAAGGGGTGGGAGCCTGAACACCGATACCAAGAAAGCTCAAGCCAGCTTCACCCAGAACTACGCCACCTATACCCATCGTCAGCCCCACTATTAAGGGCGGGTAAGCGTTAGGGAATATCTGCGTCCACATAATACGCCAGTTGCTCATGCCTACAGCGCGCGCGGCCATTACATAGTCATTTTGTTTGACGCTTAATGCCTGTCCGCACATCATGCGGCACATGGGGGCTATGCCGCCAAAACCGAGGGCAAATACAACAATCCAGATGCCCCCTCCCTTTAACATACCGGCGATAAGCATCATCAGGATTATAGCGGGTAAGGCCATTAACACATCGGCTACCCTCATGATAACGGCAAATACCCAACCGCCGTAGTGCGCTGCCGCCAGGCCCATGATAGTGCCAGCTATGGTGGAAGCAAAAACTGCAGAAAAACCGATAATCAAAGATACCCGTGTCCCATAAATAATGCGGCAAAGGATATCTCTACCCATCTGGTCGGTTCCGAGCCAGTGTTCGGCATTAGGAGTCTGTAGCCTGGCGGGTAAGTCATTTTTTTCAGGGTTGTAAGATGTCAATAGTGGTGCGAAAATGGCCGTGAAAACGATAATCGCCACGATGATAAACCCTATAAGATACAGCTTGCGCCCGAAGAATACCCTGACAAACCTCCGCCACTCGCTGCGACGCGGTGGTGCGGCAATCGCGCCCATGGCATCATCTGGTTTTGATTCTACTGGATTCTCCGGCATTTTATCCTCCTCATCCATATCTTATCCTGGGGTCAAGCCAACCCCAGGCAATATCCACTGCTAAGTTGGAAAAGATAACGATACCTCCGAAAATCAAAGCGCTTGCCTGAACCACCTGGTAGTCATAATCGAAAATAGCTGTGGTCATCAATCTGCCCATTCCAGGGATACTGAATACCGTCTCGATAAACACCGAACCGCCTAAAATCATGGCCAGAGTGCCGCCAAGCGAGGTGACCACGGGAATCATCGCGTTTTTAAGCTGGTGCCTGACTACAATTACCCTTTCTCGCAAGCCTTTGGCCCAGGCGGTACGGACATAGTCCGTCCTCATGACCTCGAGCATGCAGGACCGGGTAAGACGGGCCATACCGGCGATACCTCCTAAAGCCACGGATGCAACCGGCAATACTATATAAGAGCAGCTTCTCCAGAAATCATCCCATGGATTAACCCATCCGTACATGGGGAACCAGCCCAGCTTGAAAGAGAAAAAGTAAATCAATAAGATTCCCAGCCAGAATACCGGCACTGTCATACCTATATTTGCGATGGTGGTAAGGGTGTTATCCAACCACGTACCGCGCCTCAAGGCACAGTAAATCCCGACTAATAGTCCTCCGAACGTACCGACGACAAACATCCAAAAGCCGATGTATGCCGTTCTCGGTAATACATCGGCAATCAGTTTACTTATCGGCTGTTGTACTCCTAATGATTCACCCAGGTCGCCCCGGAAAATTTTAGATATCCAGTCCCAGTACTGCACGGGTATAGGTCTGTCCAAACCCAGTTTTATTAACATGGCATCATGCTGTTCGGGAGTCATGACATTCTGCTGACCGGTGCCGGTGAAATTGGCCATATATCTCATTACGGGGTCCCCCGGCAACAGGCGCACGAGCAGGAATACCAGCATGGTTACCAGGATGAGGATAAACATACCTATAATAATCCGGCGAATAATATAAGCTGTCATATTGACTCTCCCTAAAACCGGGTTAGATGCGCCCTCTCAAGTATAAAGTAATATTTAGTATATATTCGCTTGCTATTCCTTAAGTCTTCACTAATAAAAAGAGCTTATATTTCAGGAATAAAATCAGGAATATAAGCTCGTACTCAATATTTCTATATAACGGGTATCACGAATCACTTTTATGGTTATACCTCAAAAAAATAAAAGCATGATTTTCGCAGAGTTTAGCATTATTTTGAAAATAAGTCAAACTCCTTCATAGCAACATACAATCTCTGTTAGAGAATGCTTTTTTATCCGTTACTAAGTCAATCCACCGGCCTCCCACTCCCCCTCTTTACCGCTCCCTTCATTCTGCGTTCTAAAACGCTTCTCGGCAGCATAACGCGTCGCTGGCAGCCGGTGCACTTAAGCCCTATATCCGCCCCCAGCCTCACCACCTCCCACTCATAGCTTCCGCAGGGATGCTTTTTCTTGAGTTTAACGATATCGCCGAGATTTATCTCAATGACCACATTAAGTCTTCTTTCAGCTATTTTAGCTCTTCAAGGTGCTCATTGATACGGTCGCATAATTCCCGGGCGGCTTTACCCGCCGCCGCGGCGAAGTCTTTACCCTTTGACGCATATATAATCTGCCGCGAAGAACTTATAATCGTCCTGTTTCTTCCCCTGTCCGCGCCGTACTTCACCGTCAGCCCAAGCTCTCCCCCCTGCGCCCCCACGCCCGGTATCAGCAGCGGCATGTCCGTGTACTTTTCCCGTATCAGCTTGAGTTCCTCCGGATAGGTCGCCCCCACCACCAGCCCCAGGTTGCCGTGTTTATTCCACTCGTTCACCTTCTCGGCGACGACCTCATAAAGCATCTTCTTCTCGCCTTTATTCCCTACCGGGAGCGACTGGAAATCCGCGGCGCCTTTATTGGAAGTGCGGCACAGAATGAAAACTCCCCTGTCCCGGTACTCTATAAAAGGCTCCAGCGAATCGTGGCCGAGGTAAGGGCTGGCCGTCATGGCGTCGAATTTATAATACTCAAAAAGGCTTTTGGCGTAAGCTCTGGCCGTATTGCCTATGTCCCCCCGCTTGGCATCGATGATTACCGGGATTTCGTCCGGGATATAGTCTCTGGTTTTTTTGAGAGCCTCCAGGCCTTCACTGCCCATCGCCTCGTAAAAGGCGATATTAGGCTTGTAGGCGCAAACCAGGTCGGCGGTGGCATCTATAATCGCTTTGTTAAACTCAAAAACCCCGATTCCCTCCGGCATCATCGCCGGGTCCGGGTCCAGCCCTACGCATAACAGGCTTTGGCTCTTGCGGCTGGCATTCGCCAGCTTGCTGATAAAGTCCATTTCACCACTCTAGTTGCCGTTATTTTTAGGCGCACTAACCCCTTATAAAATAATAGCCCATGATATTAATCGCCCTGAATGCCCGCGGCATCCAGTTGTGCCGTGCGGGCTTCTGGAGGTAACATATCAGCAAAGATTTTCTCCAAGGCCATCGTATGGCTGCACAGCCCCCATTTGGAGAAAAAACTGCAGGTGCAGTGCCACTTGCCATCTTTTAAACCGACCTCGTAGTCGCTGTTCTCACCGTGGAATTTTACCGTGAATTCCTGGAAGGTAACCCGGTCTGTTTCCTGCGCATAGCGCTTGGCTTTTTCGATTTTACCGATTAGACTCGACTGCATAGCGTTACCTCCTTAAATTAAAAAGCACTGGTCTTTTCTGGTTCCCAGCGCTTAAATATGCCGTGTATAAACAGCCTTTATTCTGTGGATTTGGTTCATACCTGTTCCTTCATTTGCCCTAAAATTCTACACCTTTTTTTATCATAAGTCCAGTAGTTTTTCGTTAATTTTTTCCAGATTTTTACCATTTATCTTACCCATGCAATTTCTTTCCAGCCTTTCCACGGTAAAGACTGATTCTTTGACATCGGTCTCCGCTGATTCTATAATTCCTTTTAGAGTTATATGAAAAAAAGCCGCATCGGCGTGCTTACCGGCGGTGGCGACTGCGCCGGATTGAACCCCGCCCTTAAGTGGGTGGTCAAGACCGCCATGGACGAGCGCCTGGAGTCGGAAAGAGGCGTCCGCCACGAGGTACTGGGCATTCACGACGGGTGGAAAGGGCTGGCCGAGGTCGACCCCGCTAACTGGGACGGCACCGGCCATATTACCCCCCTCAACCCCGATATCGTGCGTACCTGGGACAGGTATGGCGGCACCATGCTCGGTACTTCACGATTCAGCCCCTACGACCCCAAGAACGAATGCTCCGGACTGGTCGCCGATAATATCCGTAAAATGGGATTTGAAGCTATTGTCGTCCTCGGCGGGGACGGCACGCTGGCTATAGCCGCGCGTATGGCTAAGGAGGGCATCAACGTTATCGGCATCCCCAAGACCATTGATAAAGACCTGCCGGAGACGGACTACACCCTCGGGTTTGAGACCGCACTTAACGTTATCGTCGAGGAAGTCGACCGCCTGCGCACTACCGCCGGGTCCCACAAAAGGATATTCGTTATCGAGACGATGGGCCGTACCGCCGGCTGGCTTGCCCTTGAGGGCGGCGAGGCCTGTGGAGCTTATATCATTCTCATACCGGAGCACGATTTCTCTATCAAGCGCGTGAACGAGCTGGTCATGGAAGGCCGCCGCTCCGGTACACGCTATGAAATCATCATCGTTGCCGAGGGTGCCAAGCCCGTCGGGCGACGGGAAATCGTCAAAAAGAAAGGCACCGACAGCTTCGGGCGCAAGGACCTCGGCGGCGTGGGCGAGCTCGTCGCCCTTGAAATCGAAAAAGGCACTGAAATCGAGACACGCAGCGTCGTGCTTAGCCACCTCCAGCGCGGCGGAGCCCCCTGCGCCTACGACCGCCGCATGGGACGCTACTTCGGCATCGCCGCCGTCGACCTCATCGTTAACCGGCGCTTCGGCAGGATGGTTTCCTTTAAAAATGGTAAAATCACCTCCGTGCCTCTGGCTGACATTTACGGCAGGTTAAGTCGGGTCGACCCTGATACCCAGTATGACGTTGATAGATACAACGGGCGCCGCACCATTTTAAGAAGCGGCAAATAAACCTTACGGAGGATAATATGCCTGGCACAAATAATATCGATGCGCTTATCCGGCAGGCAGTCTTCGAGACTGACGCGTCACAAAAAACGAAACTCCTTCAAACCATACGCCAGACAGCTCTCGATAATGGTGTCTATCCTGCCAGCATCCAGAGTCTTTATGAAGCCGCCGGCAAGGGGCACTTTAGCGGCATCACCGTGCCGGCTATCAATATCAGGATGATAGCCTATGATGCCGCCAGGGCGGTCTTTCGCGCGGCCTTGAAGGACGACGTGGGCGCGCTTATCTTTGAAATCGCCCGTTCCGAAATCGGTTATACAGACCAGCGTCCTGCGGAATATGTTGCTTGCGTTATGGCCGCTGCGGTAAAAGAAGGCTTCCGTGGGCCGGTCTTCATCCAGGGCGACCATTTTCAGGTCAACCGAACCAAATATCAGGACAATCCTGAAGCCGAGCTTAATACCATCAAAGAACTCATTAAAGAATCTATTGCAGCCGGCTTTTACAACATTGATATTGACGCTTCCACCGTGGTCGATATTTCCAAAACCGACCTCACGGAACAGCAGGAGAAAAACTCGCAGATAACCGCGGAAATGACCCGTTTTATCCGCAGTATCGAGCCAAAGGATGTTACTGTATCCGTCGGTGGTGAAATCGGCGAAATCGGCAAGGGGAACAGCACTGTGGAAGACCTCCGCGCTTTCATGGATGGCTATCTCCAGCAGCTGCCCAAAGGCACCAAGGGAATCTCAAAAATCAGCGTCCAGACCGGCACGACCCACGGCGGCGTTGTCCTGCCGGACGGCTCCATCGCCAAGGTAAAAATCGACTTTAATACTCTGAAAGATCTCTCCAAGTTAGCCCGGGATGAATATGGGCTGGGCGGTGCCGTTCAGCACGGCGCTTCCACCCTCCCCGATGAAGCCTTTGACATGTTCCCCAGGATGAATGCTCTTGAAGTCCACCTGGCTACCGGCTTCCAGAATATCGTTTACGACAGCCCGCGGTTCCCCGGAGACTTGCTACAGCGGATTTATCGGCACCTCAACGACCACAATATCAAAGAGAAAAAAGAGGGGCAGACCGAAGAACAGTTCCTTTACAGCACGCGCAAGAAGGCTCTGGGGCCCTTTAAGAAGGAAATGTGGAACCTGCCGGAAGCCGACCTCCAGGCAATCATGGCTGAACTGGAAAAACGCTTTACGCTGATGTTCCGTAAACTTAATGTTTTAAATACCGTTAAACTGGTGCAAAAATACTACAGCAAATAATTACGCCTGTCCCTACCGCATAAAGTGAAAGGCTGGATACTCTTAAGAGGAATATCCAGCCTATTCTATATCTATAAATCCTGATTGATATCGGCCTTATTTCTTGCCGATTCTGAACATTTTCGTGCCGCAGGTGGGGCATACGCCCTGTGTGGCCGGCTTGCCGTTCTTCATAGTGATGGATTTAGCGTTGCTCATTTCTTTCTTGGCTCGGCACTTCACACAATATGCT
>JAFGHK010000001.1 GCA_016930185.1 Dehalococcoidales bacterium | reverse complement strand
TTGAACTGGGGACACGCGGATTTTCAGTCCGCTGCTCTACCAACTGAGCTACCTCGGCAGACAGCTATATTTTACTTGAGTTGATAATTACAGTCAAGGAATTTACAATGATGTCCTTTGAATTTGTTTACTAATATATTTATAATGATGTCATGACAAAGAAAACTAACGTGGGACCATCATTCTGGTGGCTAGTAATTGTCTTAGCGGTTATAATCATTATTATCCAATGGATTCTGAGTAATATCTGGGTTTTTGTTTTCCTGGTTATTCCTCTTATTTTTATTACGTATTATTTTATATTCAGGAAGAGGAGTTGAGGCAATCATTCTAAAAAGAATCTATAAGTGATTAGTCACTCCCCCCCCCCCATTTGACACCCCCTTTCACGTCGTGCAAAATTAGCGTATGTCCGACCCTGTTGCACAAGAAGCCTCCCACCGCAAAATCTGGGGCCTACACCATAATATCTTCTTCCTCGGCCTGGTGAGCCTGCTTAACGATACCTCCTCCGAGATGATTTTCACCCTCGTCCCTCTATTCGTCACCAACGTTCTCAAGGGCACCGCCATGCAGGTCGGGCTTATCGGGGGCATATCGGAGAGCTTCGACGCTATTTTACGCATCTTCAGCGGCAGGATTTCCGACCGCTTCAAGCGGCGCAAGGTGCTGGCAGTACTCGGCTACGGCTTTTCGACCGTCGCCAAGCCATTCATGCTGCTGGTTTCCAGCTGGGGCGGCGTGCTGGGCATACGCTTCGGCGACCGCATCGGCAAGGGGGTCAGGAGCTCCCCACGCGATGCCCTGATTGCCGACTCCGTAGGGGCGGACAAGCGGGGCAAGAGCTTCGGCATCCACCGCGCCATGGATACCACCGGCGCCGTCCTCGGGCTGGTATTCGCCGCCATCATCATCTATCTCGTTCAGCCGGCCGGCTTCGTACTCGGCGAGGACACCTTCCGCTGGATGGTCATCATCGGCACGATTCCAGCGGTCCTGGCGGTTATCACCTTAATCTCTTTCGTTCACGAGAAAGGCCTGCCAGCCTATGAAGCGGCTAAATCGGAAGGGGCTGTGCCGACAGCCTCCAGTCGGGCGTTTAGCGGCAGGTTCAAGCTCTTCCTGCTTATCATGGGCATTTTCACGCTCGGCAACTCCTCCGACTTTTTTATCGTCCTGCGGGCGCAGGACTTAAGCGTAAATGTCCTACACATTACGTTGATGCTGGTACTTTTCAACATTACCTATGCCTTGATTTCTACTCCGGCGGGTGTACTCTCCGACCGGCTCGGACGGAGGAAGGTGATTGCCATCGGCTGGACGGTTTATGCCCTGGTGTATCTCGGCTTCGCCGTTTCCGGGTCGGTCTGGCACATGTGGGTGCTCTTTGCTGCCTACGGCATCTACTACGGCATCGTCGAAGGGGTGGCCAAGGCCTTTGTCGCCGACCTTGTTCCCCCCGAGCGGCGCGGCACAGCCTACGGCTATTACCAGGGCGTGGTCGGAATCACCCTTTTGCCTGCAAGCGTTCTGGCCGGCTGGCTTTGGGATACGGTCAGCCCCGCCGCCCCGTTCTATCTCGGCGCCGGCCTTGCCTTCGTCGCCATGCTCGGTCTTTTTTTCCTCCTAAAGGAAAAGTGATGTTTCCCCTTCCCCCCTTGTATTTTTAGTCGTCCCGCAGGTATAATTAACGATAACTGAAAGGAGACACTGCCATGCCGTCGTATGCATATTTTAATAAGAAAATCATGCCGCTGGAGGAAGCAAAGCTCGGGATTATGACCCACTTCCTGCACTACGGCACGGCAGTCTTCGAGGGCATCCGCGGCAACTGGAACGAAAAGCAGAAACAGACCTATATCTTCCGCCTCAAGGAGCACTACGAGAGACTGGCACAGGGCTGCCGCGTGCTGAATATCAAGCTGCCCCTTGACATCGATAAGCTATGTGAAAAAACAATCGAACTGACGGCCAAGTGCGGCTTTCAGGAAGACGTTTACATCAGGCCTTTAGCCTACACAAGCTCAAAGGCACTGGGGGTACGCCTGCATGACCTCGAGCATGATTTCTTCATACTCGTGATTCCCTGGGGCCCTTACCTTGATGTGGACAAGGCGCGCTGCTGCGTTTCTTCCTGGCACCGGCCGGAGGACAACGTAATCCCGCCCCAGATTAAGGCTTGCGGCATCTACATCAATAACGCCCTGGCAAAAACGGAGGCTATCCAGAACGGCTGCGACGAAGCTATCATGCTGTCGCCGGACGGTCATATTTCCGAGGGCAGCGGCGAGAACATCTTCCTGGTGAGAGACGGGGAACTGATTACGCCCGCCACCACCAACAATATTCTCATGGGCATTACCAGGAACACTGTAATCGAGCTGGCCGAGAAGGAACTGGGAATACCGACGAATCACAGGGCTATCGACCGCAGCGAGCTTTATATCGCAGATGAGTGCTTCCTGACCGGTACTGCGGCCCACGTGACGCCGGTGGCGGAAATAGACCGCCGCAAGGTCGGCAACGGTGAAATCGGCCCGATTACGGCCAAGTTACAGGAAATTTACGCTAAAGTGATAAGGGGCGAATACCCCAAGTACATACACTGGTGCACCCCGGTCTATAATAAATAGTCGGGGGTTCAGCTGACCTGCCTGACAACGCCGATAACCTTGCCCTGGATTTCCACGTTATCCGGACCGGTATAGAATTCACGCATCTGGCTGTTTGCCGGCTGAAGTCGGACCCTGTCTTTCTCCACGTACACCTTTTTAAGGGTCGCTTCTTTCTCCGATTTCAGCCAAACGGCGGCCATCTGGCCGTTTTCCACGGCGCTGACGTGCTGCATGAGGACGATATCGCCGTCGTTTATGAGGGCATCTACCATGGACGTGCCTTTTACGCGCAGGGCGTAGACGTCCTCTCTGCCTTGGATGAGGTCCGAAGGTATATCCATCGTTTCCGATACCGCCGCGACGTCCCAGGTATCGGGGGTGGGGACGGGGATAGGCTCGCCAGCGGCAATCATGCCGATGACCGGCACGGTAGATATATTCTCGGCCGGGGACTTTGAGAGCAGCCTGATTCCCCTGGAGATTTCAGCGTGCCGGCTGATAATACCGCGGCTTTCAAGGATATTCAGATTATAGTCCACCACCGATGTCGAGCTTATGTTGCAGCCCTTCTGAATATCACGGATAGATGGGGGATATCCTTTCTTAGAAAGGAATTTATTGATATACTTGGCGATGAGCCTTTGTTTTTCAGATAGCCTTTTCATTGCTTCAGCCTGAACGGGCAGGGATGATAAAGAACACCTGTTCTAACTATAATATAAAAAAAAGTATATGTCAATACTTGATATTATATCCGAACGTTAATGATTAATAATTGGATAACAGTCCTGGTGAACTCAAACTAATTCCGCTTGAGCCGGCAGGTCGCAATCAATACAGAGAGTTTCAAGAGGTAGTCCAATCGCCCTGGCCAGCTCTTTAACTGTTGTATGTTCCAGGCTATCGATGCCTAAGAATTTAACCCTTTTTTTAATAGAAGGAATCCGAGTGGCTAAGAGCTCTCCTTTTTGGATTGTTTTTCCCCAGCGGCAGTAAGAAAAGGAATCCGGATTAGAAATCCTGAAATGAATCTCGCTGACACCTAAATCTCTAAGCTTGGGCACCAGGTTTCTTTCTATCTGGGTGCCCCTTCGTACAGAATCGTCACAAACCACCACTTTCATACCGGAATAATTCTCACCGCTTCTCAATTGTTTGATCTGGGCTTCCAGATTTCTTTTTGCCTGACTCGACCGAGGATAACTCCTGCCGGAGTAAGGATATTTTATTAATATTTCGTCGTATTCAGGGATTCTATCTATTTGTTTCTCGTTCATCTGCCGGCAGAACTCTTGATGATACCCTATTGCACAAAACCTGCCGGAATCAGGAACAGGAGCAACAACATCCGGAATGAATCCTCGTTTTATATCCCTTTTAGCCAAAATAGCTCCCAGTCTTTTTCTCACGGCTGAAACGGGGACGTTTTTGAATATTGAATTGGGGAAATTAGTATAAACCCAAACAAACGTACAAATCTGGATTTTGCTGCCGGGTATTTTACTCACGACTTTTGCGTTATCATTCTTCAGCAACACGATTTCACCGGGCTCCACATCTCGCTTGTAGCTAAATCCCCAATTGGTAAAACCACATGGGTCGGTGGTGGCTGCTACTGCCCCCGTTTTTTCACCGATAACAACAGGCCAGCGACCACTGGGGTCGGAGGCTATATATATCCCATCAGGGGTAAGTATTGCCGCAGAGTAGGCTCCATCGATTTCGTCGTTCATCTTTTTGATACCATCAATGTATCCTTCTCCCTGGGCTATCAATTTGGCAATTAGTTCAATATCTACTCCGTCCCAGGCAAAAGAATGGCCACATGTCTTAAGTTGTGTAATTAACTCATTTCGGTTAGTAATATTGCCGGAAAAACAAATGGCAAAATCACCTAAATTTGAATCTACTAGAATAGGCTCTCTATTATCACCGCAATAGCCAATCCCCATATTTCCTTCGAGTCCCGCCATGTCATTACTAAAGGTTGGCCTAAATAGTCCCCGGTGGGTGCGAATATTGATTTTCCCATCTTTACATGTTGCTATTCCAGCGTAATCTTCGCCTAAATGCTGTTGATAGAATGTCTGCCCGGACAGGTCGTCTAAAAAATCATCTTGATACTTTTTTGAATCAATACTTAAAACAAAAAATCCGGGCATTGTAGGACCTTTCTACCACGAGGGATAAAAAGTCAAGCATTTTCTCAAGGATAACCAACCGATATGGTTTGCTCCGAATAATGATACCACTTTTTCCCTGGTTCATGTCACGGTTCTTCAACGGCATCGCAGGCATCGACTGGCTGTTTATTGGGTATTTTTTCCAGCGCCAGTTTGTCAATCTCCAGCTGGACCGGGATGGGATATTCACCGGTAAAACATGCCATGCAGAACATGTCTCGGGGCAGGGCGACCGCTTTCAGCAGTCCATCGATGCTAAGATAGCCCAACGAGTCGGCGCCGATGAACTCACGAATTTCCGGGATGCTTTTCTGGGCGGCAATTAACTCTGCCCTTGTCGCCATATCCACGCCGAGAAAGCAGGGATAGCGAATCGGCGGCGCACAGATGCGCATATGGACCTCTTTAGCTCCGGCCTTGCGCAGCAGATTGACCACGTTGGGGGTCGTCGTGCCGCGCACGATGCTGTCGTCAACGACCACCAGGCGTTCGCCATCCAGCACCTGGGGCAGGGGATTGAACTTCAGTTTTACGCCGAGGTCTCTCATGCGCTGGTCGGGCTCGATAAAGGTACGCCCCACGTAGCGGTTTTTTATCAGTCCCTCAACAACCGGGATTCCGGATTCGCGGGCGTAGCCGGTGCCGGCGGCGGTGGCAGAATCGGGAATGCCCATGACGATATCGGCGTCAACGGGGTACTCGCGGGCCAGACCGGCACCCATCGCCTGACGGGCGGGGTAAATCAGCTTGCCGTTAATCATGCTGTCGGGACGGGCGAAGTAGATATATTCGAATATGCAGGTCGCTCTTTTTCCGGGTTCGCCAGGGTAGCTCTGGATGCCGTTTTTATCTATCTTCAATATCTCATCGGGCTCGATTTCACGCACGAATTCGGCGCCGGTATGGTCCAGGGCGCAGGTCTCCGAGGCTATCGCCCAGCCGCTGTCCACTTTACCCAGGGAAAGTGGGCGCACCCCCAGGGGGTCGCGTACGGCGTACAATTCCTTTGGTGTTAAAATTACCAGTGAATAGGCTCCTTTAAGCCGGCGCATGGCATACCTGATTTTCTCGACCATGTCTTTGCCGGCAGATGATAGTATGAGATTGGCGATTACCTCGCTATCCGTAGAGCCGCGAAAGTGGTATCCCTGACCGACCAACTCCTGATAGAGATAGGCGGCATTGACGATATTGCCGTTGTGGGCAACAGCGATTATATTGCTATCGTTATTTACCAGAATGGGCTGTGCATTGGCGACGCGGCTGGAACCGGCGGTGGAATAACGGTTGTGGCCGATAGCGCAGTAGCCGGTAAGATTTTTCAGGTTCTCTTCATTGAAGACAGCGGATACGCGACCCATACCGGTATAAATTCGGATTTTTCTGCCGTTGGCGGTGGCAATACCAGCGCTTTCCTGGCCGCGGTGCTGGAGGGCGAAGAGACCGAAAAAGGTAAGGCGGGCTACATCCTCTTGATGGGAATAGACGCCAAAAATGCCGCAAGACTCGTGCAAGCTTTACCTCTGCTTTTGATATGGTCTTGACTTTACCTTCTACTTAAATTATAGCTCAAAGTCCGGCGTACGGTCAATGTGAATATAAGGAAGTAAAGAGTATTATCCATATGAATAAGGTAAATGGTATAATCGGTTAACTATGTTGGAAAAGTTACGCAGTAAGCTTGACATAAAAAAGTTAATAGCATTTCTAAGGAAAAGGATTTTATATGTAGTCGGTCTGCTGCTGGTAATCGCCATTATCACTGCCGTAGGCATAGTGTACGCAAAAAACCCCAAATTTTTTGAAGAACTCGAGGGTTATGGCTACGCCGGGATTTTTGTTATCAGTGTTGTCCTGAATGCGACGATTATAATCCCCATTAGCGTAATGGCGATAGTGTCTTCCATGGGGGCGCTGCTGCCTTCTCCGCTGCTGGTGGGTATCATTGCGGGGGTGGGGGCAGGCATAGGGGAGATGACAGGTTACCTGGCCGGGAGGGCAGGACGCGGCCTGCTTGCTAAAAGTACCGTTTATACCAGGATTGAAAAGTGGGTCAAGCGGTGGGGGTGGATAGCCGTCTTTTTACTTTCAGTTTTTCCCTTCGTTTTCGATGTCGTCGGGATTATTGCAGGCGCGATGCGGATGCCGTGGTGGAGGTTCTGGCTCGCCTGCTGGGCGGGCAGGACGGTATCATACGTCACGGTAGCTTATCTCGGCTCGGTTATATTAACATTAATTCCCTGGTTCAACTAGGAACGCCGCCTGATGCCGATGACAGCCAGCGAACCGGCGACGAAATACGCAATGCAGACCACCAGCATAAAATTGTAGCCGCTTAAAGGGCTGCGGTTATTAAAAAGGTCTATAACCGGCCCGATGACGCGGGCCAGTACGGCGCCTCCCGCTGTGGCCATGTTGGCGATACCCAGGTAGCGCGCCTCCTCATTTTTCGGGGTGAAATCCGTAGCCAGCGCCCAGTTGGTGCTGTTAAAGATACCCATCGCCACGCCGATGATACCGGCCGCCCAGAGAATCGTGCCGTATTCCTGCGTCAGGGCAATGATAGCGATACCCACGGCGCCCAGCAGGCCGGAAATAGCGGTAAGCATTTTCCTGCCTATCCTATCGGAGAGGTAGCCGGCCGGCCAGACTACTACCACCATGCAAACGACGGCGACGATGGTAAAGCGCGCCGTTGCCTCGGCGGGGTCGGTGACGCCCACGACGTCCCGCAGGTAATAAAGGGCGAACTGCTGAATCGTCGTAAAGGCCATATAGACAAAAAGTCGTGAGAAAAGGAACCAGACGAAGCTGCTATTTTTCCAGACGTCTTTGCTGAAGACATGAGTAATGGCCTCCAGCAGAGGCTTCTTCCTGCCGACTGAATTCACGGGCGGCTCGCGGACCAGAAATACCGTGGCAAGCATCGTCCCGAGCAGGACGACCTGCAGAATCGCCAGGACCACCCACAGGCCGCCGGTGCCGTTGGCAGTGGAGTAAAAAATGCCGGCGATATAGACAAGCGCTACGCCGCCGATGATTTCAAGCAGTCCCTTGACTCCGGAAGCCGTGCCGTGCTTATCCTGGGGGACACGCTCCGGTATAAATGCCTGGTAGGGCCCCTGCGCCGTATTGGCGGCGACCTGCAGCAGACAATAGATGACGAAAATAGCAGCGAAGCTGCCGGCAAGACCGATACCGGGCAGCAGCAGAGTAGTAGCTATAATGCCAATGAAGATATAGGGAAAACGCCGGCCCAAGCGGAACCAAGAGCGGTCGCTGGCAGCGCCGGCAACAGGCTGAACGAACATCGCCAGGAGCAGTCCGCAGAGGGTGAGAATTCCAAGGTAGGTATTTTTCTGTGACTCCGGGATGAAGTCCAGCAGCCGCAGGGGCAGAATAATGGAATGGAGGCTCTGCCAGAGAGCGGTGATGGCAAAGCCAAGTACGGTTATTTTCAGGTAGTCCCAGCGCTGGAAAGGTTTAGAGATATTATTCGACATGGTGATTTGCTTTTCACAGCATAGCAGAGTCGATTATTAAGAGGCAACTCCATTGAGAAAGTATAGAGGCTGGTTTATATGTTGCGGTAATTCAGTATATAATCAGATGTATTTGCGGTAGTATATAAACATGTATCCCCTGATAGAAGAAATACACATGGCGCCAGAGGCCCCGTGGTGCTTCGAGGCTTTTGCCGGGCGGCCGTTCGGTTTTTTCCTTGACAGCGGCATGGACCCACCAAAGTTGGGGCGGTATTCATTCATGGGCAGTGACCCCTTCCTGGTGGTGAGGAGCAAAGGGGAGGAGATTACGCTGATAAAAGATGGGGTGGAGGAAAAAAGGGAGGGCAATCCCTTCGACGTAGTGGGAGAATTTCTGGATACTTACGCTATTAAAGACAGCGATTCAGAGATACCTTTCCTGGGTGGGGCGGTGGGGTATTTCAGCTACGACCTGTGCCATTTCATCGAAAGGCTGCCTAAGACAGCTATAGATGATTTACGCCTGCCCGAATGCTACCTGGGTTTTTACGACGCTGTCGTGGCTTACGACCATCTGAAAGGCAAGACCTATATTATTTCCACCGGCTTCCCGGAAACGGAAAAGGGGAAAAGACAGGAAAGAGCTAACGCAAGACTCAACGAGCTTAGGAACCTGGTAATGCTGGCCCCGCCGCCGTCCAGTGTTAAAGTCAGTGAGGAAAAAGGCAAAAAGCTTAAAAGCAATTTCTCCCATGAGGAGTACATGAAAGCGGTGGCAAGGGCGCGGGAGTACATCTGCGCGGGGGACATCTTCCAGGTCAACCTTTCGCAGCGGCTGGAAGTAGAGATAAACACAAAGCCTTATGAGCTTTTTAAGCGACTGCGTAAAATCAATCCGGCGCCTTTCGCCAATTATTTCAACTTCGACGGCGTGAGTATCGTCGGGGCTTCGCCGGAGAGGTTTTTAAAGGTGAGGGGCGATTGGGTGGAAACGCGGCCGATAAAGGGCACCAGGCCGCGCGGCGCGATGCCGGAGGAGGACAAAGCGCTGGCGGAAAGCCTGCTGGCCAGCAAAAAAGACCGCGCCGAGAATATCATGATTGTCGACCTGGAACGCAACGATATCGGGCGGGTGTGCCGCTACGGCACCGTTAAGGTAACGGAATTGGCGATACTGGAGACCTATCCGACGGTCTTTCACCTGACCTCGACGGTGGTGGGGCAGCTAAGGGAGGGGAAAAACGTTACCGACCTGCTTAAGGCGACCTTCCCGGGCGGGTCGATTACCGGCGCGCCCAAAGTGCGGGCGATGGAGATCATCGACGAGCTGGAGCCGACCCGCCGCAGCGTTTATACGGGGTCGCTGGGCTACTTGAGCTTCAGCGGGGACATGGATATCGACATTGTTATCCGCACATTCATCGTCAAGGACGGCAAAGCCTATTTCCAGGTAGGCGGGGCAATCGTTTACGACTCCGAGCCGGAGGCGGAGTACATCGAGACACTGGACAAGGGCAAAGCCTTGATTCAGGCGCTCGGTCTAGCGGTCGGAGAAATAGAGAAAAAGACATGATTCTGGTGATAGATAATTACGATTCATTCACCTATAACCTGGTGCAGTACCTGGGAGAACTTGGTTGGGAACCGGTCGCCTATCGCAACGACGCGATAACTCCGGAGCAGATAGACAAATTAGGGCCGAGCCATATTATAATATCGCCGGGGCCGTGCACGCCGTTGGAAGCAGGGATTTCCAATGATGTGATAAGATATTTCAGAGGGAGAATACCGGTGCTGGGGGTATGCCTGGGGCACCAGTGTATCGGGTACGTGTACGGGGGGAGGATTAAGCGGGCGGCGCTGCCGATGCACGGAAAAGAATCGATGGTGCACCATGACGGGGAGACGGTTTTCCGGGGCATACCTTCGCCAGTTACGGCCGGGAGGTATCATTCGTTGATTATCGAGGTGGAGACCATGCCGGCAACGCTGGAAGTGACGGCGAGGACGGAGGACGGGGTGGTGATGGGCGTGAGAAACCGTCGGGATAAAGTGGAGGGGGTGCAGTTTCACCCGGAGAGCATCATGACGCCGGAAGGGCATAATATATTATCCAATTTTTTGAAAATGGGGGTGCCTAAGGAGCAGCGATAATGGAAGAGATGGTGTATTTGAACGACGGACTGGTGGAGCGGGAAAAGGCGCGCATATCCATCAGCGACCAGGGATTTTTGTACGGCTATGGGCTTTTCCAGACGATGAGGGCCTACAACGGCAAGATGTTCATGCTGGATAAGCATATAGAGCGACTGCACGAAGCGGCGTATGTAATTGGGATGGGGGAGGAAGTGGCGGGGATTGACATGGCGAGGGCGTGCCGGGAAACGCTGGAAGCCAACGAGCTGCAGGATGCCAGGGTGCGCCTGACCGTGACCAACGGGGACGGCGCGGAATTGCCCTGGGTGGAGGCGGGGGGAATGCCTACGTTACTGGTGACCGCCCAGCCTTACACGCCGTTTCCGGAAGAGAAATACAACGAGGGATTCAAGGTCTGTATAGCGTCGGTGAAGCGGTCAAAGCATTCGGTGTTTTCTACGATAAAGTCGATTAACTACATGACGAGCGTCATGGCAAGGATGGAAGCTACGGAGAACGGACTGGACGAGGCTATTCTGTTGAATGAAGATGGATACGTGGCGGAGGGAGGGTCGAGCAATATCTTCTTCGTAGAGGGCAAGAAGCTGATAACGCCTGCAGAGGAAAACGGGATAATACCCGGCGTGACGCGGGAGGTGGTAATGTCCCTGGCGAAGAAAATGGGCATGAGTATAAAAGAGGGTGATATAACGCCGGATGCCATCGAGGTGTTCGACGAGATATTTATGACGAACTGCCTGATCGAGGTGATGCCGGTGGTGAGGGTAAGCGATGAGGAGGGGCGCATGGATATCATCGGCGGAAGCAAGCCGGGTAAGGTGACAAAAAAGCTGCTAGCGGCATACCGGGAGAAGGTAAAGAAGGAGACAGGGTAGGGGTTATTCAAATCTGCTGCGGGACCTGTTAGAGCAGCTGAAGATTTTTAGTGATGAAGTCCGGATTACCGAATAGAGTGAATCTCGCTTTATTTAATTTAGGTAAAAATTCGTAATCAAATTTTGCAGGAGCATCATCTTTTTTCGCATTAATTACGGTAACAAGTTTCTTATATATTTCCTGCCCTGCTTCCTGGCTTTCACAGTCGCAATCGATGATAGTGCAAACCTGAATTTCGCCCTGAAGAGTAGTATCCGAGCCACTTAGAAAATTCAGGACCCGCTGTCTATTTTGTCTTGACGTATCACCTAAAAAGATGCTGTTACTGAATAACTGCTTGATATTTTCCATCGTAAACCTCCATTGTCCTCCTATTTTGCGACCCTGTAAGATTCCATCTTTCAAGTAATTCCTGATAGTGCGGGATGTAAAAGAGGTCATCCTGGCGATGTCCTCAACCGTATAGAGCTTTTCAAATTCTTCCATAGAAGTACTCCTATAATGTTTGTTTAATAAGTATCAGGTACTTTCATTATATTTCATAAATTTTCATTTGTCAATACATATTTTCATAAGTTTTCATATTTTATAAAATATAGTTAACTTGAGTTGAAGAGCATCAGAAAACAAAAAGGAAGGCGGCTATAAGAGATAGACGATTACCAGAACTCTGTTTGTGAAACGTTCTCGGTGGACTTGATAATTTCACAGATGGCCTCGCGGGCGGATGCGTCGGTAACGGGTTCCACCAGAGACACCGGATGGCCGTCTTTACTTTTCTCCGCATGCCACTTAACAATATAGCCGGGCACCTGGGCGCTGGAGAAATCACCATCGCCGCAGCAGGATGACTCTATGACCGCCTGGCTGAGCGTATAGAGGACTTCCCGCCCGTTATACTTGAGCCTGACCTCTTTGCAGGGGGTGTAGTAGCCGGATGGGGCGGCGACTTCCTTATTCAGTTCAAGGTGAGTGTATTTAGTCATCACTTTCTTCATAAGCATATTTAGACCTTATCAAGACCGGTAGCCTCATCAAGACCGAGTATTATATTCATGTCCTGGACAGCAGTACCGGAAGCCCCTTTGCCAAGGTTATCATAGCGGGCGGAGACCAAAACTCTATCTTCGTTGCCGAAGACGAATATCTCCAGGTTGTTCGTGCCGTTGCAGTCGGTAAACGTCAGAAAGCCGTTTTTCAGGAAGTCGTCCGCCGGATAGGGCATCACTTTGACAAAGTGTTCCCCGGCATAATATGCAGCCAGCAGCTCCCTGATTTCTTTGGCGGAGAGGCGCTTTTCCAGTCGGTCCGGCACCAGCGGTATGGAGACGATTTCGCCGGCGTAAACATCGACAACGGTGGGAGCGAAAACGGGAGGGCGCGCCAGCCCGACGATTTTGGTCATTTCCGGCAGGTGCTTGTGGTTCAGGGCCAGGGAATAGGAGCGGGGATTTTTTACGGCATCGGGCACATTTTCACCGGTATAGTTGGCAATCAGTGCCTTGCCGCCGCCGCTGTAGCCGGCCACCGCATGGCAGGTAACCGGGTAGTCCGGGGCGACGATGCCCTGTGCTACCAGCGGGTAGAGCATGAGGACAAAGCCAGCGGCGTGACAGCCGGGCACGGTAATTCTCTTCGACTGTTTAATCAGGGCACGCTGGTCTTTTTTAAGCTCGGGGAGGCCGTAAACCCACCAAGCAGCGGTGCGATGAGCAGTAGAGCCGTCGATAACGCAAACCGAGCTGTTAGTAATCAGGCTGACGGACTCGCGGGCGGCGTCATCCGGCAGGCAGAGAAAAACAATGTCCGCTCCGTTCAGGTACTCTTTTCTGGCAGCGGGGTCCTTGCGATTAGCGTCGGGTATCCGGAGAACCTCGATATCGTCTCTGCCGTTCAGTCGCTCGTGTATTTTCAGGCCGGTGGTGCCGTGCTGACCGTCGACAAATACCTTTTTCTTCATTATGCGTTAATCCTTATGTAATCCGTACCTACGTCAAGTATAGCATAAGAGAAATGTGATTGGTACGGGATATAGGAGGGGTGAAGGGGCGGGGTATGCCCTGAAGTGGTGAAATACGGGTAAAATATTAAAACTGTGAGTAAATTGACAGCGTTTGAACGTGGATGGCACTTGACATGAGCGTAAACAATAGTATATTGTGTTAGACAAACAGCTTCAAGGAAGGAGGAACGATGCAAGCATATTGTGTGAAGTGCCGAGCCAAGAAAGAAATGAGCAACGCTAAATCCATCACTATGAAGAACGGCAAGCCGGCCACACAGGG
>JAFGHK010000040.1 GCA_016930185.1 Dehalococcoidales bacterium | reverse complement strand
GCGGAACAGGCTAAAGGCAAACAGCTTGACCTGCTTGATAAAATCTGGATGAAGGTCAAGCCGGAAGACAAAGAAGACAAGATAATCGCTAACGTGGTTAGCCTGACTCTGAACTCTTTATGCTCAATGGCTTCAGCTTTACTGTTAGTAGGCGTTGACAAAAAACGAGAGCTGTATTTTCAAACTTCGGGCGGTCCCGCGGCCGGTCAGCTGAACCGTCTGCATTCCGGGCGCCAATCAAGTGTTGCCGATTGGGTAATGCGTAGTGGCAAGCCTATGATGGTCAATAATCCGGAAAAAAACAGCGGTTTCTACAAGCTCGTAGACGATGCCACCGGCTTCAGGACAAGGCATGCCCTGGCCGCGCCGTTAACCAGCAGGGGGAAGGTATTCGGGGTTATCGAGGCGCTCAATAAAGCCGGCGGGGAAATTTTTACCAAGCATGACCTGAATGCAATAATGTACTGCGCCAATGTCAGTTCAACAGCCTTTGAAGGCTGCAGAACGAACAACGACCTTATACAATCCTACAAGAGCACGGTAAGGGCTTTAGTATCACTGGCGGACGCCAAAGAGACCAGCGGCGGCGGTCACTCGAGACGGCTGGTAGAATACGCGTTAATGGGAGCCAGAGAGATTGGGCTTAACAAGCGGCAGCAGCAGACTATCGAATACGCGGCGCTGCTTCACGATATTGGTAAATTGAGCATAGCTGATAACATATTGAATAAGGCCGAGCCGCTGACCGATAAAGAATGGGCCGTAATAAGAAGGCACCCCATCGTCGGTTATGAAATTTTAAGGGACATCCCCTTTTTGAAGGAAGCAAGTATATTGATACTCTACCATCATGAGAAATATGACGGTAGCGGGTACCCGCAGGGGCTGCATGGGGACAATATACCCCTTGGCGCCCGGCTAATAGCGGTTGTCGATGCTTTTGATAATATGACCACACCCCACGCTTACCGTGAGGCCATACCGGCGCAGAAAGCGTTCTCCGAACTGTCCGATAAAGCGGGCGAGCAATTCTGTCCGCTGGCAGTAAAGGCTTTCAATACCGGCTACGTACGGTCTCACTTAACAAAAAAGAAACGTCCGGTATATTAATTTTTCACGTAGCTATCATCATTCCTCATTAGCTAAAGTAATCTCCGTGTGTTATTATTTTCACGGATATCTGTATTTCTGCACTGTAAGGTCAATCGTCAAGTCATATGATTCCGGAAATAGTCGGTTTTGTTACCAGGCGGGAAGGGCGTAAATTCAACTCTCTTAACGCCGTAGATGATTCTCTAGTAAATGCCGAAAGGCTGGCGAAAAGGGACGATATATCGCTTTATGTGCATATCCCTTTCTGCCGCTCGCTGTGTCCGTTCTGCTGTTTTAACCGTTACCTCTTCAAGGAAGACCTGGCGCGTCGCTATTTCATCGACCTGAAACAGGAGCTGGAGACTTACAGGGGGTTGGGTTTTGGCTTCAGGGACGTTTACTTCGGCGGTGGCACACCCACGGTGCTCATGGACGAACTCGGCGACTTAATCCAGCAGCTGCGCCGGCAGTTCAGGGTAAAACAAATTTCTCTGGAGACAACACCGCGGGAATTAAGCGCGCAAAATATCAAGCTGTTAAAAGAATATGGGATAAACCGTCTCTCGATAGGGGTACAGAGCTTCGACGAGCAGGTACTGAAAGCGATGGGAAGAGTCAACGGCCCGGCGGAAGAAGTGAAAAGTCGGCTACTCACGTGCCAGGGTCAGTTTGATACTCTAAACGTGGACCTTTTGTTTAATTTTCCAGGCCAGACGACCGTGCAATTCGCGACGGACGTGAAAGCGTTCAAAGAGCTGGGTATCGACCAGGCAACGTTTTATCCCCTCATGGCCTCACCGCACAAAAAGGACGACCTGGAGCGCCGGTTCAACCGGGTGGACAACTCCCGCGAAAAGCGGTTCTACAAAATTATATTGAAAGAACTGTATCACGGCGACTATACGCCCTCTACGGCCTGGTGTTTTTCACGCGGGGAGCGTATGATCGACGAATATATCATAGAGTCGGACGACTACATCGGCATTGGCGCCGGTTCGGTGAGTATCGTAGGGGGCAATTTCTATGTCAATTCCTTCTCCCTTGGACACTATCATGAACTCATCGCGTCCGGTAGATTGCCGATAGTAGGGTGGCGGGGTTTATCAGACAAGGAGAATCGGCGCTACTACCTACTGACCAAGCTTTTCGGACTGAAGCTGGACAAAGAGGCTTTCCGTCGGCGGTTCGGGGGTGATATAGGGGCCCAACTGCGACTGGAAATGGCTTTTTTCAAGTCATTCGGGCTAGTAGCCGGTGACGATATATTGCGCGTCACAGAAAAAGGCATGTACCCGGTGAGTGTGATGATGCGGGAGTTTTTCGGGGCGCTCAATGCGCTGCGGGAATACCATATCGAGCGCCAGATATAATTACTTAAAGGCCACGTGTATCCCGGTTGCGCCAAATAGCAGAGGGCGATAGCTTACGTCTCTAAAACCGGCGGCCTTTAGCATGTCCCGCACTTCCCACGGAGTATAAAAACGCGTGATCGATTCCGCCAGGTAGCGGTAGGCCCCACGATTACGCGAAACTAATATCCCCACCGGCGCCACAAAGACACGGACGTAGAGGTTAAATAGAGCCCTGATTACAGGGTTCTCCGGCTGGCTCGATTCCACGATTACGTAACGACCGCCGGGTTTCAGCACCCTTGTTACCTCGGCAAAGTGGGCTTGAGCCAGGGGGTTTTTATAGGTAAGGTTGCGGAAAGCGAAAGAGATCCCCACGCAGTCGAAATAGGCATCGGAGAAGGGGAGTGCGGTAGCATTACCTTGAATGAAGCGGACAGACTTAAAAACGCCGGCTTTGGCGGCTTTTTGCTCTGCTATTTCCAGCATCGGCTGGCTGAAGTCAAGACCGGTAATTTCGGTGTTTTTTCGCGCCAGGCACGCGATGTTAACGGTAAGGTCGCCGGTGCCGCAGCCTAAGTCGAGGACGGTTTCAGGATTGTCCTCAAGGCAAGTCCGGGCGGCTAAGCTTCGCCAGCGTTTATCCAGTCCCAGGGTAATGATACGGTTGACGAAGTCGTAGCGGGGCGGGACGGCGGTGAACATGCCGTGCAAAGGCTGGGGCGTTGTGGGTCTGGGGGGATTTTCCATATAACTATCCTGTTACATGAGCGATAATATATCCGATACCCATCAATAGCTGCGTTAACATGATGGTCATAACGTTGGCGGCCATCCCGGATATCAGTCTGGGGGTATTGGTATGGTGAAAAGCGCCGTCGATGGCTTTGAATGCAAGCGGCAGAGTAAGCAGCGCCAGCAGCGTCCAGACGGGCATCACTTTAGCAGCCACCCAGGCGATTATCCAGATATAGACTGCGATATTTACTACCGTATAAAAGACGGCGGCTTTACCTTTGCCTAGAGTGATAGGCACGGTCTTACGGTCGGCGATTTTGTCCGCCTCTACATCGGGGAATTCATTGAGCAGCAGGAGATTGTGTACCAGGAGAGCGGGTGGGATGCACGCAACCGCGGCTTGGGAGGTATAAGCTCCGGTCTGGATGAAGTACATGCCGAGTATCGGCAGGGCGCCGAGGCCGGCACCGGCCGCCCACTCCGGCCAGGGTCGTTTGAGGATAACCGGACTATAGAGAATAATAAAGAAAGCCGCCACAAGCAGCAGGGGCAGCAGTAGCCAGCCGCTTATAACGATGAAGTAGATGCCAATCGGCACGGCCAGGATAAAAGCGACTATGCCAAGCCAGAGGACCTGGCGCGGCGTGAGAAGATTAGCGGGAAGAATGCCACTGCCGCCGCTGAAAGGGGTACGTCTGGTAGCAAGGTCGATGCCGCTGCGGAAATCGAAGTAGTCATTGAGGATGTTAACACTGGCATGGGTAAGCACCAGGCCCAGTCCGCCCAATAAAGCGTGCCAGATATTGATATTGCCGTCATACCAGGCTACGGAAGTACCCAGGAATGCCAGGATGAAAGAAAGAATGAGGAACTGGGGTCGGGTCTCTAAAAACCAGGTTTTGAATTTATCCAAAAAATAACTCCCTGGTAATTATAGCATCTCCCCTAGCGTAAAGACACGTGAAAGAGCCATCCGTATGCCGGAAAAACGGCTGCTTATCGATAAATAATAGCCAGTAATCGTGATTATTAGATTTTATATAAAGCGGCGTTATTTGTTCTTGAAGAAGGGAGACTGCTCAACGTGCTTATTTTTAAGAGCCAGGAAAGCCTCATCGAGAGCGACAACTTCCTGCTTTACTTTATCTACAAGGGCGTCAAGGTTCTCCGTGACCTCGGATATTTTGTCGTCGAGGACATCTTCCCTTCTGGTTGCCTCTTCTTTAATTTTTGCAACGGCGGCTTCGGCGGCTTTTCTCGCGGCATCGGCGGCCCTTTCGCCGCTCTCTTTAGCCTGGTCGGCAGCCGCCCGTGAATCCTTAGCGGCGGACTGGGCCAGTTTTACCGCCTCCTCTACCCTGTGAATGTAATTCTCAAGTTCATCGAGAATCATGGGAAGAGGCTTGGTCATGATTTTGGGTTGAGTCTCTTCAGCTTCCGACACAGAATCAGCCGGTTTCTTGGGGTTCCTACTCATCGAAGTTTACTCCTTATATAAAGAACACCTTGAGGCATTCTTCACTACCTATATCCATATATTTAACTATTATAGACCTAAATTAAAGCCAGATATACCGACGCTAAGGGCCACCGCGCCGAAAATAGCCGTTAAAGTAGCAACGATAAGCAACAAGACAAATTCCCAGGAACCGAGCACTTTCCTTACCAGGGCTTTAGGGAGGGCCTCGGCGGCTTTGACTCCAGCTTCTTCAGCAGCCCTTTCGGCAGATTCAGCGGCAGCTACGGCTTGCTTGGATACTTCTTCCGCCCTGGCTGCCGATGTTTGAGTGGACTTCTGGGCATCGAGGGCGGCTGACCTGGCAGCTTGAGATACTTCTTCGGCTTTTCGGGCAGCTTCCTGGGCAGCCACTTTAGCAGCCTCGGCCTGTTTAGCTGCTTCTGCGCTCATGGATTTAGCGGCGTCTTGAGCTTTTAGTGCCGCTCCTTGTGAGGCCTTTTCAGCTGATAGAGAGGCTTTTCTGGCGGCCTCGGCGGCGGCTTCGGCGGCTTTAGATAAGGCCTCTGCCTGCATCACCATCTTGTGTAAAGCTTGAGAGGCAGCTTCGAGAGCTTCATCACCGGCAATGTCGGCCTGGTCAGCTTTGTTTCGCGTTTTATCGACGACCTGGAGGCCTCTGGCGGCGGCATCCTTGGCTTCTCTGCCGGCTTCTTCAACTCTTTCCGCAAGACGACCGGTAACCAGGGCAGCCGCGTCGAGCGCTTCATCACCGGCGATATCCGCGGCCTGGGCTTTTATCTGGGCGGTATCGGCAGCCTGAAAAGCAGCGGCAGCGGCACGTTTGGCTACCCGGCCTGTCTGCTCGGCTTTAACAGCCGTTTCAGCCGAAAGCTTTTTAGTAAGTTCGGCGCGGGCGGTTTTAGCGTTTTGGGTACCCTGATCGGCTTGTGTACCCGCCGCATCAGCTGCCTCGATAGCTTCCTGAACAGCTTGAGTCGCAAGAACAGCCTTTTCCTGCGAACGGGCGGCGGTCTCCTCGGCAACCCTCTGGGCGGCAGCCGTAGCTGCTTTAGCGGCTTGCTCCAGTTCTTCCATCTTGCGGACAGCATCGGCGATGGTCTCTTCGGCGGTTTGCGTGGCTGCTTCGGCAGCGAGTCGGGCGGCTTCACTCTCTTCTATGGCTTTTCTGGCAGCATCCTCCGCTTTTTTAGTAGACTCGGATGCCGCTTTCTGGGCCGATTTAGCGGCCGTTTCAGCCGCAGCCCGGGCGGCATTGGCGGCTTCTTGAGCTTTAAGTGCAGCTTCTTCAGCGGCTTTTCGGAACGCTTCGACAGCAGCCTTAGCGCCTAAATCAGCTTCTTCGGCTTTTTTAGCGGCTAATTCTGAGGCGGTTCTGGCGGCATTTGCCGTTTCCTCGGCTTTCCGGGCGGCTTCAGCCGCTGCCCTGGTGGCTGTTTCAGCAGCCATCTGGCCGGCTTTCCTGGCTTCTTCAGCCCGTTTTTCGGCTTCCCCGGAAGCTTGAGTAGCAGCGCCGGCGGCTTCTTTAGCAGCTCGCGCAGCTGCTTCCGCTTTCCGGGCGGCCTCGGCCGCTGCCCTGATGTTTTCATCCATCTCATCAAGTATCTGGGGGAGCGGCTTACTCATGATTTTGGGAGGCTTAGGTACTCTTGTTTTCGGTATTGGGTCATTTTTAGCAACCATATTTAGTCTCCTTTACGCCTGTCACTATTTCAGGGGCAGTGTATTAATGCCGCGAGAGGCACGAAAAACGATAGCCTGGAAGATATCACTCTCCCAAGAGGGTACAATGAACTATTATATAACTTAAAATTTATTTTTTCCATAGTTTAAACAACAATATTTTCGCTTTTTAATACAATACGCTATGTTTACATCGAGACTTGCATACTAAAAAAGAAATGTGGTATATATTACTAAGCATGAAAAATCATTCATGAATAAATACCTCATGAATAATATCACTAATTATATTTTCATGTCAATAATTTTAACAATATTTTTAAGGAGAACCAATCATGTCAGAATGGACTTTTATCACCAGACATGGTACCGTTTTAAGTTTGGTTGCCAAGCATTCAAAGATAACTGCGATAGAACTAGCGCATCATATGGGTATCACGGAACGTGCGGTGCGAAAAATCATCGCCGATTTGTACGCTACCGGATATATAGGTAAAAAGAGGGAGGGGAGGGGAATAAGATATACAATAGACCCGGCATTATCCCTGCGCCAGACTACACATCGCGAGGTGGCAATCGGCGACTTGTTGAATTCCCTGGGGTGGGAAAGAGACGACTAAAACAGTAAATAAATGGCGTCCTTGAAACCCTGAATCCATTTTGAACAATTCTAAATTTCATTGTCTGCCCGTATTTTCGGAAACCAGTCTTATAATGATATAATCACATACGTATAGTATTTGGCGCTATTTTGTAGTTGATTCATGAAAAAGAATTATGGCAGTAGGATAAAGTCTGCCATTGCGGGGAAAGCATAATCATGTCTCACGAGACTATATTGTGGATAGTATTCGCGGTACTGGTACCGACGGTGCTGGTCTTGGACCTGGGGTTGTTCCAGCGTAGAGCCCATGTTATCAAGACTAAAGAAGCGCTGATAATGACGGCAGGTTATATTTCCTTGGCTCTGGTATTCGCTGTTGTTGTCTATTTTCTGCTGGGGTCTGAAAGGGCCATGACTTTTCTAACGGGCTACATCGTGGAATGGTCGTTAAGTATGGACAACCTTTTTGTGTTCATTTTGATTTTTGCGACGTTCATGGTACCCGCAGAGCAACGGCACCGGGTGCTTTTCTGGGGCATTATCGGGGCGATTGTTACGCGCGGTATTTTTATCTATGCCGGTCTGGCTATTATCGAAAAGTTGGAGTGGGTTATATTTCTTTTCGGTGCTTTTCTTATTTATACCGGTTTAAAAATAGCTTTCAGGAAAGACCAAGAGGTGGACCCTAAGAAGAACATATTCTTCCGGCTTAGTTGTAAGTACCTGTCGATGACCGACGATTACCGCGGGGGCAAGTTCTTTACGAGAGAAAAAGGGCGTTTGCTGGCTACACCGTTGGTGCTCGTATTAATCGTCATTGAGACTACCGATGTATTATTTGCTGTTGACTCTATCCCGGCTATCTTCTCAATAACTTATGACTCATTTATCGTGTATAGCTCGAATATTTTTGCCATTTTAGGGTTACGGGCGCTGTTTTTCGCCATCTTCGGCCTGACCAACAAACTTGCTTATCTTAATTACGGATTGGCGGCGATTCTAACCCTGCTCGGTATTAAAATGATTTTCGCCTCCGAACTTTTTGCAGAACTTACCGGTATCGAGATTAATATCCCGGTTTACGCATCGCTGGGGGCAGTGGTGGGGATACTGGGTATTGCCGCTCTGGCATCGTTCTTATGGCCGCCCAAAAAGAAGGGCCTGCTTGCAGATGAACCTGCGGGAAAGGCCTCTGATAAGAAAAAAGGCTAATGACTAGCAAAGCTGCTGCATTACTTTAACTTTTATTGAGTCCCTTTTTAAGCAGTTCGTCAAAAGCGGCGAACCACTTCATCTTGAGTTCATCACTCCAAGACGGGTCGAAATTGGGGAACTTTGCCAGCAGCATACTGTCCCAGGAACTTGCTCTTGGAATTTCATCTTGTGCTTGTGGAATTAGTGCATTCCGATTTGTCCTTATGGCGGCTTTTTTCGACCCTGCTTTAATCCCGGTTGTGGAATGGGTCGACCTGGTACGTTTGAGGATGAAAGGCGATAATGGAATACGGGCGTCCCTGGAAATGTCAATAAAGAATTTAACACACTTTCGGGAGACATCATCGGTAAGCTGAAAAGTGTGATGAAAGACCTCCTGCAGTTGGGCATAAGTAGCGCTCTGCAGGTCCAGCGAGCTCTGGCAAACAAAGTCAAAGGCGTCATTGGTCAGTTCGTTAAGCAGCCGAGTCCTCGTTTCTCCATTGGATTCAACCAGCGGCTTGAGAAGTTCCGTAGGCTTGCCGTTGATATCTATAAGGTTGAGGAAGCGTAAAGCCGCCATAAGCTGCGTGCCGGTACTCCCGGATAGGATGTCCCCCCAGTAGCTGCGGTCGATGCGGGACGGCATATGCTGCTGTAGGTGTTCCAGGAAGTTGTAGAAAGTCCGATAGGATACATACGGGGGGAGCCGTTTTTGTCTCTTTTCAATAATCATAGTGTAATTTCTTACCGTTATTTTTTATTATATTCCATAAAAAGACAGGTTACAAGGTTCTAACTAGAATAGCTTATGGAACTATATAGGACAGATTAGTAATGGTAAGGACAATATTATTCTATTGCTTTTGGAACGTAGTACCATTTTAGTAGTGCTTGAAAAAAGCGCATATAAACGTGAGTAAAAACAAAAAGGAGGACTAAATTTTATGGCTACCCCAATAGAGTATCAAAAACTGATGACGGAAATCGTGTATATCAACCTGCCGGGACCGGAAGAATCGTCTCCGAACATGACTGGCGGCGAGCTGCTGCATGGCTTTCTCGCCGAGCTTTACCGGATACCGAACCAGGAGTTTAAGGAGCACCTGCTGTCTCTGTGCAATAAATGGAATATCCGCTACAGAGATGCTAAAGGCAAATAAGCCTATATAGATATAGGTAACAACGCTCGACATAGGCGGCATAATGCCCCAGAGGAGGAAAAAGTGAAAAGAGAAAAGGTCGGCGCAATAGATGTAGGGACTACTAAAGTATGTACCATCATGGCGGATATTTCCGATGATGGCCTTCGTGTTCTTGGGGTGGGTGTAGTCCCATCGCATGGCCTTCACAAAGGCCTGGTAGTCAGCATCAATGAAGCCAGAGAATCGATAAAGGAATCGGTTAGAATAGCCGAACAGATGGCCGGACGAAAGCTGGAATCGGCGTACGTGGGTGTTACCGGCAGACACGTTTCAGCAATAAACAAAACCGGCTCCGTATCTATCACGCGTAATAATCAGATAGTACGCCCTGACGACATGAAACGTGTCCTGGATGTCGCCCGCAGTATTAAAGTGGCTTCGGAAAATAAGGTACTGCACGTTATTCCAAGGGGATATACCGTGGACGGGCAGGCGGGTGTGAGAAATCCCGTGGGACTACAGGCATACCGTCTGGATGTGGAAACTCACATTATTACGGCGGCGGCTACTTCTGTACAGAACCTGATGAAGTGCATCCGCAGCATCGGCGTGGAGGTAGAAGACCTGATAATGGAACCTCTCGCCAGTGCCGATGCCGTGCTGGAACCGAATGAGAAACAGGACGGTGTCCTGCTGGCAGATCTAGGTGGGGGCACCACGGACCTGGCCATTTTCAAGGACAGTACGGTTTACCATACTTCCGTGCTGCCGGTAGCCGGATACCAGGTGACCAGGGATATCTCGATAGGCCTGGGTATCAATTACGAACTGGCAGAGGAAATGAAAAAGAGATACGGCGATGTGACGCCGCAGCAGCAGGATGAGAAAGGCGAAGGCGAGGAAATTGCTATCACCGGTGACGGGCATAGTATTTCTTATAGCGACCTTTCGGATATTATTCGTGTCCGTATTGAAGAACTACTGCGGCTCATCATGCTGGAACTTCCGCAGGCAGATTACCAGAAACTCATTCCATCCGGTGTTGTCGTTACCGGGGGCGGCGCCAATATCCTCGGCATCGCTGAACTGGGACAAAAAGTGATGAGAATGCCGGTTAGAGTGGGACGGCCGATGCGCCTGCCGGGCGTTTCGGAGTCGCTGGACAATCCGGCCCATGCCACAGGGGTCGGCCTGCTGATGTGGAAATTGAAGAACGAAGACACCGAAGCATCTAAAACCAGGAGGACAGGACTGCAGGCTCTACTCGCAAGGATGCTAAGGCTTTTTCAATAAACAGCAGCGATATTAACGGGAAATACTTATTTGGAGGGCTTTAATGGCTAAACAAATTACTGTATCTAACGGAGCGAGAATCAAGGTTATCGGTGCTGGCGGGGCCGGCTGCAACGCTATCTCCAGAATGGTGCGTGAGCATTTACGGGGTGTTGAGTTCATTGCCATGAATACGGACGGCCAGGCCCTGGAAGTCACCGAAGCTATGGTACGGGTCCAACTCGGTGAGAAGACTACGCGTTGTCTGGGAGCCGGCGGCGACCCTGTAATCGGGCGCAAGGCGGCCGAGGAAAGCAAGGAAGCCATCGCTGAAGCCGTGGCCGGGGCGGACATGGTATTTGTGACCGCAGGAATGGGCGGGGGTACAGGCACCGGCTCAGCGCCGGTTATAGCGGAGATGGCCAGGAAGTCGCACGCACTCACGATCGCAGTGGTGACCAAGCCGTTTACTTTTGAAGGAGTTCATCGCTCCATGAATTCCGAAGATGGTATTAAAGAGTTGATGGATAAAGTAGATACCTTGATAATTATCCCCAACGACCGCTTATTTGAACTATGCGACCGGAAAACCAGCGTGGACGGAGCTTTTAAAATGGCTGATGAGGTGCTGCACCAGGGTGTGCAGGCAATCGCCGAGGTAATTATTGTACCCGGCCTGATAAACCTGGACTTTGCCGATGTGCGGTCGATAATGAAGGACGCCGGGCCGGCATGGATGTCTATCGGGCGGGGGACGGGGCAGAACCGGGCGGTAGAAGCCGCCAGGCAAGCGCTGGACAGTCCTATGCTG
>JAFGHK010000039.1 GCA_016930185.1 Dehalococcoidales bacterium | reverse complement strand
GATGGTTGTGAAAATAAAAAGCCAGGTACCGAAAACGGCCCAGGCCGCCATAATACAAACTAATACCCAGGCAGGCAGTATGATGCCAAACTCGGGCAGTAGCCAACGCCAGATAGCCCAGATGGCGACTTCTTCGATAGAGGTGCTGATAATGGCTAATATGAGCCGAGTCCGGGTCAAGTTTTTATTCATGTTTCATAATCACGTCATTCATGAGAATGCAGCTTAAATATAATATTAACATTTTTAAGTACAAAATAGACAGTGAAAAAACATGATTTTATTTTTTAGTAAAATTGTCCTGTAATACTTGACATACCAGGAATTAATGTGATATCATTACTATTTGTAATAATGCCCCAAGTGTTGGTTATTTTAGATTCCCAAACGTAGATATATCAAGTGTTGCCGTATATGCGTTTGCGTTTTTACCTCGATTTAGTGCTATCGTAGTAAACCTTGAATTGCTGTATTTGTCTAAGGAGTAGAGATGGTCTCAACATCGCGAGCCCCCGTTCCCGCGTCCCAAAGAATCGTACCCCGCAAGTCTTATGCCAAACTACCTACCGTACTTGAAGTGCCCAACCTCATCAGGGTACAGCTGGACTCTTTCCAGCGCTTCCAGGAAGATGGAATCAAGCAGCTGCTGGAAGAGATATCGCCTATCAAGGACCTGACCGGCAACCGGCTGGAATTGAGTTTTATCGCCTATGAATTCCGCGAGCCGCGGCCCGGGCACTCGGAGCAGGAATGCCACGAGCGCGACCAGACCTATTCCGCCCCACTTTATGTAAAGGTGCGCCTGCTTGTCAAAGACACCGGTGAAATCAAGGAGCAAGACCTTTTCTTCGGGGACATACCGCTGATGACCTCCAAGGGCACATTCATCACCAGCGGCGCCGAGCGGGTGGTGGTCAGTCAACTGCTGCGCTCGCCGGGCGTCTATTTCACCAGCGAAGAAGACCCGGTCTCCGGGCGCAACCTGTGCCAAGCCAAGCTAATTCCCACGCGCGGCGCCTGGCTGGAATTCGAGACCAGCAACCGTAACGTGATAGCCACCAAAATCGACGGGAAACGCAAGATACCCATCACCACCCTGCTACGCGCTATCGGCTATAGCTCCGATGAGGATATATACAAGTTGTTTGAAAAAGATGAAAAACGCTCCGACCATAAATATATCAGCTCCACCATGGAGCGCGAACCCAATATCAAGGACGAAAAAGACGCCCTGATGGATATTTATAAAAAACTACACCCCGGCGAGCTTCCCTCGCTGGACAACGCCAGGAAACTTATCAAGAACCTGTTTTTCGACCCCGCCCGCTACGACCTGGGCAGCGTGGGTCGTTATAAGCTCAACAAGCGGCTGGGGGTAAATATCAGCCTGAAAGAACGTACGCTGACCAACGAAGACATCGTCGAAATTATACGCCACATCATTGCCATTAATAACGGCAAAGACCGCAGCGACGATATCGACCACCTGGGCAACCGAAGAGTACGGACGGTCGGCGAGCTGGTGCAGACGCAGTTTCGCATCGGCTTCCTGCGCCTGGAACAGGTGGTCAGGGAGCGCATGAGCATAATCGGGATGGAGGCGGTCACTCCGAGCGCCCTTGTCAACATACGGCCCATCGTGGCGGCCGTGAGGGAGTTCTTCGGGGGCTCGCAGCTATCACAGTTCATGGACCAGACCAACCCGCTGGCGGAACTGACCCATAAGCGGAGGCTCTCGGCAATGGGGCCGGGAGGCCTTTCGCGCGACCGTGCCGGTTTCGAGGTGCGCGACGTCCATTTCTCCCACTACGGGCGCATCTGCCCTATCGAGACGCCGGAAGGCCCGAACATCGGACTAATCGGCTCGCTGGCGACCTACAGCATCATCAACGAGTACGGGTTCATCGAAACGCCCTACCGCAAGGTCGTCCACGAGCTTAGCAGCAAGGACAAGCAACTGGCTGGACGCACCGCCGCCGAGGACATCACCGACGAAAAGGGCAAGGCACTGGTCAAGGCCGAGACCGTAATTACACCGGAAACAGCGGAAAAACTGGCTAAATTAAAATCGAAAAAAATCAAGGTGGTGCCGTTTGTCTCCGACGAAATAGTCTATCTACCCGCCGACGAGGAAGATAAATACATAATAGCTCAAGCTAACGCGCCGCTGGACGAGAACGACCAGTTTATAGAGAAACGAATCGAGGCCAGGCTATCGGACGGCTACCTGCTGGAAGCGCCGGAGAAAATAGAATTGATGGACGTTACGCCCAAGCAGGTGGTCAGCGTCGCCACGGCTTTAACGCCGTTCCTGGAGCACAACGACGCCAACCGGGCTTTGATGGGCGCCAACATGCAGAGGCAGGCAGTCCCTCTGCTGCGTCCGCAGGCGCCGCTGGTGGCCACCGGCATGGAAACGGAAGCCGCCAAGCACAGCCGGCAGGTGGTTTTTGCCGAGAAAGCCGGTTTGGTCACGGATATGTCCGGGGACATCGATGAAAAAGGCAATACCAAGTACCGCATTACGATTGCACATGATGACGGCACGACGAAGAACTACGACCTGATGAAGTTCGTGCGCACCAACCAGGGGACATGCATCAACCAGCGTCCGCTGATAAATAAGGGAGACCGCGTTGAAGCGGGTCAGGTGCTGGCGGACAGCTCGGCGACGGAAAACGGCGAGCTGGCGCTGGGCCAGAACGTCACCGTCGCTTTTATGAGCTGGGAAGGCTACAACTTCGAGGACGCCATTATCTTGAGCAGCCGCATGGTGGAAGAAGACCTGTTCACCTCCATACACATCAACAAGCACGAGGTAGAGGCCCGCGACACCAAGCTGGGGCCCGAGGAGATTACCCGCGATATCCCCAACGTGGGCGAGGAAAGCCTGCGGGAGCTCGACGAGGACGGGATTATCCGTATCGGCGCCGAGGTCATGCCGGACGACACCCTGGTGGGGAAAATCACCCCCAAAGGCGAGACGGAGCTCTCCGCCGAGGAAAAGCTGCTGCGTGCCATCTTCGGGGAGAAAGCCAGAGAAGTTAAAGACACCTCACTACGCGTGCCTCACGGGGAGTGGGGCAAGGTAATCAACGTTAAGGTTTACACGAGGAAGGACAGCAAAAACGGCGGCGACGACCTGCCCGCCGGCGTCAACCAGTGGGTGCAGGTTTGGATAGCGCAAAAGCGCCGGGTATCGGTCGGCGATAAGCTGGCCGGCCGGCACGGCAACAAGGGCGTTATCGCCATCATCGCGCCCAAGGAGGATATGCCCTTCCTGCCCGACGGCACGCCGGTAGATATTATCCTCGACCCCATCGGCGTACCTTCACGCATGAACATCGGGCAGGTGCTGGAAACGCACCTCGGCTGGGCGGCACAGATACTGGGCTTCCGGGCGTTGACCCCCGTTTTCGACGGGGCCAATGACCTGGCGATTGAAGACGCCTTATGCCGTGCCTGGATTGTTCAGCAGTCGGGCGCCATCGACCCCAGCCCCGTCGCACATGAGTCCTCTTTCGATAAGGATGTTGCCACGGCCTGGGTCAACGAGCGGGGCTACGACGGCAAAGCCGTCTTCGATGAAAAGCTAAACGGCAAGGCCAGGGAAATCAGTCTGCGCCTGTGGCTGGATGAACTTAATATATCCGCCAGAAATTTAAAACCCGAGGATTTGGAAAAGGTCGTGGAAAAGGTCAATGCCGAAGGCAGGTTTGCACCCCCGACCTACGGTAAAGTTGTATTACACGACGGACGCACCGGCGAGCCTTTCGACCAGCCGGTAACCGTGGGCAATATCTACATGATGAAGCTCATCCACCTGGTCGAAGATAAAGTGCACGCCCGCTCCACCGGGCCTTACTCCCTGATTACCCAGCAGCCGCTGGGAGGCAAGGCGCAGTTCGGCGGGCAGCGTTTCGGCGAGATGGAGGTCTGGGCGCTGGAAGCCTATGGCGCCGCCCACAATCTCCAGGAGATGCTGACGATAAAGTCGGACGACGTCACAGGCAGAGCTAAAGCCTACGAGTCTATCATCAAGGGCGACGATATTTTGCAACCGGGCGTGCCGGAGTCGTTCAAGGTACTGGTCAAAGAACTGCAGAGCCTGGGCCTGGCGCTGGAAGTTATTAACGAAGAGGAAACCAAGCTGGCCGCCGTGGATGAAACCGACGAAGAACCTTACCAACTGGAAGCAGAGATACCGGCAGGTGAAGAGGCGACTAAAACGGAGAAAGAGGCGCCTGCCAGTGAGGAAACACCTGAACAAGAGATAGAAACACCTGTGAGTGAAGAAACGACCGAACCGGAGGCAGAAAAACCCGCCGCTGAAGAAACAACCAAAATGGAAATAGAGACACCATCTGATGAAGAGACACCATCTGATGAAGAGCCGCCGCAGAAAGAGGTAGATGAAGATGTTCGAGATTAATGATTTTGATGCCGTACGTATCTCGCTGGCTTCACCGGAACAAATTAGAAGCTGGTCCTACGGCGAGGTCACCAAGCCGGAGACAATCAACTACCGCACTCTCAAACCGGAGCGGGACGGCCTATTCTGCGAGAGAATCTTCGGGCCGACGAAGGACTTCGAGTGCTACTGCGGCAAGTATAAGAGGATACGCTACAAGGGCGTTATCTGCGATAAGTGCGGCGTTGAAGTCGCCCGTGCCAAGGTACGGCGGGAACGCATGGGGCATATCGAGCTTGCCTGCCCGGTAACCCATATCTGGTTCGCCAAGGGCATACCGAGTCGTATCGGTCTGCTGCTCGACCTTTCGCCGCGGAACCTGGAGCATGTCATTTATTTTTCACAATATATCATTACCGAAGTCAACGAAGAAGCCCGCGAAGAAGCCATTAAGCAGCTTGAAGAGGCTACCGCCCGCACCGTAGAAGAGCGACAACAGGCAGTGGACGCCCAGGTTGCAGAGATGGAACAGAACCAGGCCACCGTCGAAGAGGTCAACAAGGTCCGCAACGATTTCGCGGAAGAAAAGGCGAAAATAGAAGAGGAACTTGCCGCTGAAGTCGGAAAAATAAAGGCACTCGATGTCAAGGGGCTGCTAACCGAGAACCAGTACCACGAATACAAACAGAAATACGGCAATGTCTTCGAGGCGGGCATGGGCGCCGAAGCCATCCTGCAGATTATGAAGACCATCAACCTCGACGAGATACGCAACCGGCTGCTGATGGAAACGCAGTCCACCTCGGGGCAGCGGCGTAAGAAAGCCAGCAAGCAGTTGCGTGTGGTGGAAGCCTTCCGCAACAGCGGCAACAAGCCGGAGTGGATGATTCTAACCGTCCTGCCGGTACTGCCGCCGGACTTGAGACCGATGGTGCAGCTGGACGGCGGACGGTTCGCCACCAGCGACCTCAACGACCTTTACCGCAGGGTTATCAACCGCAACAACCGCCTGCGCCACCTGATAGACATCGGGGCGCCGGAAATTATTATACGCAACGAAAAGCGCATGTTACAGGAAGCCGTCGATTCTCTGATAGACAACGGACGGCGGGGACGCGCCATATCCATCAGCGGCAACCACAAATTGAAGTCGCTCTCGGATATGCTGCGGGGCAAACAGGGACGCTTCCGCCAGAACCTGCTCGGCAAGCGGGTGGACTACAGCGGACGTTCCGTCATCGTCTGCGGCCCGGAACTGCAACTGCATCAGTGCGGACTGCCGCGGCGTATGGCGCTGGAGCTGTTCAAGCCCTTCGTCATGCGGCGACTGGTAGCGCAGGG
>JAFGHK010000005.1 GCA_016930185.1 Dehalococcoidales bacterium | reverse complement strand
TCCGTCTTATTCACCGATTGAACCCCTCCTTATTATAGCATCACTCATGCGGCAGACAAGCGCCGTCTCCTTAACGTCATGCACCCGTACAATATCCGCTCCGTTGGCGATACCGATAGCCGTCACTGCCAGGTTGCCTTCGAGTCGCTGGTCCGCCGGCAAATCGAGCACCAGGCCAATCATGCTCTTGCGCGAGGTGCCCAGCAGGATGGGCTTGCCCAGCGCTTTTAGCTCCACCAGGCGGTTGACTAGCTCCAGGTTCTGCTCCAGCGTCTTCCCGAATCCTATCCCGGGGTCGACGATGATGTTCTGCGGGGGCACGCCCGCCTCTAAAGCGATATCGATGCCGTTCTGCAGGTCGGCCAGTACCCTGGCCAAGATGCCAGTCTTCGGCGGGGCGTCGCGCTCGTTGGCCATCAGGACGACGGGCACGCCCTTCTCGGCGGCCAGCCGGGCGAGAGCGGGGTCTTGCTTAAGCCCCCAGATATCGTTAATCACCCAGGCGCCGGCCTCCAGGGCGCTTACGGCCACCCGCGACTTGTAGGTATCTATACTTATGGGCACGGAGATTTCTTTTACCAGCCGCTCGATGGCGGGAATCACCAGAGCAAGCTCTTCGTCCACGTCTTTTATCGACAGGGGCTCGGTGCCGGGTCGCGTGGACTCACCTCCCACGTCGATAATGTCCGCCCCCTCGTCCACCATGCGCCGCGCCTGCTCTAAAGTCCTGTCTATATCATGACCGATGCCGTCGCCGGAAAAAGAATCGGGACTAAGGTTCACCACTCCCATGATGTAGGTCTTCTCACCCCAGCGGAACTCGGCTTTTCCGCACTTCGTAGGAGTTAAAACGGTTTTCATTCAACACTATTTTAGCACCTAAACGACGCTATTGAAATACTAAATAACAAAACGATGTGATATATTGGAAGTATGGGTAATATCAAGCGCATCATCAGCCCCGATACGCAAAGGGAGGACCGCGTGCCCCCGGGCCAGCGACTGGTTGAAAAATGGCCGGTGCTGCATTACGGCGGCGTGCCTAAAATCGATACGTCAAAGTGGACTTTAAATATCACGGGGCTGGTGGAAAACGAGCGCACCCTCACCTACGAGGAATTCACCGCCCTGCCCATGGTCGAGGTCTTCTCCGATATCCACTGCGTCACCACCTGGTCGCGACTTAACAACACCTGGGAGGGCGTCAGCACTAGCGTTATTAAAGACCTCGTAGGCATAAAGGATGAGGCTAAACACGTAATGGTGGCGGGGGTGGGAGGCTTCACTACTAATATCCCCCTTACCGACTTTTTTCAGGAGGACGCCCTGTTCGCCCTCAAGCATGACGGCCAGCCCCTGGCGGCGGAGCACGGAAGCCCGGTAAGGCTGGTGGTGCCGCGACTCTACTTCTGGAAGAGCGCCAAGTGGGTGACCGGCTTAAGGTTCATGGCTAAAGAAGAGCCGGGGTTCTGGGAGCGGTCCGGCTACCACATCCACGGCGACCCGTGGCTTGAGGAAAGGTATGGGGAGGGATAGGAGAGGGGAAAAACCAAGATACAAGATATAAGAAATTATTCTTATGAGTACAAAGACATATAAAAGAATTCATAAAAGGCGCAGGGGGACAGCAATAGTTGAAACACAAAAAGGTATTCTTGTCACAGCAGGAAGAAGTAAGAAATTTATGCTGCCTGGTGGCGGAGCTAGCAAACGTGAAACCAGAACAATAGCTGCAATGAGGGAATTACTGGAAGAGACCGGTTTACAGACTTACTACGCAAAATATCTTTTCCATCATAGAGGGAAAGTACATACACATGGACATTACCGTGACTATCATACCGTTTGTTTAATTAAAGCCAGAGGTTCACCACACCCTCACCACGAAATAAGATATATAGAGTATTACAGACCTGATTCTGACATCAATATTTCAATCGACACAAATGACATTATCGAAAGATATTATAAATACAGGAAGCGAAGCAGGTTAAGGCGAGAGGCAAGACATTTTGTTTACAGGATAAGAGAATGGCTGGGTTTTTAATTGAATTTAGAATGCACGGATATGCAAAAAAATATGCCAAAGAATTGATATATTCCGTAGCAAAAGGATTTAGAGTAAAAGGTGTTACGAGAAAAAAGGTGGTTCCTCACATATCACTATACGGTCCCGGAAGGACGAACGATTTACGCAAAGTAATATCCTCTGTCGAAAAGGTAGGAAGTAAATACACACTTGTACCATTTGAAATTAAAGGCTTCTGGTACTTTAAAACAAAATCCAGGGTAATTTATTTAGATATTGAACCATCAAAAGAACTAGAATCACTAAGATGGGAATTATCCCGAGAGTTAAGGAAAGCATCTAGTTGTCAAACATGGGATCCCCAAAGAGAGTTCAGTTTTCATTCAACTATTGCCTTTAAAGATATTGATAGTAAATTTGAAAAGATATGGTCAGATGTTGAAATCAGGGAAAAGCCCCGCATTAGACAAAATCTAACCAGAATAACCGTTATAGGTAAAGGCGGACGAATCATATGTGAATATGATTTAATGTTGAAAAAGCTATTGTCCCGCCGCGAATCACTAAGTAAATACTGGGGGAGAAAGACAATTCAGAAACTTCGAGAGTTTCAGGGATTACCTGAAGAACAGAATACTTTGAAAAAGAATTGGTTTCAGAAATTCTTCGGGTGGTCTAACTAATCCTTGGCAGACATATTGATAGATTCCCGCCTGCGCGGGAATGACGTTCAAACTAGCACTCCCATTTGCCCACTCACTCACCTTATGTTATCATTTACTTGTTTTCAGGCTATAACTGCGAGGTGAAACGTATTTGAGCAAGGACAACGAGAAACTTAAGAAACTTGAGGCGGAGCTTAAGGCGGGGGGCGGCGAAAAAAGCGTCCAAAAACAGCACGATTCTGGCAAGCTGACCGCCCGTGAAAGGCTCGACCTGTTCTTCGATAAGGGCACGTTCCAGGAGACCGACCTTTTAGTGGAGCACCGCTCGAGCAACTTCGGACTGGATAAGGTGTCCATCCCGGCGGACGGCGTGATTACTGGCTTCGGCAGGGTGAACGGCCGCACCGTCTGCGCCTTCGCCCAGGACTTCACGGCTCGCGGGGGCACGCTAGGCGAGATGCACGCCCGGAAAATCTGCCGCGTCATGGACCTGGCGATGAAGATGAAAGTCCCGATGGTGGGGTTTATCGACAGCGGCGGGGCGCGCATCCAGGAAGGCATCAACGCCCTCGACGGCTACAGCAACATATTTTACAGGAACTCATGCGCCTCCGGGGTCATACCCCAGATATCGGCCGTCATGGGGCCGGCGGCGGGCGGCGCCGTCTATTCACCGGCGATGACCGACTTCGTTTTCATGGTGAAAAAAACCAGCTACATGTTCATCACCGGGCCGGCGGTGGTCAAGAGCGTGACGAGTGAGGAAATCACCAACGATGAGCTGGGCGGGGCGATAACCCACAGCACCAAGAGCGGCGTGGCCCAGTTCGCCTGCGACGACGATAAGCAGGCCATCGATGAAATCAAGTGTCTCTTGAGCTATCTCCCGTCGCACAATGAGGAAAAGCCCCCATATCTCAAGACTAAGGATACCCCCGACCGCGCCGAAGCGGCTCTGGATGAAATCCTGCCGGAAAACTCCAATAAGACCTACAACATGAAGGACGTTATTAAAGCCATCGTGGATGATGGAGAGTATCTGGAGTCGGCACGGCAGTGGGCGCAGAACATGATTACCGCCTTCGCGCGGATGAACGGGCAGGTAGTCGGCATCATCGCCAACCAGCCCAATTATTTAGCCGGCTGTTTGGATATCAACGCGTCGGACAAGGCGACACGCTTCATCAGGTTCTGCGACGCCTTTAATATCCCCCTGCTTACCATCGCCGACGTGCCCGGGTTCCTGCCGGGCAGCCACCAGGAGTGGGGCGGCATCATACGTCACGGGGCAAAATTACTCTGGTGCTACGCCGAGGCGACCGTGCCCAAGATAACGCTTATCACGCGCAAGGCCTACGGCGGGGCGTACATCGCCATGTGCAGTCAGGGGCTGGGGGCGGACTATACGCTGGCCTGGCCGCAGGCGGAAATCGCCGTCATGGGCGCGGAGGCAGCGACCGATATTATTTTCCGCAAAGAAATAGCCGCAGCGAAAGACAAAGCGACTAAAGAGCAGGAAAAAATCAAGGAATACCGCGAGCTGCTCTATAATCCCTACGTGGCGGCTAAGATGGGCTACATCAACGCCGTCATCCAGCCCGGCGAGACACGAGCCAAAGTCATCGCGGCTTTAGAAGCTTTAAAAGACAAAAAAGAGAGCCGCCCTTATAAGAAGCACGGCAACATCCCGATGTAGTAAAATCCCTCTTAGTCTCCCTTTTACAAAGGGAGAGACTGGAAAAGGAATTCATTTTTGGGCAATACACTAGCGGAAAAAATCTTAAGCGAAAAGTCCGGCACGGACGCTAAAGCCGGTGACATTGTCATCGCCAAAGTTGACCTAGCTTTCGTGCAGGACACCACCGGGCCGCTGACGGTCCGCCAGTTCCAGAGCAGCGGGATGGGCAAACTGGCTAATGCTAAAAGGACGGTGCTCTTTATCGACCACGCGGCGCCGAGCCCAAATGCCAGCCTCTCCAACGACCATATCCTGCTGCGAGACTTCTCGCGGCAGAGCGGGTGTATCTTAAGCGAGGTCGGCGACGGCGTCTGCCACCAGATTGTCCAGGAGACTTACGCCCGGCCGGGGGACGTGGTGGTGGGGGCGGACTCGCACACGGTCACGGCGGGAGGCCTGGGGGCTTTCGCCACCGGCATGGGTTCGTCCGATGTTGCCGTAGCGATGGGTCTCGGCAAAAACTGGTTCCGCGTGCCAGAGTCATTCAAAATCGAGGTCACCGGCGACTTCCAAAAAGGCGTCGGCGCCAAAGACCTGATTCTACATTTAATCGGCATGATAGGAGCGGACGGCGCCACCTATAAAGCGCTGGAATTTCACGGCAGCGCTGTTAAAAAGATGAGCATGAGCGGTCGCTTCACCGTCGCCAACATGGCGGTGGAGGCCGGGGCCAAGGCAGGGCTTTTCGCCGCCGACGAGACGACCCATGAGTTCTTAAAGTCGGAGGGGCGGGGCAGCGACTTCAAATCGATAGCAGCCGATGCCAATGCAACCTATGAAAAGACGGTTAAAATAGATGTCGCCAAACTTGAACCGACTGTTTCCAAACCTCACACGGTGGACAACACCGCGCTGGCAAAAGACTTAAAAGGCACGAAGATACAGCAAGTGGTCATCGGCACCTGCACCAATGGCCGTCTGGAAGATTTAGCTATTACCGCTGGCATTTTAAAAGGCAAAAAAGCCGTTAAAACCGTGCGACTTATTATCGCGCCGGCCTCACGGAAGGTGCTGGTACAGGCCATAGATAAAGGCTATATCAAGACGCTCGTGGAGGCGGGGGCGATAATCCTGCCGCCCGGCTGCGGACCTTGCCTGGGACTGCACCAGGGCGCTCTGGGCGACGGGGAGGCATGCCTGTCCACCGCCAACCGCAACTTCCAGGGTCGCATGGGCAATCCTAAGAGCTTCATTTACCTCGGCAGTCCGGCCACCGCGGCAGCATCCGCGCTCAAGGGCAAGATTACCGACCCCCGGGAGGTGATGTAATTGCTTAAGGGCAGGGCGCACAAGTTCGGCGACGGCATTTCCACCGACCATATTATTTCGGGCCGGTACGCCCATTTGCGTAGCAACCTGCCGGAGCTCGCCAAGCACGTTTTGGAGGACGCCGATGCCGACTTCGCCAAAAAGGTCAAGCACGGCGACTTCGTTGTCGGGGGCAATAACTTCGGTCTGGGGTCGAGCCGGGAGCACGCCCCGCTGGTAATCAAGATAGCCGGCGTGAGCGCCATACTGGCTAAAAGCGCGGCGAGGATTTTCTTTAGAAATGCGATTAATCTCGGACTGCCTGTCCTTATTTGCGACACCGACAAAATAAACAACGGCGATGAGCTGGAGGTGGACCTCGCGGCGGGGACGGTCAAGGACCTGACCAGCGGGGAGAAACTCACCTTCGGCAAGATACCGGGGGTCATGCTGAAAATCCTCAACGAGGGCGGCTTAATCCCCTACATCCAGAAACACGGCGATATTAAGGTTTAGTTTCCCGCCATCATTCCGGGAGAGTAGGCGCCGCACTCTTAAAAAACCGACACATACCAGTTGTTTGTTATCATCATTTGGGTTAAACTTTACATGGCCGGACATGACAATTACATGATACCTTGTTTAACTCACCATAATTGTTCTACGAATAAAAACGAATCAGCTTCAGCCCAAAGCTAAAACACCAAAAAAAATTATTAAAAAACAAATAAAACGAATATTCACGAACAGGCCACTCGTAAAAAATAACAGAAAAAACGAATAATCAGGAGCATATGAAATCGCCGTATAACATTACCTTAATACCCGGCGACGGGGTCGGACCGGAAATCACCCAGGCTACCAGGCGGGTTCTGGAGGCAACGGGGGTTAAGTTCTCCTGGGAGATGGCTTACGCCGGGGCGGAGGTCATGGAAAAAGAGGGCACTCCCCTGCCCGACCGCGTAATCGAGTCCATTAAAAAGAACAAGGTGGCGCTGAAGGGCCCGGTCACCACTCCCATCGGCACGGGCTTCCGCAGCGTCAACGTCGCCATGCGCAAGGCATTAGACCTCTATGCCTGCCTGCGTCCCTGCAAGAGCTATCCCGGCGCGCCGACCCCCTTCAGTAATGTTGATATCGTTATCGTCCGCGAGAACACGGAAGACCTCTACGCCGGGGTGGAGTTCGAGCGGGGCACTAAAGAAGCCGGCGAGCTGATTAAGTTCATCAATAAACAAAAGGGCGATGTCATCCGCGAGGACTCCGGCTTGAGCATCAAGATGATTACCGAGCACGGCACGCGGCGCATCGTGAAATACGCCTTCGAGTACGCCCGCCGCTACAAGCGCAGGAAGGTAACGGCCACACAGAAAGCCAATATCATGAAATACTCCGATGGGCTTTTTCTCTCCGTGGCGCGTGAGGTAGCTAAAGACTACCCTGATATAGAGTTCCAGGAGGCCCTCATCGATAACCTCTGCATGCAGCTGGTAAGAAGGCCGCATGAGTACGACGTCATCGTTGCCCCCAATCTCTACGGCGATATCGTCTCCGACCTCTGTGCGGGGCTGGTGGGCGGACTGGGCCTGGCGCCGGGGGCGAACATCGGGGAGGGGATTGCGCTCTTCGAGCCGACCCACGGCAGCGCTCCCAGGTACAAAGGTCAGAACAAAGTCAACCCCATGGCGATGATGCTTTCCGGGGTGCTTATGCTGCGGCACATCGGGGAGGTAGATGCGGCGGACCGACTGGAAAATGCCATCGCAGCGGTCATCAAGGAGGGCAAGAGCGTGACTTACGACATGAAAGAGCGCCGCGACGACCCTACGGCCGTTGGTACTTCACAGGTGGCGGACGCGGTAATTGATAAACTCCGCTGATTCATTTGACAATAAAAAGTCAGCCCACTAGAATTATGAATACCAAAATAAGTGGAGGATGATAATGAACAAAACGGAAATGTACGCATTCATTACCAAAAATCCCATGGGTTATATGGCCACGGTAGACGGCAATAAGCCACACGTACGCGGGATGGGTTGTTTCCGGGCGGACGAGGACGGCATTATCTATTTCACCAGCCATCCCAAAAACGTCTGCAAACAGCTGCTTGCCAACCCGGAGACGGAGGTCTGCTACTTCGCCAATGGCACCCAGCTTAGGGTCAGCGGCCGGGTAGAGGAGCTGAAAGACAACGCAATCAAGCAGGCAGTCGTGGACAAATACCCGTTTTTAAAACCAAACATCGAAAAATTCGGTCTTGACCATATGGCCATTTTCAGGCTAAAGCCGGTAGAGGCTTCCACTTGGTCGATGCAGAACATGACGGGCGGCATAACACCGGTCGATTTATCATAAGGAGATAAGTCATGGATAAAAAAGAAATTCTGGCGTTCATTACCAAAAATCCAATCGCATATATGGCTACCGCAGAAGGCAATACTCCTCACGTCCGCGCCTTGGGGACTTTCCGGTCGGACGAAAACGGCATTATCTTCTCCATGCAGTCACCCAAGGACGTTTACAAGCAGCTGATAAAAAATCCGGCCGCCGAGCTGTGCTATTACGCCGACGGTATTCAGATAAGGGTTGCCGGGCAGATGGAGGAAATAAAGGATCTGGCTTTAAAGAAAGAAGTCGTTGAGAAGCGCCCCTTTTATAAACCGGGGGTGGATGAAAACGGCTGGGACTACGTGGGTGTTTTCAAGGTGAAGAATGCCAGGGCAACCATCCTCGATATGAAAGGTCCGCCATCCCCGGTAGGCGAGCCCAAGGTCTGGGTTGATTTATAGTTTTCGGGAAAAGGGGAGTTAAAGATGACCCCCGAACAAAGCAAGTCGGACTGCATTTTCTGCAAGATTATCGGCGGTGAAATAGCCTCAAATATCATCTACCGCGACAAGGATGTGGTTATCTTCCCTGATATCAATCCGGTGGCGCCGGTGCACCTGCTGGTAGTGCCCATCAAGCATATAGCGTCGCTGGCGGACATGGAAGAAAGCGATGCAGCGCTGGTGGGGAAGATGGTAGCGGCAGCTAACAAAGTAGCCAGGGAGCAAGGTCTTTTTAAAAACGGCTACCGGTTGACCGTCAACTGTGGGGCGTATGCGGGGCAGGTGGTTTGGCATCTACACATGCACCTGATGGGCGGCCGGCCGTTAAAGTGGGAGAACTAGAGAATTAGCGGCTCCTGCGGTATTCCAGGAACAATAGCAGTCCGGCGATAGTCTTGGCATCCTGGATTCTACCTGAAGTAATCAGTTCATTTATCTGCGATACCGGCACCCGCACCAGTTCGATGCCGGCAGTATCCTCGGCCTCAAGACGCGACTCCATCAATTCCGTAACCATATATAGATGCAGATATTCGTTGCTGAAACCGGGGGAGGTATAAAAGCCGGTTAAAAACTCAACCTTTTGCGGCTTATAGCCCGTTTCCTCCTGCATCTCACGAACCGCAGTCGATTCGGCATCTTCGGATTTTTCAATAACGCCGGCCGGAATCTCCAGCAGATTTTTCCCCAGCGGGGCCCGGTACTGGTCGACCATCAATATATTATCGTCCTTGTCCAGAGCTACCATAACGACGGCATCAGGGTGCTCGACAATTTCACGCTCGGCGCGGTGGCCGTCGGCAGCAGCTACGGTATCGACACGCACCTTGATTAGTCGCCCTTCGAAGACATACTTACGCTTAAGGGTCTTTTCCGCAGTATCCGCATTATTTTTAGGCATAATATATCAGCGCGATCTCATCGCAGTCGGGGAACTTGGGACAGCGAAAACAGTCCGTCCAGACCTTGCGAGGAAGCTCTTTTTTATCGATATCAATAAACTTGTAGCGCTTGAAAAAGTCCGGCTGGTAGGTAAAGCAGAATATCGTTTTGATACCGAGTTCTTCCGCTTCCTTCAGACATGCATCCACAAGTACGGCCCCCAGACCTGTTTTCTGCTTATCTTCAATAACAGCCATCGACCGTATTTCAGCTAGGTCAACCCAGCTGACGTGCAAAGCAGCACATGCGATGACCTTTGAATCTTCCCTTACCACAAAAAAGTCGCGTATAGATTCACATATCTCACTCAACGGCCTGGCGAGCATCAGGCCCTTTTCAGAAAAATAATTCACGAGCTTGTGTATTTGCTGGGCATCGGTAATTTTAGCTTTTTCTACCTGACTCACCTTGTTTTCCTTTCAATTTGTCTTCCAAAGATAAATAAAACGAATTTTCAGCGCGTATTCTAAAAAACCGCGCTACGTGCGGGCTGCGCTTAATAATAACCGTATCGCCGTCGGATACGGACAGATTGATATGGCCATCCACGGTTAAAGCAGCATAATGATAGGTGTTAAGGCGTAAACTAATTTCAGCGGTTTCCGGCAGAACTAGGGGATAAGAAAGGCATAAATGCGGAGCTACCGGCACGAGCAAGATATCGCGGGACTGCGGGTGCATAATGGGACCCCGCGCGGCGAGGGCATAGGCGGTGCTGCCGGTTGCTGTAGAGATAACCAGAGCATCAGTTTTCCATGCTGTAAGAGGCTGGCCATCGACGACAGCGTCGATACGAATAATGCGGGGGATGTCACCCCGCGCGATGACGACATCATTCAGGGCATGAAAAACACGCGGCTCATGTCCTTGTGATACAAGCTCTGCCTGCAACATGACGCGCTCGTCGATCCAGCCCTGGCCGGCAAAAATCAGAGGCAATTTCTGTATAGCTTCAGCGGCATCCAGTTCCGTTAAAAAGCCAAGCTTACCCTGATTAATGCCGGTAATAGGGGTAATACCCGGTATAACAGCCTGTACCGCGCGGAGAATAGTGCCATCGCCGCCTACGGTCAAAAGCAGGTCGGTGCCTTCAAGCATAGTATGAATTTCCTCTTTTTCCCATGAGGATGATTTCCAGGCAACGATTCCTTGCATGGTCAAGGAGCTTTCCAGTTCCTTGGCCTTGGCGAGTGTAGCTTCGACCATCGGATGGTAGAGGATGCCAACTTTTTTAATGTTCATTTCTTTGCGTACTCCGCCCCAACTGTGTTTAGGGGGAAACAAGAAAAGTGTAGCAATTACAGGCTTAAGGTGTCAAGCAGAAGCCACGCATAACACACAAGCGATGGAAGCACACAGAGAGTAAGAATCGTAATAAATGCACGGTCACATGGCTATCGGCTGGTTATTCATTTGCCACTTGACAACACTTTCAAGCGGCATATACACTTAATTATTAATGGTTTTGTGAAACAATCCTTATACTTTTGACCTCTGAATGATTAGTTTGGGGGTGTTACATGGATTAATGAGCGTCGTAGCTGTCACTAGATAATGTATTGATGATAGCAATATAAGACGCTTATTTTATTTAGACCAGCCAGCAAGCAGCCTCGGCTTTTCAGGTGTTTAACAATGAACAAGAAAAAACCTACTTATGAAGAACTGGAAAAAAGACTCTCTAAGGCTGAAGGATACCTGTCTAAATTTCAGCAGACCGTAAAGAATGTTACCAGGAATGATAACGATGTACCCGGTGAGGATAACATCGACCTAGCCCAGGCATATCTCGCCTCCGAGCAGAACTTCAAGAATTCTATGGATACCAGCCCGTTTGGGGTTCGCATCGTGACAGAGGATGGCGCCCTGATATATGCCAATAAAGCCGTCCTGGATATCTTCGGGTATAAAACAGTAGAAGAACTGGCAGCAGTGAAAAGAAGTGAACTCTACACTCCGGAGAGTTATGCCGCTTGCCAGGAAAGGAAAAAGAAAAGAAAACTCAAGGAGTATGTCCCCTGGAAATACGAACTAAGCATCAGGCGATCTGACGGAGAGGTGAGAAACCTGATGGTATTCCGCCGGGAGGTAATGTGGGGTGGCGAAAAGCAGTATATGGCTATGTACGAGGATATTACGGAACAGAAACGGGCAGAGGCGGCGCTGAAAGAGAGCGAGGAAAAATATCACAACCTTGTTGAGCACGGTAATGACGGCATTGTATATATCGAAGAAAACCTCATCCAATACTGCAACTTCAAGATGCTCGAGATAAGCGGATATTCTATGGAAGAGTTAATCGGTAAACCGTTTCTCGATTTTATTGTACCGGAACAAAAACAAAATGCGGCGGAGATATACAGACAAAGAATTGCCGGCATGAAAGTACCGGAACGATACGACCTGGACATTATATCCAGAGATGGCACTACGATTCATACTGAGGTAAGTGCCAGTCTCATTTATTTCAGGCAAAAAATGGTTGATATAGTTATCTTGCGGGATATAACTGACAGGAAACGAATGTACGAGGCGCTTAGACAGACAGAGGAAATGTTTTCTAAAGCCTTCCGTTCCAGCCCCGACGCTGCTATGATTGTCACATTCGACGACGGCATTATCCTTGATGCTAATGATGCCGTAGTTAAAAATACAGGCTATTCTCTAAATGAGTTGATAGACCACAGCACACTTGAACTTAACCTCTGGGTTAACCCAGAAGACAGGGTGAAAATACAGAAGCTACTTGAAAAGAACAAGAGGATAAGCCAAGAGGCATATAAATTCCGCACAAAATCAGGGGAAATCCGCACCTGGGAATATTCCGCTGAAGCTATCGTAATAGGTGGCAAGAAATGTCTACTCTCTGTGCAAAGGGACATCACCGAGCAGAAACAGGCAGAGGATGCATTAAAGGAATCGGAACGAGAGAAAGCAGCCATTCTCAACGGGGTATTAGAACTTGTAACCTACCAGGACAGGGAACTTAAGTTAATATGGGCAAATAGAGCTGCGAGTGAATCAGTAGGCACATCGCCTGAAAAACTGGTTGGTCGTTATTGTTATGAAATCTGGCAGAACCGCAACGAACCGTGTATAGGCTGCCCTCTTGTCAAGTGCTTTGCTACCGGCCAGCCGCACCAGGGCGAAATGAACAGCCCCGATGGAAGAATATGGTCCGTACGTGGCTACCCTGTCCGCGATGAAAATGGCAGTGTGATAGGCGCCACCGAAATCACCCTGGAAATCACTGAACGTAAGCAGGCAGAGGAGGCCTTGAAAGAAAGCCAGAAAATGTTTTCGCTGGCATTCCGTGATTCTCCCAACCTGATGGTAATTACATCGTTAAAAGAAGGACGATTTATTGAAGTAAACGATGCATATTGCAGAGCTATGGGATACAGTCGCGATGAACTTATCGGCCATACAGCTCTTGAATTAAATTTATGGCACGACCCCGAGCAAAGAAAGGCAATGGTAGAGTCCCTAAAAAAAAGACGGGCGGTATCAAATGCCGAGGCAAGATTCAGAGCGAAATCGGGAGAAATCCGGACGTTTAGCCTGTCTATGGCAAAAATTAACCTGAAAGAAGAGCCGTGCCTGATATCGATTGCGTCAGATATTACCGAGCGGAATCAGGCGGAAGAAGCACTAGAAGAGAGTGAGACAAGGTTTCGCACCCTGTTCGAGACAATGGCGCAGGGCGTTGTCTACCAGGAGGCTGATGGAAAAATAATTTCAGCCAACTCAGCGGCGGAGCGTATCCTGGGTCTGTCTATAGACCAGATATTAGGCAGGACATCAGTAGACCCCCGCTGGAAAAGCATCCATGAAGACGGCACCGATTTCCCCGGTGAGGAACACCCCTCAATGGCTGCGTTGCGTACCGGAAAAGCCGTGGGAAATGTAGTTATGGGTATTTTTAACCCGAAAATCAACGAGCACAGGTGGATATTAGTTGACGCTATTCCGGAATTCAGGGAAGGGGAATCAACCCCATACCGGGTTTATACCACCTTCATGGACATTACCAAGCAGAAGAAAGCAGAGAAAGCTCTTCAAGAGTCTGAGGAAAGGTATCGCTTGATTTTTGAATACAGCAAGGATGCCGTTCTGCTGACATCGCCGGACGGCGGAATTTTAGCAGCCAATCCTGAAGCCTGCCGGATGTTCGGGAGGAACGAGGAGGAAATCTGCCGAATTGGGAGAAGCGGCGTAATCGATGAATCCGACCCCCGACTGGAAAAAGCAATTGAGGAAAGAAGGACTACAGGCGAGTTTTCAGGAGAGCTTATCGGCATCCGGGCCGACGGTACTAAATTCTCAATCGAATTATCCAGCAAGGTATTTTACGATAAAGAAGGCAAGGCAAAGACCAGTATGATAATCCGCGATGTCTCCGAGCGGAAGCAGGCGGAGGAAGCAATAGTAGAGAGCGAGGAGCGCTTCCGGCAAATATTCCAGGAAGGCCCTTTGGGGATTGTATTATCAAGTCTGGACTATCGTTTTACAATGGTGAACGACCAATACTGCAAGATGTTCGGATACAGCGAACAGGAAATGCTTTCCATGACTTTTAAAGACATCAGCTTCCCCGAAGATGCCCAGATAGACCAGCAGAACCTGGAAAAACTGAAAAAGGGCGAGTTACCCTATTATCACAGGGAAAAGCGTTATATAAATAAGAATGGAGATATCATCTGGGGAGATATCAAAGTTACAATACTCCGCGACAAATCAGGGAATCCACTCGGTTTTTTGGCAATGGTTGCAGATATTACCGAACGTAAAAGAATGGAAGAGCAACTGGAAAGAGATAGTGAGGAAATAAAGCTGATAATAGATTCAGCCCCCATTCAGATATTTTATAAGGATTTGGAAGGGAAATTCCTGCGGGTCAATAAAACCATGGCAACGACTTTGAATATGGTCGAGGAAGATTTATTAGGAAAAACGGTTTTCGACCTTTTTTCAAAAGACATTGCGCAAAGTATGACAAATGCAGACCGTGAAGTTTTTACCACTGGACATCCCAAGCTAAATATTATGGAACAACATGAGTCTGCCGCCGGGATGAGATGGGTGCAAACGGACAAAATTCCCATTTTGGATAATGATGGCAAAGCAATCGGCCTGGTAGGTTTCGCCCAGGATATCACCGAGCAGAAAGTTGCGGAGGAAGCCCGCAAGTCCATCGAGGAGAGAGTGAGTTCCATTTTTAGCGCGGCTCCGATAGGTATTGCCTTGCTGGTTGACCGGGTTTTCACAGAAGTGAACGATAGCTTCTGTGAAATGGTGGGTTATAACCGTGATGAACTCCTAGGCCAATCGTCACGGATGGTTTACCCCAGTGATGAAGAATTTGAACGCGTTGGCAAGAAATACCGTGGGTTATCTCCTAGTGAAACAGGATCCGTCGAGACTGTATTCATGCACAAGGATAGCACTATCCTGAATGTTATATTAAGTACAGCGCCCCTCGACCCTGATGACCATTCAAAAGGAGTCACCGTAACGGTACTGGATATTACCGAGCGAAAACGCTCCGAGGAGGTTATCAAAGAAAGCGAGGAGAGGTTCAATAAAGCTTTTCATGCTTCTCCTAATCTGATGGCTGTCCTTACAACGGATGAGGGGCGGTTTATCGACGCTAATGCGGAACACACTCGTATAACCGGATATGAGCGTCGGGAAATTATCGGCAAGACTACACTTGAGCTTAACTTATGGGTTTACCCAGAGCAGAGAAAAGAATTTTACAGAATAGTAAATACCGAGGGACGGCTTAAGGATTACGAGATATTGATGCGGACCAAATCCGGTGAAATCAAGACGCTTTTATTTTCCGCCGAACAAATAACGCTGCGGGGCAATAAATGCATCGTTGTATCGGCATTGGATATAACAGAAAGAAAGGCGGCAGAGGAAAGAATCAACCATCTCAACCTCACGTTACGCTCCGTACGAAATGTCAGCAAGCTGATAACGCGGGAAAAGGACCGCAGCCTGCTTATTCAGAAAGTCTGTGATAGCCTTGTAGGAAGCCATAGCTTTAACAGTACCTGGATTGTTTTACTGGATGAGAACCAGCAGCCGATTATCTGGGCGGGGGCGAATACGAATAAGGAGTTCGCTACCCTGATTGAACTGATGAAACAGGGGCAAATGCCTCAATGCGTTAATAAGGCGTTAAAACAAAAACAGGTGGTTATTACCGAAGACCCGGCAACAGAATGCAATGGTTGCCCGGCATTATGCGGAAACGCCGATACTGGCAGTATGACCATAAGGCTGGAAATAGAGGGAGGTATTTACGGCGTTTTGTGCGCCTCGATATCCAACAAATTGATACAGGATTCAGAGGAAATATCCCTATTTTCTGAAATTGCCACGGATATAGCCTTTGCGCTACGCGATATAGAGCTCGTAGCCGCCAACGAATTGCAGGAGCAGGAACGTTTGCGCATGGCCAAGATGGAAACAATAGGAATGCTGGCAGGCGGCATTGCGCACGATTTTAATAACCTTTTGACCGGTATCATGGGAAATATCGGACTGGTAAAGACTTACATTTCCTCCTCTGAACCAACTTATGAGATGCTCGACGAGGCGGAAGCGGCCGCGGTGCGCGCCAGAGACCTGACACAACAGCTTTTAACCTTTGCCAAAGGCGGTAAACCGCTAAAGAAACTGGTTAACGCCGCCGAGCTGATTAAAGAATCCGCCGAGTTTGCCTTGAGAGGCTCCAAGGTCAAACTGGAATTATCTTTACCGGACGACCTGTGGCAGATGGAAGTCGACGAGGGGCAAATCAGCCAGGTCATAAACAACCTGGTCATCAATGCCGATGAAGCCATGACCGGGGGCGGGATGCTAAAAATCAGCGCCGAAAACCAGGCCGTGAAGAAGAGTGACAGCCTTCCTTTACAAAGAGGCAACTATATCCGTGTAGATATTTCAGATACGGGGATGGGCATGTCTCCTGAACAACTCCAGAGAGTATTCGAGCCATATTTTACTACCAAGCAGAGAGGGAGCGGACTAGGACTAACGACAGCCTATTCCGTGGTCAAGAACCACAACGGTGCCATACTCGTAGAATCCACGCAAAATAAAGGCTCGACTTTCCATATGTATTTGCCGGCGACGAAAAAAGCGCTGAAAGGAGCAAAGGAATTGACATTTGAGGGATCCAGGCAGGCGGGCGGCAAGGTGCTGATAATGGACGACGAAGAAATAATCAGGAAAATGCTGAAGAACATGTTGGGAATGGCCGGCTACATAGTGGAGGTTTCAGGTGACGGGGTTGAAGCCCTCGAAAAATATCAGCAGGCAAAAAAGGCGAGAGACCCGTTTAATGCTGTTATCATGGACCTCACCATTCCCGGAGGAATGGGTGGCAAAGAGGCGGTTAAAAAGCTCCTGGAGATAGACCCTGAAGCTACCGTAATCGTTTCCAGCGGTTATGCGACCGACCCGATCATGTCCGATTATAAGAAATACGGATTTAGGGCTGTTATCGCCAAACCTTACAGTGTTAAGCAGCTTAGAGATCTGTTAAGCAGGTTATTGAGCAGGAAAAGGAAATAGCGCTTTACCGGCTATCCACCGGATGTCTGTGGAAAAGCAACCTGCGTATAAAGTCCTTCGATACGGCGCTTATGTTCCAGCTCCTGGGAGGCGAGTTCTTCCAGGAGTTCTTTTATTTCACCGTCCGGGTGTAAAGCGGCAAGGCTGACGTAGAAATCATTGGAGGCTTTCTCGCGGTTAGCCGCCAGGAGGAGAACATCAGCCAGACTCATATCAGGCTCGATAGGCGGCTGCTCAAGCTTCTCAGCAATCTTGTAGTCGATGACGTGGTCGCCTTTCAGCGCCCCCTTCTGCAGCTTTCCCCCCGCGTAGTCGCGTAACATGTTCTCATGTTTCTTCTCTACTCTAGAGAGCTCCAGAAACATATCTATAGCGGACTGTTCAACAACCTTCTTACTAAGGCCAAGGTACAATTCCTGCGCCTCGATTTCCTTTTTAATAGCTATGTCCAGGACAGACTTCAGTGTCACTTTTTCAGCCATCGCCATGCCTCCCGAAAACCCAAGCAGCTTATTTTACGCGGCTTTCCACTGCTTTCCAGTCGATGTTCTTAAAGAACGCCGCTATGTAGTCGGCTCGCTTAAGGCCATAATCAATCATGAAAGCATGTTCAAATACATCCATGACCAGTAAAGGCCTGCAGCCGGCGGGATGTCCCACCTCATGTTCGTTAATCCACTGGTTGAACATGGTGCCGGTGACATCATCCTGGTAAAGCACCACCCAGCCGATGCCGCGCATGGCACCGGTAGCCTTGAAATCCTTCTCCCAGGCGTCATAGCTACCGAAAGCCGCGGCAAGTTTCCTGGCCAGGGTGCCTGATGTATCCAGCGGGGTCTTGCCGCCGAGATTGCCGAAGTAGTATTCGTGGAGACGCATGCCGTTGAACTCGAAGCCGAAGCGCCGTTTGAGCTCGGCGTATTCCGGCGTGGCGGTCTTGCCCTCTTTCAACATGGCCGCCAGAATGTCGGTGAGTTTATTGGTGTTGGTGACATAACCCTGATAAAGCGTAAAGTGATTGTTCAAAAGGGTCTGACTGAAACCCTCCATGCCGATTAGTTTAGTGTAGTCCTTAGCCGTGTATGCCATCTTGCCCCTCCTGAAAATATGATTAACAGATTACTTTAGTTTATCAAAGAATTGCTTTGCCTGATAGTCCCATTCCACCGATTCTATATCTACCGTGCTGCCTTTATCACGGGCCGCGGCGATGACTTTTATACTACCGCCGCCCCCTTCAAAGTAAGCAGTACAGTCATCCTCCGCTTTGAGCCGCAGTCCGTAACCTCCGGGACCGAAAAATGCCACGGCTTTTTTAACGACCTCCTGCGGATTGAGCTTAGTTTCCCTGGAGATTTTTAACATGCTACTCCTTTCACGACAGGCATATTATACCAGACCAGCCCCCTTATGTTTGGCGGCGATAGTATCGGCGAGTTTATCCAGCGCCTGGAAATCCGCCTCTTTAGGATAACCCTTGATGATTACCGGGTCAAGGATTTCCACCTTAAGATTGGGAATCATGGCGGCGATTTGCTCCACCGCTTTGCCTCCCCAACCATAAGAGCCAATAACAGAGGCGAATTTAGCCTTGGGCTTAATAGCATTGGCCAGAAAAGCGGCATAGGCGGCGTTGGGATGGGGTCCCGTAAGAACGGTAGGTGTTCCGATGACAATCGTGGCGGCATCTACCAGCGCCATCGCCAGTTTGCCGATATCGGAAACGGCAAGGTCGAACTGCTTGACGGTAATACCTTTGCGGGTGAGATTTTCCACGAGATAGGCGACCATGCGGCGGGTGCTGCCATGCATGGAAACATAAGGCACGACGACGATATTGCCGGGCTCATCATATGCCCACATTCGGTACGCATCGATAATGAACTGCGGCTTATCGTGTATGGGACCATGGCTGGGAGCGATAATATCTATCCTGTAGTCCTTGATTTTTTCCAGATTCTTTTGAATCTGGAGTCGGAAGGGCATCATTATTTCCGCCCAATAACGCTTCGCGGCTTCGTACTCCTGCCCGGCATCACGGACATACATATCCGATATGGCGAGGTGCGACCCGAAAAAGTCGCAGGGGAAGAGGATTTTATCTTCTTGGAGATAGGTCAGCATAGTCTCCGGCCAGTGCACCCAGGGGGCATAAATAAACTCAAGAGTACGGTTGCCCAGTGAAATTGTTTCTTTGTCTTCAACGGTTTTAAATCTATTAACATCGACCATAAAGCGGTCGATGAGCATGTCCTTGCATTTGGGAGTACAAACGGCTTTAGCTTCCGGGTACTTTTCTAAAACCTCACGGATACTGCCGGAGTGGTCGGGCTCGGCGTGGTTAAAGATAACGAAATCGATACGCTTGATGCCGAGCTGGTCGAGGTTATTGAACAACACGTCCTTCATGGGCGGGTCGACGGTGTCGATAAGGGCAGTCTTCTGGCTGCCTTTAATCAGGTAGGCGTTATAGCTGGTGCCGTCGGGGAGGGGGATAAGGGAATCGAACAAGCGCCTGTCCCAGTCAACAGCGCCGACGCAATAAATATCCTTCTTAATTTCTCTGGGTTTCATATCACTCCCTGTCTGCAATGGCCAACTGTCATATTTTTTGCTAAAATGACCCTGCGACATATATTAAACTACTACTTTAATAAGGATGCAATACTCGGATAAAAATTTATAGGAGAAAAGTCACATCATTGCATTTTCTTTAGTGATATATTATACTTTGAATTCGCCTGGAGACAATGGCTAATAAAGTCATAAAGGAGGCAAGCAATGGCAAAAAGCAAAAAGACCTACACCACAGGCTTCGGCGCACCTGTTGACAATGACCAGAACTCCAAGACCGCCGGCATTCCAGGCCCTATCCTGATGCAGGACACGCACCTGCTGGAGAAGCTGGGGCACTTCGACCGGGAGCGCATCCCGGAACGGGTCGTCCACGCTAAGGGAGCAGGCGCCCATGGCTACTTCGAAGTGACGGCGGATGTCACCAAGTACACCAGGGCCAAATTCCTCTCGGAAATCGGCAAGCGTACGGAGGTATTCGCCCGCTTTTCCACGGTCGGCGGCGAAAGAGGCTCCGCCGATGCGGAGAGGGACCCCCGCGGCTTCGCCCTCAAGTTCTATACAGAAGAAGGCAATTATGATATGACCGGCAACAATACGCCCGTCTTCTTCATCCGCGACCCGCTGAAATTCCCGGACTTTATCCACACACAGAAGCGGCACCCGGGCAACAATCTCAAGAATGCCGATATGTTCTGGGACTTTCTCTCGCTGACGCCGGAGTCCATCCACCAGGTCACCATCCTGTTTTCTGACCGCGGCACGCCCCGCACCTTCCGCAACATGAATGGCTACAGCAGCCATACCTTCAAGTGGTACAACGATAAGGGCAAATACTACTGGGTGAAGTACCACTTCAAGACCGAGCAGGGCATCGAGAATCTCAACCGCGATGAAGCCCAGGAGATGAAGGGGAAAGACCCCGACCATGCCACCCGCGACCTTTTCCAGGCTATCGATAAGAAAGATTATCCCTCATGGCGACTGGAAATGCAGATAATGACTCCGGAACAGGTTGAGAAGTACCGCTTCGACTCCTTCGATGTCACCAAGGTCTGGTTCCACGCCGACGTCCCACCGATGACCATTGGACGGATGGTACTGAACAAGAACCCGGAAAATTACTTCGCAGAAGTGGAACAGGCGGCTTTCTCCCCGGCTAACTTCGTGCCCGGTATTGCAGCCTCACCTGACAAGCTACTGCAGGGCCGGCTGTTCTCCTATCACGATACGCACTTACACCGTCTGGGGCCAAACTACCACCTCTTGCCCATCAACCGACCCAAGGCAGCCACGATCAACTACTATCAGCGCGACGGCTATATGGCTTTGGGCGATAACAGCGGCAGCGGTCCCAATTACTACCCCAATAGTTTCGACGGGCCGGAACCCAATCCGGATGCAGCTGAGCCTCCGTTTAAAGTATCCGGCGAAGCGAAACGTCAGCCGTATAACCATCCCAACGACGACTTCTTCCAAGCCGGCGAGCTTTACCGCCGCGTGATGACCGACATGGACAGAGACCACCTCATCGGCAACATCACCACGCACCTCTGCAACGCACGCAAGCGTATCCAGCTAAGGCAGACGGCTATTTTCTATAAATCCGACCCCGAATACGGCACCAGAGTGGCCAAGGGGCTGAACCTGGACGTGAAAGAGGTAAAACGCCTGGCGGAGATGACCACCGAAGATCGCGCCAAAGCCACGGCAGAAAAGGCTTAAGGCTTATAAAGAGAATTTGGGAGGGGGAGTTACTCCCCCTCCCCCATCCCTTAGTAGTCTATTCAAATAGTTCCATGATGTGCAGAACCTGCTGGGGCATACCGTTGCGTTTGGCAGTATCGATTAGCTGTATCTGGCAGCCGGGACAGTCAGTGACGACGACATCCGCGTCGGTCGAGCGTATAGAAGCGGCTTTTTTATCGGCTATTTTCTTAGAAAGCTCGTAATAGTTGATGCTGAAAGTCCCCGCCATCCCGCAGCAACGGTCGGCATCGGGCATTTCCATATATTTTATATCTTTCAAGGAGTTCAATATCTGCCGGGGCTGCTCTTTTACACCCAGGTAGCGCCCCAGGTGACAGGGCTCGTGGAAGGTGACGGTCTTGCCTTTGAACTCCGGGGCGACTTTATAGGCGGAAGGAGATAGTTTTAACACATCTACCAGGAACTCGGTGATATCCTTAATTTTAGCCTCAAACTCCGTATATTCTTGCTTTCTCTCCTCATTGTCCGCCAGGAATTTTACGTAATCCTTCATCGCGGAGGCGCAGGTAGCACAGTCGGTAATAACGTAGTCCAAGTCTTGAAAAGCCTTAACATTGGCATCGGCCATCTTGCGCCCGGTGTCAAAGTCGCCAGTGCCTAGGAAAACCGGTGCCCCACAGCAGCCCTGCCCCCGCGGAACGATAACCTCCACGCCGTTATTATTCAGGAATTTGATAATCTTCTTGCCCAGTTCAGGAAAAACGAAGTCGGTCATGCAGCCGGTAAAATAGCCGACGGTGCATGTGACCGGGGTACCGGCGGGTGGTTTATTTACTTCCGGGACGGACTGACGCAGGAACTTCGGGGCTATTTGTGGGATGTGCCGACCTTTCCCCAGCGCCGCGAGGAAAAAGGAAAGGTGGCGGATAGTCCCCTCTGTTTTGGGCATGAAAACACCCTGAAACCAGGAGACAAACCTCACCACCCAACCGAAGAGTCTGCGCCGCGGTAAAAGCCAGCGGAATATAAAGTTATAGGGAAAAGGCACGCCCTTACGCTTAACCTTGTCCGCCCGGGCGGCGGTGATGACCGACGGCACGTGAGTCCCGGCGGGGCAGTTCTGCGCACAGGTCATGCATAAGGTGCAGCGGTTAAGCTGCTCCGCCAATTCGTCGGTAACCTCAAGCTCCCCGGAAAGCAGCGAGCGGATAAGCATGATTTTACCCCTCGCCACCGACGATTCCACCTTTTCTTCCTGGTACACGGGACAGGCAGACATACAGAAGCCGCACTTGGTGCAGGTATCAAGGTCAGACTTAAATTTTTCTATCTGCTCGTAAACCGGAGTGGTTTTCATTCTTTAGATTCTTCCCAGATTTTCCCGGGGTTGAGGATGTGATTGGGGTCGAGGATGTCTTTTATCTTCTTCATCGTTTCTATCGCCAGGGGGTCCATGGCTTTCTTGAGAAAACGCTGCTTTTCCAGTCCGATGCCATGCTCGCCGGAGAGCACGCCGCCGAGATTCAAGGCTATATCAATGATTTCATCGACACATTTCAAGGCACGCTGGTAATGCTCTTTGTCCCGACTGTCCGTAAGCACTGCCGGGTGAAAATTACCGTCTCCTACGTGCCCGGCGAAACTTATCGGAACGTCATGGCGTTTGGCGCTTTCCCGTCCCAGCCGTATAAAGTCGGCTATTTTATCGCGTGGAACGGAGACGTCCTCGTTAACGATGGTATGAGCGCGACTGTGAATATCTGAAAAATGCGCGCCCCTAGCCTGCCAGTATTTCTCAGCTTCATCTGCATCGGCGGCAACCCTTACCTCACGCGCCCATTGTTTACAGATATCCAAGATCTGCTGTGTTTCAGCGTCCACAGTTTGCGGCAGGCCGTCCACTTGTATCAGTAGAACCAACTGCGAGATATCGAGGACATAGTCTGGTAAAAGGCCGCGTAACTTCTCAAAAGTCCAGCTATCCAGGAATTCTACCTTTGACGGCAGGACGCTGCTGGCAATGATGGCGGTCACAGTCTCCCCGGCCACCGCCACGTCGCTGAAAACCGCCACGATAGTTTTGCTGGCCCTGGGCGCCGGCAACAGGCGCAGGGTTATTTTACTGATAACCCCCAGTGTGCCCTCGGAGCCAGTGAACAGCATTATCAGCTCATAGCCGGTGCGGTTTTTCGGTGTGAGTCCGCCCAATTTCATTACCCGGCCGTCGGCCAGGACTACCTCAAGACCCAAAACATACTGTTTGGCGACGCCGTATTTCAGGCAGGAAGGCCCGCCGGAATTCTCCGCGATAACCCCACCCATCGTGCAGCCGGCAAAGCTCTGGGGGTCGGGGGGAAAGAACAACCCCTCCATGGCCAGGGCTTCCTGGAAGTCCTGTAAAACCACGCCCGGTTCGACCGTGGCGTTCAGGTTGGTCTTGCTTATCTCAATAATACGGCCCATTTTGGTCGTGCAGAGGATGATGCCGCCCTTAATCGGTATCGAGCCGCCGCTGACATTAGTCCCACCGCCTCTTGGCGTTACCGGGATGCCGTTTTCATTAGCGAATTTAAGAATCTCTGAAATCTCTTCAGTCTTCGTCGGGAAAACAACAACGTCCGGCAAATGCGACCATATATTTGTGGCGTCGTAAGAATAAGCCACCATCTGCTCGACGGATTCCAGCACGTTTTCTTTGCCTACGATTTTACGCAGCTTTTCTATTTTCCGGGCGTCGATCATAACGTTCCCCTACTATTACTTTAACGTTTCAGCGTAATTCCTTCAAGCTGGTAAGGCTGAGCAGTTTTTTTGATGACTGCATGATATGATATAATAGCTTTTCAGGACATTAAAAATATGACAGGGAAAAGACATAAAGCCAGAATACTCGCCCTGCAGGCATTGTATGAGGTCGATTCTGTGGCTCGTCCACCGGAAACTGCCATAGAAAGAATACTCACTGAAGCCGGACTTCACGAAGAAATCAGCGAGTTTTCCCTTGACCTATTCAGAGGTGTCATCAAGAATATGAAGGAAATCGACCGCAATATCAGGAAATATGCGCCTGCTTACCCGGTGGAACAGCTGGCGATAATCGACCGGAATATATTGAGACTTGCAATCTTTGAGATTTTATTTGATAATAAAGTACCGATTAAAGTAGCTGTAAACGAAGCGGTTGAACTGGCCAAGGCCTTCGGCGGAGGTAGTTCAGCCAAGTTTATAAATGGGGTCTTGGGGTCGGTCAGCGCAGTTGCCGACCGCCAGAATACTCGTTAAAAGGGGGAAAAACGTGGCAACTAAGGTTTATGATAAGATTAAAGCTATGGTCGTGGAGCAACTCGGCGTTGACGAGAAGGATGTCGTACCCACCGCCAGCTTTGTCGAGGACCTGGGCGCTGATTCTCTAGACCTGGTTGAACTGATAATGTCGATTGAAGAAGCCTTTAGCACGCCGGAAAAGAAACTGGAAATACCCGATGAAGCGGCGGAAAAGATAATTACTATCCAAGACGCTATCGACTACCTAAAAGAACAGGGGATTGAAGTCTAAAACACTTGCCCCCTGTTATCAATAATTCCTTTAATCCTAAATCCCTTTCGCCCACGCTACCGCGTTGGTGAATATCTGTAAGCCCAGCAGGTCTTCCCTGGGTCTTTCCCTCGTCCAGCGGGGGTGCTGCGTCCAGCGTATAAAGTCCTCCGGGTGGGGCATCATACCGAAAATGCGACCGGAAGCATCGCAGATGCCGGCGATATCATTTACAGAACCATTGGGGTTATACGGATAACCCGCTCCAGTTTTCCCCTTCTCATCGACATACTGCAGGGCGATATTCAGCTTTTCCGCCATGCCGGACTCCGCGACCAGCTTGCCCTCGCCGTGGGCAATGGGAACGTAAATGCAATTAATTCCTTTAGTAAAAACACAGGGACTACTCTCGTTTGCCTTGAGATAAACCCAGCGGCACTCGAACCTGCCGGAATCGTTGTTGGTCAAAGTCACCGGCTGAGCGCTCTGCCCAGCGATGCCGGGTAGAATGCCCGTCTTCACCAGTACCTGGAAGCCATTACAGATGCCCATGACAAGCCGCCCATCCGCCACGAACCTTTTAATGTCCTCCCCCAGCCTTAATCTTATTTCGTTAGCCATGATTCTGCCTGCGGATATATCGTCGCCGTAGGTAAAGCCGCCGGGAATTATTAAAATATGATAGTCAGCCAGACGTTTCTCTTTACGTAAGAGTTCCGGCACCAGCGCCGACGCCACCTCCGCCCCGACTGCCTCGAAGGCGATTTGCGTATCTACGTCGCGGTTAGTGCCGGGGGCACGGAGCATTAAGACTTTAATTTTACTCATCTCAAACCTACCACCTTAAAGGCTTCTGCCAAGCTTCTTTCAATTCATCTATCGGGGCAGTAAGGACTACCTTGCCGTTTTTACCCGTTACCACCAGTTTTTCCTCTTCTGTTACCCGCCCTATCCGGGTAAAGTTGGTCCCCTTCACTGCTTTTTCAAACGCCTGCTTATGTTCAGGGGCTATTTCCACCAGAAAGCGGCTGTTCGATTCCGAGAATAATATATAGTCATCACGTTCTATTGTTTCTCCCAGTGGCACGTTTTTAAGGTCGATGTTCACGCCTAAACCTCCGGCAAAGGCCATTTCCGCCGCCGCTACCCCTATTCCCCCTTCGCTTAAGTCGTGGCAGGCTTTGACCAGGCCTTTTTGCATCGCTGCCGACAGCGCATTCATCAGTTTTTTGCCCTTTTCCGGATTTACCTTCGGCACGCTGTTGCCGATATGCCCATGAATTGCGTAATAATGCGACCCGCCGAGTTCGTTGTATGTATCTCCGACAATGTATATCAGGTCGCCTGCCTGCTTGCAGTCCATGGTGACGGCTTTATCGATGTCATTCATCACGCCCATGGCAGAGATGAGCAGCGTCGGCGGGATGCAGATGGTCTCCTCGCCGGTCTCGTACTCGTTATAGAGGCTGTCCTTGCCGGAGATAAACGGCGTGCCGTAAACCCTGGCGATATCATAACAAGCCTGTGCCGCCCTGACCAAAGCCCCCAGACGGTCAGGCTTTTCCGGGTTGCCCCAGCAGAAGTTGTCCAGCAGGGCTACCTCGTCCAGGCTGCCGCCCACCGCGATAATCTGCCTTAGCGCCTCGTCAATGGCAGAGGCGGCCATCCAGTACGTATCGATGTCTCCATATTTAGGATTGATGCCGTTGGAGATGATAATACCCTTCTTCGAGTCCGCCAGCGGCCTTATAACAGCAGCATCACCGGGGCCGTCGTTGTTTGTCCCAACTAATGGCTTAAGCACACTGGTGCCCTGCACCTCGTGGTCGTACTGGCGGATGGCCCATTCCTTGCTGCATACGTTCCACGAGCCGAGTATCTTTTTTAATTCTTCCTTGAGGTCGGGCGGCTGGGGGAAGTCCGGATCGGGGTAACGGGGCGGCTGCCAGAGACCCTCCCGTTCCAGCTGTGGCAAGCCCTTGTGCAGAAATTCCATATCAAGGTCACAGACCAGGTTGCCCTCGTAGTAAAGCTGGAGACGGCGGTTATCCATAAACTCGCCGATTACGGTAGCTTCCACGTCCTCATTATTGAAAATAGCCAAAAGGCGGTCGATATTTTCCGGCGGGACGGCTAATAGCATACGCTCCTGCGACTCCGATACCCAGATTTCGGTATAAGAAAGTCCGGCATATTTCAAAGGCACTTTTTCCAGGTCGACGCTCACGCCGGTCTCCTCGGCCATTTCCCCCACCGCTGATGAAAGCCCCCCACCCCCGCAGTCGGTAATACGTCGATATAACCCGAGGTCGCGCGCCTGTATGATAGCGTCGAGAGTTTTCTTCTCCATGATAGGGTTACCTATCTGAACCGAGCTTTGGGACAGCGTTTCCGACTCTTTATCAAGGTCGCCGGAGGCGAAGGTTACGCCGTGAATGCCGTCGCGTCCCGTCTTGCCTCCCACCACCACGACTAAATCGCCAGGCTTCTGCATGCCTTTCTGACCCATGTTTTTAGGCATAATGCCCACCGTACCGCAGTAGACCAGCGGGTTGCCCACATAGCGCTTATCGAAAAATATCGAACCGTTGGAAGTGGGAATGCCCATGCGGTTGCCGTAGTCGGCCACTCCCGCCCTAACCCCTTTAAAAATACGACGTGGGTGCAACACACCTTTAGGCAACTCGTCGTAGGGGTAGTCCGGCGGGCCGAAGCAAAAAACATCGGTATTCATAATCGGGAAAGCGCCCAGTCCCGTCCCCAGCGGGTCGCGTATCACCCCACCGATACCCGTCGCCGCGCCGCCGTAAGGCTCCACCGCCGAGGGGTGGTTATGTGTTTCCACCTTGAAACAAACGGCATACCGACCATCAAAATCGATAACGCCAGCGTTATCTTTAAACACGGAAAGGCACCAGGGCTTGTTCAACTCCTGCGTCACCTTCATAACCGTGCTCTTCATCAGGCTATCGATGACTTCTTTACCGAGTGTGATTTTAGCTTTAAAAGTCTTGTGAATACAGTGCTCTGACCACGTTTGCGCCAGCGTTTCCAGCTCCACGTCGGTCGGCTGGCGATTCAGCTTTTTAAAGTGATTCTGGATAATGCGCATTTCATGAATATTCAGCCAGAAACGGCCCTTGCTTAATTCCATCAGGGCATTATCATCCATCCTGGTGATGTCTATATTCTCCAACCTGAATTTATAGGATGCTGAAGGCAGCGCCACCGCCTCCTTACGGGCGACGATGTGCTGGACGACGCTGTTGACGAGCAACTTGTCGCAGATGGACTCAAGAGTATTATCGGAGATATCGCCCCAGAGGAGGTATTTACTGGCCGTCCTGACGGCGGTAATGGTGGTAATACCGAGGTCGCGGATGCCCTTTTTCACACTGTCTTCCACAGGGTCCATGACGCCGGGATTATAGGCTACCTCGACCAGGCGGGCGCCGGGCGGGGCGGGCTTTTCCTCGGTAGCATACTCTTCGACAATCGGGTCGGTCAGTAGTTCGCGGCAGACGGCCAGAAGCTCTTTGTCGTCCAGCCTACCTTCCAGCAAATAGACGCTGCTGACCTTGACGCGCTTGACCGTTTTAACGCCGAGGTCCAGGATATCTTTTTGTAGTCCTTCCGAGCGCGGGTCGGCGAAACCCTCCTTTACTGAGACCTCAACACGATACACAACGGCCCCTTTCTTTTAACCTGATTGGATACTTTCAATCCTCTTATCAATTCTATTCACTAAAAACGTAATCCAGCGACTGGGCTCTCTGGTCTGGCTGAAGTCAAAATCAGTATAAACGATATCCCCAGATTCGGCAAAATAACATCCGCCAACAGCTTTGGCATACACGCAGTCAATCATGCTTTGAAAAGCCGGGCTTTTTATGGCGTAAGGGAACAGAGAAAGCACATCCAGCACCCGCAGGATACCGTACTTTACGGCCGGGTATTGCAGGCTGCGGAAGCGTTTCCCTACCCCGAACCCGTAAAGATGTGTTCTTTCCTGCCAGTGCATTAGCAGGTTATCGATAGCCCCATAGAGCTTTGGGTTGCTGCGGTAATCGAGGTACTGCCCCAGCAGCATCAGGATATTCATGTTATCCATCGGGCAGGAGTCTCCAACTCCGTAGCTGTTATCATAGCAGTCCCAGCCGCCCGGCATCTGGTCGTTCATTACCGCACGGATGTATTTTATCACCCGCGGGTCGTCACGGTAGCCCATCTTCGCCAGAGAGGCGATGAGTATTGCCGACATGCAGAAGTAGTTGTCCTGTACGTTAGGAGGCATGGTTAAGGTACCGTCGTGCGACTGAAATCTAAAAATTTCCTCCGCCTCTGCTTCAAGACCAGCGTCCGTTACCGTCAGCCCGATGTCCGCCAGGAAAAATAAATCCCAGTAGGCCTTTTCTTTGTCCGTGTAATGCACCTTGCCCGACTTTATAGCAGGAATGCCGGCGTCATTGCCTTTGAGTCGGGAGATGATTTTCCGGATAGCTTTATCCTGAAGTACCGTGTCAGCTTCCGGTTTTTGGTCCAGCAGCTGTAGTCCGACAGCATACTTGAGCCATGTGGGTCCTTCCAGCAGCCAGTTGAGGACTTTTTTATCCAAGATTTTTCACGTCCGCAAACTACGATTTCTCGGCATTCGTGAGGATATTCAGACACTTATATTTTAGCTTTTTTTCGCCTTCACGTAAAGATTTACAGGCTGTTATTCCTTGATAATTCGCCGCCTATGGTGTAAACTTTTTTTCACATAAGGCATATTCTTGATAATCGCCCAAGCTGAAAAGAAGAAACTTCCAGCAAGTCCCGGGAAGGAGTCTGCCATGTTTACCGTTGAAGCAGATATTAAGAAAAACAGATTATACTCTAAAATGGTGGGTTATTTTGATTATAAAGAGATGAAAGAGTGCACCGATAAGACCATTACGGAGGTCGGGAAACTTAAACCGGGTTTTGATGTCATTACCGACCTATCGGAATTCAAGCCGGTCGGTCAGGACACGCTCGATGAAGTAGCCCGCGGCCAGGCGTATCTAAAAAAGTCCGGCGTCAGGCACGCCATCAGGGTGGAGGGGAAATTCAAGCTGGCCAGCATGCAGTTCTCTAGGATGGGCAAGAGCACCGACTATACACCTGATATCGTCGCTACCAGGGAAGAAGCAGAAAAGCTGCTTGATGATAAGATGGCGCAGGAACAAAAATAGAATACAATTCAGTATTCTGGTTTTTCAAGACTTATGATTTGCAGTTAAAAAATATCAAGGGGAGTGTGAACACCACTCCCCAGTTTTTTATATCAGGTTTTATCAAGTTATTTTATACTTCTTTTTTCCCTCAACATATAATTCGCCACCATAGATATCATTGATAACAGTAGCCGGGAAATCCTTAACTTCAAGCTGGAGAACGGCCTCGGGACCGAGGTCGGGATAGGCAACGACCTCTGATTTTATAATGGTCTTCGAAATGAGGGCGCCAGCGCCACCGACGGCTGCCAGATAGACGGCTTTATATCTTTTCAGGGCTTCCCTGACCTCCAGTGACCGTACGCCCTTGCCAATCATCCCTTTGAGTCCGGCGGCGAGGAGGCGTGGGGCATAAGCATCCATACGCGCGCTGGTGGTGGGGCCGGCAGAGCCGATAACCCTACCGGGTGGTGCAGGAGAGGGTCCCATATAGTAGAGCGTCTGGCCTTTGATATCGAAGGGGAGGGATTTTCCCTTGTCCAGGGACTCCGTCATCCGGCGGTGGGCGGCATCGCGGGCAACGTAGAGGACGCCGGAAAGCAGGAGATTATCGCCGGATTTGAAGCTTTTTATTATTTCTTCAGTTAAAGGGAGTTTTATTTTCTTTGCCATAAATATTCTCTAAATTACTACTTCGCGATGTCGGGCGGAGTGGCACTGGAGGTTTACCGCTACGGGGAGGGCGGTGATATGGGCCGGGAAGCTCTCCACATGCACGGCTAAAGCTGTTATCCTGCCGCCGTAGCCCATCGGGCCGATGCCGAGGTTATTAACTTTTTGTAATATTTCCTTTTCAAGTCCGGCGTTCTCTTTATCGGGGCTTTTCTGCCCAACTTTTCTCACGAGGGCGTGCTTGGCCATTGCCATAGCTTTTTCCGCGGTGCCGCCGATACCAACTCCGACGATAATAGGTGGACAGGGATTGCTCCAGGCTTCATTAACGACATTAACCACAAAGTCGATAACACCCTTTTTACCGGAGGCCGGAAGCAGCATGCCGAGTTTAGCCATGTTTTCGGCACCACCCCCCTTGGGTAACACGGTAATTTTAAGCTTATCAC
>JAFGHK010000004.1 GCA_016930185.1 Dehalococcoidales bacterium | reverse complement strand
GTGCGCGGCATGATTAATAAAGTGCGGCACCTGGTCAAAGTGGAGGAAGAGCTTGGTAAAACAAAATGATATCTCTCCGGCAGCCGGTTCCAGGCACGCCAGCAAGCGTGTAGGGCGCGGCGACGGCAGCGGACGCGGGACATATTCCGGACGCGGTAGCAAAGGCCAGAAGGTGCGGGCCGGGAACCGTAAATACCGTCCCGGCTTCGAGGGCGGCCAGCTGCCTTTAATCAAGCGCCTGCCCCGGAAACGCGGTTTTACGAACATCTTCCGGACGGAATACAGTCTCGTGAGTATCGGCCAGCTTAATACTTTCAAGTCCGGCAGTAAAGTCACGCCGGATAAACTTAAAGAGGCGGGAATGATAAAAACCCTGGCTAAACCAATTAAAATATTAGCGGATGGAGAAATCGACCATCCCGTTACGGTTCAAGCCAACAAATTTTCAGCTTCGGCCAAGGCCAAGATAGAAGCGGCTGGCGGCAAGGTCGAGGAGGTTGCCGATGCGGCAAAAGTCAAGTAGACCTCGACTGCTGCAGGCGATGATTGACGCCTTCAGCCTGCCCGACCTGCGGAAGCGGATATTGATTACCGTTGGCATACTGGTGATATTCCGCTTCGTTTCCCATGTGCCGCTGCCGGGTCTTGAAGCCGATAAGCTCAAAGACCTCTTTGAGAGCAATGCCCTGCTGGGCATGCTGGACCTTTTCAGCGGCGGCGCCATGAAGCAGTTCAGCGTAGCATCGATGGGAGTTTATCCCTATATTACCGCATCAATCATTATGATTCTGCTGGTGCCGGTAATTCCCAAGCTACAGGCACTCTCGCAGGAAGGAGAGGCCGGCAAGAATAAAATTAATTTGATTACGCACTGGCTGACGGTCCCGCTGGCCGGACTTTCAGGCTATGGACAACTGATAATTTTGCAACGCAGTGAAGCAGTCGGGGCTTCCGGCCCGCTGCTTACCGTTACCATCGTTATTTCATTGATTGCCGGCACGATGTTTCTGGTCTGGCTGGGCGAGCTTATTACCGAATACGGCATCGGCAACGGCATATCCATTATAATTTTCGGCGGTATCGTCGCGGGGTACCCGAGCCTGATACAGGAAGGCTTCCTGGCCAAGGAAAATATCGTAGGCCTGTTCGTCTATATCGCTATCGTTCTGGTGACGGTCGTCCTGATTGTGATTTTTACGGAGGCGCACCGCCGCGTGCCGGTGCAGTACGCCCGCAGTGTTTTCCGCGGCGGACGCATGTACCGCCAAGCAGGAACGACACATATCCCGCTGCGGGTCAACTCCGCAGGCATGATACCGCTCATTTTCGCGATGTCGATAATGTTATTCCCGGGCATCGTGGCGAGCTACTTCGTACAACCCGACGCGCCGGGCTTTGCGGATACCATCGTAAGGTGGTTCAATCCTAACACCGACCTGCCGATAGGGCTTTTTTACTGGGGCCTTTATTTTATTTTATCGGTAGCTTTTACCTTCTTTTATACCATTATCACCTACCAGCAGCAGGACCTGCCCGGCACCCTGCAGAGACAGGGGGGCTTTATCCCGGGGATACGACCGGGTAAAAATACCGCCAGCTACATCAGCGGCGTAATCAACCGTATTACCTGGGCGGGGGCGCTCTTTTTAGCTTTCGTGGCGGTAATGCCGTTCCTGGCGCGCACGGTTACCAACGTGCAGCAAATCCAGCTATCCAGTCTGGGCATGCTTATCGTGGTGGGTGTGATTCTGGATACGATGAAACAGCTAGAAGCCCAGCTGGTCATGCGGCGCTATGAAGGCTTTATTAAATAGGAGTAAAGTTGTATATTATTCTGCTGGGAGCCCCGGGGGCGGGTAAAGGCACGCAGGCTGTCATGCTGGCGGAGAAAAAGAAACTGGTACAGGTGGCCTCCGGCGACCTTTTCCGCAAGGCGCTCCAGCAGGAGACGGAGCTTGGCATAAAAGCCAAAGCCTATATGGAGAAGGGGCAGCTGGTCCCCGATGAAATAACAATACAGATGGTGCTGGAGAGGCTGGCCGAGCCGGATTGTAAAAACGGGGCGATACTGGACGGCTTCCCCAGGAATTTAGAGCAGGCAAAGGCGCTGGATAAAGCCATGGAGCAGAAATCCAGGGCTATAGATAAAGTAATATATATAAAAGTATCGGAAGGAGAGCTAATAAAGAGGCTGGGCGGACGCTGGATTTGCCGTAAATGCCAGGCGCCCTACCACGAGGTCGATTCGCCGCCCAAGGTGGCGGGCAAGTGCGACCGATGCGGCGGGGAACTTTACCAGCGCGCCGACGATAACCCGACCACGGTGAAAAATCGACTGAAAGTGTATTTTGAAGAAACCTCGCCTCTGATAGAATATTACATGGAGGCGGGTAAACTGCTGGAAATTAACGGCCAGGGCAGCCCGACCGAGATTAACCAGAGAATTTTAGCTGCTTTACACTAAAGAGTTGTTATTTAATGGGTATTGTAATTAAGTCGGAAAAGGAGATTGAAATTATGCGGCAGTCCGGCCGGATTGTCGCCGATATATTAAAAATTTTATCGGAAATAATAAAACCCGGTATGAAAACAAAGGAAATGGATATAATAGCTGAAAGTGAATTAAAAAAACGGAGCGCCGAATCCTCTTTCAGGGGATACCGGGGCTATCCGGCCACTATCTGCGCATCGGTAAACGACGAGATAGTGCACGGGATACCCGGCGACAGGGTATTGAAAGAAGGCGATATCATTTCCCTCGATTTCGGGGCGATATATCAGGGTTTCCACGGTGACGCTGCGGTAACCGTTCCCGTGGGTAAGGTAAGTGACAAGACGATGCGTCTTATCGAGACCACCAAGGGCACCCTGAAAAGCGGTATCGCCGCCGCCCGCGCCGGCGTGAACCTAGGCGATGTTTCGGCGGCTATCGAGGAATATGCCAAATCGAGGGGCTACTCGCTGGTGCGCGAATATACGGGGCACGGGATAGGCAGGAAAATGCACGAAGACCCGCAGATTCCCAATACCACCGAGCCCCCGTACGGACTGCAACCGGGGACAGGCCCGGTGCTGAAAAAGGGCATGACGCTGGCCCTGGAACCGATGCTTAACATCGGTGACTGGCGCACCCGCGTGGCCGAGGACCACTGGACGGTGCTAACGGCCGACGGCAGTCTTTCGGCGCATTTTGAGCATACAATCGTTATCAATGATACCGAACCGGAGGTGTTAACCGGAGGATGGTATGACTAAGAAAGAAGCCATAGAGGTCGAGGGCACAGTTATCGAGGCTCTGCCCAATGCCATGTTCCGCGTGGAGCTACCGAACAAGCACGAGGTGCTGGCCCATATATCGGGGAAGATAAGGATGCACTACATCAGGGTGCTTCCCGGCGATAAGGTGTTGATTGAGCTCTCGCCTTACGACTTGAAACGTGGTAGAATCACCTATCGGCTCAAATAGAAAAGGGTTTGAAAAATGAAAGTCAAAGCTGCAGTAAAAGTAAGATGTGAAAAATGCAAGGTCGTGAAACGGCGTGGGGTAGTCAGGATTATCTGTGAAAACCCCAAGCATAAGCAGCGGCAGGGTTAGCAAGGAGGGAATAAATGCCACGTGTCGCAGGAGTAGATATACCGGTTAATAAGCAGGCCTGGGTATCGTTGCAGTATATATACGGCATCGGTCGTAATAACAGCCATAAGATACTGGAGCAGGCGGGAATTGCCCCAGATACCAAGGTAAAAGACCTTACCGAGGCCGAAGTTAATAAGCTGCGTGAAATCATCGATAAGCAGTACCAGGTTGAGGGTGAGTTAAGAAAAGAGATAAACTTTAACGTTAAGCGACTCACGGAAATCGGGAGCTACCGCGGTCTAAGGCACCGTCACGGTCTGCCGGTCAGAGGCCAGAGGACGCGGACGAACGCCCGCACCAAGCGCGGCCAGCGTAAGACTGTGGCCGGTCGCGGCCAGAAGCGCGGCGCTACCAAGAAATAGTGTTTAGTAAGGGAACAAGGAGGACAGGGTGCCACAAAAGAGAAAACCTAAAGCCAGAAGGCGGGAACGCAAGGCAGTCCCTACCGGCAAGGCTTTTATAAAATCGAGTTTTAACAATACTGTCGTTACTTTAACCGACCCGCAGGGGAACGCGCTGGCCTGGGGAAGCTCCGGCACGGCGGGGTTCAAGGGCTCGCGCAAGGGCACACCGTATGCCGCCCAGATGGCGGCCCGCGACGCGGCTCGCAAGGCAATGGTGCACGGCCTGCGCCAGATCGAAGTGCTGGTTAACGGACCGGGCAGCGGGCGCGAGGCGGCCATACGCTCCCTGCAGAGTTCGGGGCTTTATATTACCGGAATCAGGGATGTTACACCTATACCACATGCCGGGTGCCGTCCTCCGAAGCGGAGAAGGGTCTAAAAGGGGAAAATTATGGCAAGATATATAGACGCAGTATGCCGTTTATGTCGGCGGAACGGCGAGAAGCTCTTCCTGAAAGGGGCCAGGTGCTTTACGCCTAAATGTGCTATCGATAAACGACCGAAGCCGCCGGGACAGGTCACTACACGAAGGCGCCGCCGGTTCTCTGACCGCGCGCTGCAGCTGCGTGAAAAGCAGAAGGCGCGCTTCACCTACGGCATGATGGAGCGTCAGTTTAAGAAAACCTTCCAGATGGCCGAAAAACAGGCCGGCATCACCGGCGATAATCTGCTGGTGCTGCTGGAAAGGCGTCTGGACAACGTGGTATACCGCCTCGGTTTTGCCGATTCACGCTCGCAGGCCCGCCAGCTAGTGATGCACGGGCATATCACGCTGAACGGCAAGAAAGTCGATATCCCGTCCACACTCGTAAAAGAGGGCGATACCATCGGCTGGCGCGAAGGCAGCAAGAAATCGGAGTATTATAAAACCCTGGTGGAAACAATCGAAGCTAAGGATGTTTTAAGCTGGTTGAGCCTGGACAAGCAGAACATGGTCGGGCAGGTGGTAACCTTACCCACCCCCGAACAGGTCGATGCCAAGTTCGACGGCAAGGCAGTTATCGAGTACTATTCGCGGTAGTGTAACGCAAAGGAGGTAATTCATTGGCTGGACTATTAGTCCCAAAAATTGAATGTACCGAACAATCAGAAAATTACGGGCAGTTCGT
>JAFGHK010000038.1 GCA_016930185.1 Dehalococcoidales bacterium | reverse complement strand
TTCGAGAGGAGCTTTATCATGCTGACCGCTCCGCAGCTAGGCACTCAAGGGGGGAGGAGGATTAAGGGGGAGTACACGCTGACCGAGAAAGACATGGAGACGGACGATGTCTTCGAGGACACGATTGCAGTGCTCGCCAATAACGACTACGGCGAGATTTCCGCAAAACACCCCGCCCTTTGCGTTCCCTACCGATGCCTGGTGCCAAAGCGAGTGGACGGGCTGCTGGTGGCGGGGCGGGCATTCTCCTCGGCAGATACGATTAACGAGACATTTAATATCATCCCGCACTGCATCGCCTACGGGCAGGCGGCGGGCACTGCGGCGGCAATGGCGGTTAAGGCGGGGATAGAGCCGCGGAAAGTGGACTATAAAGAATTACGCAAGAACCTGGTGAAACAGGGAGTGAATTTACCCGACGTCATGAAATCAAATGGAACAGTTCAATCAGCGACAACAGGTCGTTCTAAAGCAAATTACTATCAACAATACAGGTCAACGGGGGAGTAAGAAGCCCCTCTATACCGCACCCGCCAGCGCTTGCTTCACATGCTTATAACCGAGGTCGAAGGCCTTTATATTAATATCGCCAACTTTAGCTTTAAAGCGCGCCAGGATAGCTTCTTTAGCCGTCGCGTCTTTTATGGGCATCAAGCCTGTCCCGAACAAAGCCCCCAACATGACCACATTGGCCGCCTGCAGGCTCCCCGCTTCTTTGGCCAGTCCGCTGGCATCCAAAGTAATAATACGGTCGGTGACCTTGCGCAATTTCTTGATTATCTGTTCCTGCGTGGGATAGCCGCTCTTGCCGAGAAACACGGTATAAGGCAGGACAGTCGTGGTATTAAGGACGACGACGCTATTTTTAGCTAAATATCGTATGTTTCTTAAGGCTTCCGACGGCTCCACGGCGATAAGGACGTCGCACTTGCCGTCGGGGGTCATGGGAGCGATAACGTCGCCGCCCAGTCTCAAGTTACTGAAGACGGAGCCGCCACGCTGGGCCATCCCCAGCACCTCCGAGCCCTTGACCTTCACGTTTCCCCTGACAGCCGCGCTGCCCAGCAGCTCCGATACCAGAACGACACCCTGTCCCCCGACCCCGCATATGATGATGTTAATTTCTTTCTTTGCAGCCATTTTATTCACCTGCCTTTATCGCGTCGTGGGGGCAGACCTGGGCGCAGACCCCGCAGCCCGGGCACCCGGCGGCGTCCACCGCCACCTTGCCTTTATCCATGATTAAAGCCGGACAGCCCAGCAAATCGATGCATATCTTGCAGTCGCACTGAAGGCAGCGTTTGGCTTCTTTAATTGCCTTTTCTTTTGTCAGGCCGGTCTCCACTTCTTTGAAGTTGCCCTTCCGCTGCGCTACCGGCAGCACCGGCGTGACCGTTCGGGACTCTTCGGGAATGCCCCAGGTATCCACAATCAGTTTGCTTTCGAAAACGGCCTCGCTCTCGCGTCCTACATTCAGAGGCTCGCCCTTGAGGTATTTGTCGATAGACTTAGCTGCTTTCCTTCCCGCCGCCAGCGCCTGAATAACCGTAGCAGCACCGGTGACGACATCACCGCCGGCGAAGACGCCTTTTACATTAGTCTCTAAGGTAACGGGGTCGGCTTTGATGTAACCTTTAGAAATAGCTTTTCCATCATCCCCTGTCATAAAAGCAAGGTCTGGCTCCTCCCCTACCGCGGCGATGATAAGTCCGGTCTCGACAACAAATTCCGAGCCGGCCACCGGCACCGGACGGCGCCTGCCGCTGGCATCGGGCTCGCCGAGCTTCATCTTGATACACTCAAGTCCGGCAACTTTGCCATCCTTAACAACGACCTTGTTAGGGCCGGACAAAATGGTGAGTTTAACGCCCTCGTGTTCGGCTTCGTTTACCTCATCTGCGATGGCTGGCATTTCCTCGCGGGAGCGGCGGTAAACGATATTAACATCCTTGAAGCCGAGTCGTACACAGGTGCGGGCGCAGTCGACGGCCACATTGCCACCCCCCACTACCACGACTTTATCCTCCACATCGACCTTTTCACCGGTATTCACTTTATAAAGGAACTCGGTACCGTCGATTACGCCGTCGGCATTATCGTTTGAGATACCCAGACTCCTGCCCCTATGCGCACCAGCGGCGATAAAAACGGCATTGTAGCCCTTTTTAAGCTCGGCAAGGGTTACGTCCTTACCGACCCTGGTATTGAGCCTGATTTCCACGCCAAGCTTACTAACAATATCCGTCTCTTTACCGAGGACATCACGGGGGAGGCGGAACTCGGGGATACCGACGGCCATCATGCCACCCAGTTTTGATAGGGCTTCAAAGATGGTGACCTTGTAGCCCATCTTGCGGAGGTCATAGGCCGCCATCATGCCGGCGGGTCCGCCGCCTACGACAGCCACTTTTTCTCTTTTTTCCGCAACGATGGAGTAATCTTCAGTATATTTGCCAAAATCGGCGGCAGCGCGCTTGAGGGCGTTAATGGCAATGGGCTCCTCAACCTCGCTGCGCTTGCACTTGGCCTCGCAGGGACGCGTGCAGACCCTGCCGATAATTGATGGGAAGGGAAGGGTCTCTTTAATCAGGGCCAGCGCCTCGTCGAACCTGCCTTCCTTAATCAGGCCGATGTAGCCACGGATATCAATATGCAGAGGGCAGGCGGCCTGGCAGTAAGGCGGGCTGCCGGAGAGGCATTTATCAGGGTCGACAACGTAGGGAGCGGCCCTTTCTCCTGCCCTTCTCCTAGCCCGCTGGTCGAGGATACTGCAGAGTCGGCGGGCGATGACAACCGAAGGCCCCTCGAACTTAATTGCTTTTTCCAAGACATCTATAAGTTTCGGCAGATCGAATGCATCCACGATTTCGACGAATTTCACACCGCCAGCCCGGGCAATGTCCTCGATTTTAATATCATGGGTGGCATCGCCGGAGGCTCCTGGGTGGGGCTGAAAACCGGTCATGCCGGTGGTTGAGTTGTCCAGCACGACCATGGTGATATTGGCCCTATTATAGACGGCATTAATCATCGGCGGGATGCCAGAGTGGAAAAAGGTGGAATCGCCGAGATGAGCGACCACCGGCGAATCAATGGTATGGGCCAGCCCGTTGGCGATGCCGAAGGCTCCGCCCATACAGATGGCAACATCGTCGGCGTTGAGAGGCTCGTTAGCGCCGAGGGCGTAGCAGCCGATATCGCTGGTCTTAACCGGCTCTTTACCAGTCTCCCGCTGGTAGCGCCGACTGGCGATATTGATGGCGTAAAGAGAGGCGCGGTGCGGGCAGCCGGCGCACATGGTCGGCGGGCGGATGGGCAAGAGGGAATCGGTCTCCTGCCTGATTTTATCGATTTCGGCAAAATCGACCGGAGGTTGGGCTCCGGTAAGCTTACTTAAGGCTTCAGCGACCTGGCGGGTGGAAAGCTCGCCGGCAAGTGGAATTATACCCTTACCGTGCACTTTTACGTTTATGTTGTTTTCCTGGGCAACAATCCTGACCGCGTCCTCGACGAAAGGCTCGAGCTCCTCGACAACCAGGACTTCCGGGACAGACTCAAGCAGTCGCTTTGTCAGTTTTTCCGGAATAGGATAAGGCGTGCCGATTTTCAGCACGGACACCTTATCTTCCAGTCGCATCCACTTGATAGCCTCCAGGACATAGCCGTAAGAGATACCGCTGGCGATTACGCCCAGTTTGGCGTCTTTTTTAAGCGTAAGCTGGTTATAGGGCAGAGTATCCACCATCGCCCGAATTTTATCCATTCTCTGAATCAGCAGACGGCGGTTGACGCGGAAATTAGCGGGCAGGCAGACCAGCTTTTGGGGGTTTTTAACGAACTTGCCCTTCTTTTTCTTCGCCTCGATGCCGCCGAGAACGACATCGCTGCGGGCGTGGCCAATACGGGTGACCGAGCGCAGCATGAACATCTGACCGTAGTCCTCGGAGAGGCGGAAGGCATCCGCCATCATGTCCTTGGCTTCCTGGGCGGAACACGGCTCCAAGACAGGTATATAAGCCTGCCGGGCGATGTAGCGGTTGTCCTGCTCGTTCTGGGAACTCCACTGTCCGGGGTCGTCGGCGGAAATCAGGACCAGTCCTCCCAACCCCATGTAGCTGGCGGAAGTCAACGCGTCGTGGGCGACGTTCACGCCGACATGTTTCATAATGGCAAGCGACCTCAAGCCGCTGATGGCTCCGGCCATCGCCACTTCCAGGGCGACTTTCTCGTTAATCGACCACTCGGCGTACATGTCCAGTTCACCGGCCGCTCCCACAAGCGCCGTGGTGATTTCACTGGAGGGGGTGCCGGGGTAAGCGGCGACGACCTGTACGCCGGCCTCGATGGCGCCGCGGGCAATAGCCTCGTTGCCGAGCATGAAAAGAGTGGCGCCGGGGGCATTGGAGGTTAGAGTTACATCAGCTACCTTGTTCAAGACAGTCCTCCTGACAAGAAAATTCCGTCTTTATTTCCTGCGGGGGAGTCCACTGGTAGATAGTTCTCCGGTCGGCAGTTGTGAAGACGGAGAGAAAGAAGTCATTTACGTTTATATTTTACACGTTTGGACACGGGCATAGCAAACACTTGATAACTAAAACATGATAACGTTGCGTATCACGTCGCCTTTTTCCGAGGACGCAAACGCCTCGCTAATTTTCTCGAAGGGATAACGACCGGAAATAAGTTCGTCCAACTTGAGTCGGCCGGTCTTATAAAGCTCGATAAGCCTGGCGATATCAATTCTTAAGCGTACAGCCCCCATGGCGCTGCCGGTAAGTTTCTTGCCCATCATGAAGTCCAGCGGGGAAAAGTCGGAAAGCTTCTCGTCGTAGCCATGCCCCACGATAACCGTCGTGCCGTCGCGGGCGGACATCATAAAGCCCTGGCGCAGGATATCAAGACCCATCACGGCAACTATGACGTTATCCGCTCCCCGCCCGTAGGTAATCTCGTGCACTTTTTTAACGGGGTCTTTTTCCGTTTTAGCGTTAACCGTGTGTGTGGCGCCGAAGACCTTAGCGGTTGCCAGTTTGCCGTCGCGAACATCCACGGCGATTACTGGGTAAGCCCCTGCAAAGACCGCCCCCTGTATAGCGTTTAGCCCGACTCCCCCGCAGCCGAGAACAGCCACGCTGCTGTTAGGAGCAACTCTAGCGCGATTCATGACCGCCCCAAAACCCGATATGACGCCGCAGGCAAGCAGGCAGGCGCTGTCCATCGGCAGGTCCTCCGGTATTTTCACCAGGTTTACTTCCGGAATGACGGCGTATTCTGCAAAGCCGGCCACGGCGCCGGCAAACTGGGTTAGACGCTGGCCTTTTTTGTTGGTGAATTTCCCTTCACCGTTTAAGTAAAGTCGGTTGGTGGTGCACTGGCTGGAGAGCCCGATACGGCAATAATAGCACTGTCCGCAGCCCTCCGGGATAATGCTGGCAACCACGGGGTCGCCGGACTTTACGTAGGTAACACCCTCCCCTGTTTCCTCCACGTAGCCGGATATTTCGTGACCCGGTATCGCTGGGAGGGGAGGCCGGCCGTGTTCCCCTTTTATAGCGTGGATATCGGAGTGGCAGATAGCCACCGCCGTCAGGCGTATCTTGACCTCCCCCTTACCGGGAGGGTCTAAGGTTACTTCTTCTATAACCAAGGGTTTGCCGAACTCATAACAGACAGCCGCTTTCATAGGACCTCCTTGAACAACCAGCCGAAGCAGTTTTTATTATGTAGTCTATATACCGCTATCCCTAATGTCAAACGCTCTGTATTTGAAAATTTTATCTATTTAAAGGTAAACTTAAATTCAAATACCAGTAAGGAGGGCTGATAATGGCCAAAAAGAAATACGATAAATATATCTATGAGTACGACCCCAAGATGTTCCCCAAAGAGCAGCGGCCAGTGATGGCCTACATGGACAACAACCTGGCGAAAGGCAGCAACTTCTACCTGATACACTGGATAATGCCGGGCTTCGGCATGCAGCCGGAATGGGATTTCCCGTACGCAGGGCACCCGCCGCACATTCACAAAGACGCCGAGCTGCTTTTCCACATCGGCACCGACCCCAACAATCCGATGGACCTGGGGGCGGAGGTAATCATGTATCTGGGGCCGGAGCTGGAGGAGCACCATATCACCCGCACCTGCTGTATCTGGATACCCCCGAACTTCATCCACTCCCCCTGGAAACCTGTCCGGTGCGACCGGCCCTGGATATTCATGGAATTTAACCAGGGACCCGTTCACACAGAGAAGTCTTACCGCCAGATTCTGCCTAAAGAAGCGCGCGCCAGAATGGACTGGTCGATGTGGCCGGACGATAAATACCCGGAGATAATGGTCTAGCGGAGATACATCAGCTATATAATCTTACTTACGGAGGATAAAGTGGCTTACAGGATAGATACCAAGAAATGCTTAAAATGCGGACTCTGCGTTACCCAGGACTGCCCAGAAAACGCTTTTATAGTAACCGATAAGGTAAAAGAGGATGACGGCTTAATACTTTACACGGTTATAATCGATGAAAATAAATGCACGGAATGCGATACCTGCTTTTCTCATGAATGGTGGTGCCCTGCCAAAGCGATTATAAAAGGAAAAAAGTAACCTTAAAAACCAGCAAAATCAACAGGAGTATCACGCAAGCCGTGTTTCAGGAGGCACTACACTATGGCAGAAATGAAGTACAGTAAATATTTCCTCCACGAGCTACCGGAGGAGCAGCGTAAAAAAGGCTTCGGTAAAATGCCGTCGATGGTGGCCTTTACCGATAACGATATCATCGCAGGCAGCAAATATTTCTCCGTGATGCTCATGGGCGAGGAGGCCACTAAAGGGGCGGGGCACGGGCCGCACATCCACGAAGACCCGGAACTGCTGGTGGCGTTGGGCACCGACCCGGCTAATCCCAGGGACCTCGGGGCGGACATGGAAATTTGCATGGGACCGGAAATGGAGAGCCACATCATCTCGGAGTCTACGATGATATGGATACCGGCCAAACTCGTGCACTGTCCGTTCCGGATACTTAAAGTACGGCGCCCTTTCCTCTTTATCCAATGCCAGTACGCCCCCAAGTTGAACGAGACCTCACTAAAAAAGCTCGTCTCAAAAGAAATGCAGGATAAGATGATTTTCATCAACGCCGACGGCAAACAGAAAGACTAGACAAGAGTAAAAATCAATGACTAATCAGATATTCTACTTGCCAAAGAGGGCGATTTCAAGGTATACTTAAACGGTTAATTCTATATTATTTTATGGTTGGGAGGAGGACCCCATGGAACAGTTCAATTTTCCTAAATGTCAGAAATGCAACACCGGTGACCTCGTGCCTTTATCCGATTTTGGCAGTCAGGGAGCATCCATACAATTTAAAGCCTGGGTTTGCACTAACCCCGATTGCGGCTTTAATTTGAAAATCAGGAACGGTGACGTTTATAGAGACGAACCTATCATGAGCGGCGCTATGCATAATTCCCGCGCCAGATAGTATCCCAGCGACTCGTTTGACCGACTGATAATTGCGGATGGCAATCGTGCTTCCTCAAATAACAAATCTTAAGAGGGTAGCACTAGACCTGTTTTTCCCGCCATGGTGCATCGGCTGCGGGCGGGAGGGTCAGTACATCTGTAATGCATGTCGTGAGAAACTACCCCTTGTTTCACCTCCAGTCTGCGCAATATGCGGACGCTCGCTGACGGAGCAAAACACCTGTCCCGACTGTATCGAGGGGCCGGTTACCATCGACGGCATCCGCGCTCCTTTCCTGCTTCACAGCGTCATACGCAAGGCGATTCACGAGCTTAAGTACCGCAATCTCAAGGCAATCGCGCCCCTGCTGGCTGGTTTCCTGCATTACTACATCCTGGAGAATCCCATACCCGGCGATGTCCTGGTGCCGGTCCCCATACACGCGAAACGCCTGCGCGAGCGCGGCTACAACCAGTCCTCACTGATAGCGAGTGAACTGAGTAGGAAGAACGGACTGCCCATCATCGAGAACTGTCTCGTAAGGCGCGTCAATACGCCGCCGCAGGTAAGGACAGCCAGCGCCGTCGAAAGGCGCAAGAACATAGCCGACGCTTTCGGCTGCAACAACGACCGTCTCAAGGGCAGGCAGGTGATATTAATCGACGATGTAACTACATCCGGGGCAACCCTGAATACCTGTGCCGAAGCATTAAAACAATCCGGCGCCACAAGCGTATGGGGCCTGACGATAGCACTGGAAAATTAAACCTTTCAGGAGCGTGAAAAGATGGAACTTCAGATAACCGGGACGAACACGGAAATAACGGCAGCCGTTAACAAATACATCGAGCGCAAGTTCAATAAACTTAACAAACACATGCCCGATATTATAGACATCAAGGTGGAAGTATCCGAGGAACAGACTAAGTCCCGAGAGCAACGCTACCTGATAAGGGCAACTGTCAACAGCGGCGTGGGAAAGTCGGTATTTCACGGCGAAGAAAGAGCGGAAGACATCATGAAAGCCACCGACAAGATTACGTCCGTCCTTACCCGGCAGCTGGAGAAATATAAGGGCAAATTGTACGACCGCGGCCGAGGCAATCCCCTGGCACGCGGGAAGTTCAGGCAACCTGAAGCAGGGAGCGACACGAGGAAAGTGGTTAAGACCAAGCGTTTTATTATTGAGCCAATGACGCAGGAAGCAGCCATCGCGGAGATGGAACGACTCGGGCATAGCTTTTTCCTGTTTTATGACCCCGATGTCAGCGAAGTGCATTTGCTGTACCGGCGTAAAGACGGCAACTACGGTATCATCGAGCCGGAATTTAAATAATGAGTCGCAAGTTATATTATGTCATCTTTAACACAGCCGCGGGATGGGTAGGTCTCCTGAGTTCAGCCGCAGGACTAAAACGCACTACCCTGCCCCAGTCCTCCAGAGAAAAGGCAGCAGCCGCTCTCGGTGCCGATACCAATCAAGCCATTCTGTCTCAAGTATTTTTCACAGACCTTTTTACACGATTTAATAACTACTTTATGGGGCAGCGGGTAGACTTCCCGGATAAACTGGACTTACAGGGAGCTACGGATTTCCAGCGCAAGGTCTGGGAGGCTACAAAACAAATACCCTACGGTCAGACCCGGAGTTATGAATGGGTAGCCAAGCAGGTAGGAAAACCGGGCGCGGCTCGGGCGGTCGGGCAGGCTTTAGGGAAAAATCCGCTGCCGGTAGTCGTACCCTGTCATCGAGTTATTACCTGTGATGGAAAATCAGGTGGATTCGGGGGCGGACTGGCTATGAAAAAACGCCTGCTTGCCCTTGAAAAGAGTTCGGGCTAGTATTTGATATTGTCCCCGGCGACATTAGCCCGGTAAAATCTTTTCCTGGCTTCGGCGGTGCCCCGCAGCATCTGGTTCAGGAAGTCCGTTTCGTATTCCTCGATTAAGCCTTCACCGGCGAAGCTGTAATACTTGTTTTCGCCGATGATAATATGGTCCAGCACCTTGAGCCGCATAATCCGTCCGGCATAGACCAGCTCCCGGGTCAGGCCTTTATCGCTGGAACTAGGCTCAATGGCGCCGGAGGGGTGATTATGGACGAATATCAGGGCGGCAGCATTGTTTTTAAGAGCACCCTCGATGACCTCACGGGGGGAGACGGAACTGCTGTTAACCGTGCCCTCGGAGAGGTCGACGCTATTGAGAATCTGGTTCTGGCTGCTTAAATACAGTACCTTGAAGACCTCTTTTTTAAGTCCGCGCATGGAGTGATAGAGGTAATCGAAGACCTCCTGCGAGGAGCGGTAGAAAGGCTTATCGAGTATCCTGGCTTTTAAGAATTCGCGGGCGACCTCCTGCACCAGCTTGATGCCGAAGGCGCTGTGGGCGCCGATGTCTGGAATCTTCTGCAGTTCTTCCGCCGGCGCTTCAAGTACACCGCGCAGATTCTGGAATTTCCTGATTGCCTCCTTGGCTGCCTGCTTGCAGTCTTTACGCGGCGTGCCCAGACTCAACAGCAGTTCCACGATTTCGTAGTCGTGAAAGCCGTTCAAGCCGGACTTCAGGTATTTTTCTCTTAGCCTTTTGCGGTGTCCCTGATGTCCTTCCGATGACGTTTTATCTGACTTTTTCCCGGTCATTCTCTTCCTGTTCGCCAGTATTGTAGCACTAAATCCATGTCTTTTCCACAGAAGAATTTATGATATAATAATGTTGAAAAACGGTCCGGTAACGAACAAAGGAGAATATATGGCTGATAAAGCAACCGAAAAGAACCAGATTTTCAACAAACCTCTACCCGAAATTCTCGATGACATCCAGGATGCCGCGGCCGATGCCAGGCAAGCCGCCGAGGATGCCAGAGCCGCCGGCGAAAAGGCTGCCGAAGAGGTGATGAAACGCTTACGCAAGCTGTTCCTTAAGATGGCCAAAGACATTACCGAGGCCATGGAAGAGACGAAACGATAGCCACCAAGCGGATAACTGGAAAATGGCTTTAGTTCAGGCCCAGCTCGCGGTTCATCTGGATAAGACGTATAATATCGGCACGGGTTAACAAACCCCCACACCGGCCGTTATCATCAATAAGCACCTGGTTTACGTCGTTTTTAGCAATCATTACCAGCGCTACGTTCAAATTATCATCCGGCGCGACCGTATAAAGCGGGTCGACGGTCATAATACTAATAACCTGAGTCTCAGACCATTTATCCTGTGGAACCTTCTTGACGTCGGTAATAGTTACAATGCCATTCAGTTTATCATCTTTACAGACCGGGACCGCCCTGCCCTGCTGCTTGCGGAAAATGTCCCTCACCAGTTCTTCTACGGACGCCTCGGGGGAGATGGTACTGATACCGGGATTCATCAACTCCCTGACCTTAACATGACTCAAGCGCTCGCGTAGCGTGATTTCCTTACGGCTGGCATCGGCGGAGCTGTTGAGAAACCACCCGATAAACGCTATCCACAGTCCGCTGATGAAGCTGACGGATATCATCAGGAAAATGCCGAGCCCTATAAAAATCCAGCCGAATATCTGCCCGACCAGGCCGGCGATATCGGTTGCCTTGGTAAGGTTTCCTGTAGAGCCCCAGATAATAGACCGCAGCACGCGGCCTCCATCCAGGGGAAACCCGGGCAGCAGATTAAAGATACCAATATACATATTAATGAGGGACATGTAGCTCAATATCGCCGCCAGCGGTGTGGTGGCATCCGCCGGCAGTTTGGAGAACCCCCAGAAAATGGCAGCGAGGACGAGACTGGTAACCGGTCCCACGATAGCCATGGCAAACTCGGCGGCCGGCTTTTTCGGCTCGTCTTCCATATTACTGGCGCCGCCGAGCAGGAAAAGCGTGATGCTGTGCACCGGAATGCCCCTGGCATTGGCCACCAGCGAGTGTGCCATTTCGTGCAGCAGCACGGATACGAAAATGAGCAGCGCCCCGATGATGCCCGTTATCCAGTAAACAACCGTACTCCAGCCGGGATAGGATAACGGGAAATAAACCGCCGCCAGCGTCCAGCTGAAAAATATAACGGCGAATATCCAGGTATAGTGAATGCCGATGGTTATCCCGAAAATGCGGAACAGCTTAAATGACGCTTTCACAGTTACACTCCTGTTAATTCCAGTATAACATCAAAGCGTTTCTATTTTCAGGCCTTCCTCCCCTATCAAATCCACCAGGCGCTGCTTTAGTTCGGGGCAATAGCCGGTCTGCAGGCCGGGCATCTTAAGCGGGACGGCCCCGCTGCCGTTGATAACGTTTAACTGCACTTCGTCGCGGCCTTCGTAGGACTTAAGGACTGAGACTACTTTACCCAGTCGGACGATATCGCCTTCTTCATCGTCAGTCTGCTCAAGATTGATTATCAATAGATGTCTTTCCTCGGGTGCTTTTACGGGCTTTTCCGTCGGAGTTTCCTGTTTCTCGTCTACCGTTTGAGTCGCCGGTTCCTCACCCTCACGGGGAGGCTGGTAAAGGCGCACGCTGTCGCAACTTATCTGCGCCCTGTCCTCCCTCACCCTTACCTTGCCCTGGATAACGAGCTCGTTACCTTCCATCCAGAGTTCATCGGTCTCGGCATAGACCTTGGGCCAGACCATGACTTCCACCTGACCGCTGAAATCTTCGAGGACAGCGCTGGCGAAAGACCGTCCGTCCTTGGTCAGCAGATAGCGCGCCGAGACGAGCCGCCCGGCCAGCACCACGTTTTGTCCGTTCAGTTCCGTATTTATCTCTTCGCAGAATTTAGTGTCCGGGGTGGCGTTGCTGAAAACCGGACTGAACGGCTTTTCCGAGAAGCTGACGCCCAGCAGCTCTTTTTCCCAGAAGGCTTTTTCTCTGTCGGTGACTTCAGATGGCGTAAGCCCAAGCTCCGGCAGGGGCACTGCGGTGGACTCCCCAAAAAGGTCGAACATAGTGGTCTGTCCTGTTTCACGCAGATGCTGCTCACGCTGAGCCAGCGACAAAATACGCGAGACGCTATTTAACAGAGTCCCGCGCTCTCCCAGGCAGTCTAGCGCGCCGGCCTTTATCAGGCTTTCCATGACGCGCCGGTTAACCGACTGCAAATTGGCGCGGCGGCACAAGTCCTCGATTGACTTGAAGATTCCGTTCTTGTTACGCTCGTCAATCAGAGGTTGGATGGCGCCCCCGCCCACGTTTTTTACGGCAGCAAGCCCGAAGCGTATGGCCGGACTGCTGTCACCACTGCTTTCTATGGAAAAATCAAGCTGGCTGTGGTTGATATCGGGCGGCAGCACGTCAATATCAAGGCGGCGGCATTCGGCGATGGCACCGGCGGTCTTTTCCAGTTCCCCGGCGTGTATGGTAAGAAAGGCATCAATATACTCCGCCGTGTAATTAGCCTTGAGATAAGCCGTCTGGTAGGCAATCAAGGCGTAGCACCAGGCGTGCGCTTTATTAAACGCATAGCCGGTAAAGGGCTCGATTAACGCAAAGACCTCCTCCGACAGTTCTGCGGTGAATCCCTTCTTCTTGGCGCCGCTGATGAAGGCCCGCTTTTCCTTCTTCATCGTCTCGGCTATCTTTTTACCCATAGCCTTACGGAAAATATCCGCCTGCCCCAGGCTGTAGCCGGCGAACTCCTGCACAATCAGCAGCACCTGCTCCTGATAAACGATGACGCCGTAGGTCTCTTTCAGGATGCTTTCCAGGGCGGGGTGGGGATAGCGTATCGGCGCCAGCCCGTGCTTGGCATCGATGAAGTGGGGGATATGTTCCATGGGGCCGGGACGGTAAAGCGCCACCATGGCGGCGATATCGCTGAAAACGGAAGGCTTAAGCTCCTTGATATAGCGCCGCATGCCGGAGCCTTCCAGCTGAAAGACACCAGCCGTCTCCCCCGCCGCCAGCAGGTCGTAGGTCTTTTTATCGTCCATGGGCAGGTTGAGCAAATCGATATCCACGCCGTGTTTCTCTTTAATTATGTCCCTGGCTTTACCCAGTATTGTAAGATTGGCCAGCCCCAGGAAGTCCATCTTGAGCAGCCCTATGCGGGCGATATCGTTCATAGAGAACTGGGTCATGACCGCTTCCTGGTTTTCTATCCGGGCAGACCGCTGGAGAGGCACATATTTTGTAAGGGGCTCTTTGGAGATAACAACCCCGGCGGCGTGTGTGCTGGCGTGGCGGGACACCCCTTCGACGCGGCGGGCGGTACTTACCAGATTACGGACGATTTCGTCATCATTGTAGATATTACGTAGTTCATAGTTCTCATCCATGGCCTTTGACAGCGTCATGCCGGGCATGCCGGGCACCAGCCGCGCCACGCGGTCGACATCACCGTAGGACATGCCCAAAGCCCTGCCGACATCGCGGATAGCCGCCCTGGCCCCCAGCGTGCCGAAGGTGATAATCTGGGCGACATGGTCCTGGCCGTATTTCTGGGTAACGTAGGCAATCACCTCATCACGTCGGTCGTCCTGGAAGTCCATATCCACATCGGGCATTTCCTTACGCTCTATATTCAGAAAGCGCTCGAACACCAGGTTAAAATCAAGGGGGTCGAGGGGGGTTATGCCCAGGCAGTGGAGAACGAGACTGGAAGCGGCGCTGCCCCTTACGCCGAAAAGAATATTCTTACTTCTGGTGAAAGAGATGATATCCCAGACCACCAGAATATAATTAGCGAATTCGGTTGTCTTGATAACCTCAAGCTCGTATTCAAGTCGTTTTTTAATTTCCGGGGTGGGGTTGGGGTAATACTTTTCCAGACTCTCATAGCACAGGTCGGCGAGATACTGGTCGGGGGTCTTGCCCTCGGGGATGCCGATTTCTGGCAGGTGCAGTCGCCCGAACTCCATTTCAAGGTTGCACATTTCGGCGATACGCCCGGTATTTTCCAGCGCCTGCGGGATGTCTTTATACAGCTCCGCCATCTCCTCCGGGCTCTTGAGATAGAAAAAGTCGCCCGCCATCTTCATGCGCTTGTCGTCGTGAATAGTGGTGTTCGTGCCGATGCAGAGCAAAATATCGTGGGCGGAGGCGTCTTCCTTCTTTATGTAGTGCGTATCGTTGGTGGCAACGATGGGGATATTGAGCTCCTTACCCATCTCGACCAGGTACTTGTTAACGGCTTCGATTTCCGGGATGGGGTGACGCATGATTTCCAGGTAATAGTCCTCGAAAGTCTCCTTGTACCACAGAGCTGCCTGCTTGGCGTCTTCATAGCGACCGCTAAGTACAAGCTGGCTAAGCTCGCCGGAGTTGCAGGCGCTTAAGGCGATGAGACCATCTTTATGCTGCTCCAGCAGCTCTTTATCCACCCTGGGTTTATAGTAGAAACCTTCCAGATGAGCCTTGGTGGTAAGCTGGATAAGGTTCTGATAACCGGTCTGGTCTTTAGCCAGCAGAACAAGGTGGTAATTGTTCCTGTCGCCGGCGTTTTTACTGAAACGATTCCCCTGGGCAATATAAATCTCGCAGCCGATAATAGGCTTAATTCCGGCTTCTTTAGCCGCCTGGTAGAACTCGATAACACCATGCATCACGCCGTGGTCGGTTATGGCCAAGGCATCCATACCGAGTTCTTTGGCACGGTCAACCAGTTTGGGAATAGAACACATCCCGTCTAGCAGGCTGTATTCAGTGTGAACGTGGAGATGGGTAAACATGATGCCCCCCAAGAATGGTCTTCATTATTATAGCACAGGATGGTTTTTTTAGAGTATTATTAAGAGACGCGGTTTAGTAGATTTACACAATGAAAATTTTAAAAATAATAGCCTGGTGGTTGTTCGTTTTATGCCTGCCGGTGATGCTTTTTACCGCCAGCGTCAGCACGGCCGCCAACTGTATCCAGCTTTACGAGCATGGTTTTAGCAAATACGACGTCAGCCAGGTGACGGGCCTTGAGCCGTCGCAGCTTGACAAAGTAGCGCAAGGACTAATCGGGTACTGGAACTCCGGCGACGAGACCTTCAATATCACCGCGATGAAGGACGGACAGCCTTTCACTGTCTTCAACCAGCAGGAGGTAGAGCACCTTAAGGACGTCAAGGCGATATTCCAACTCGTTTACAAACTCCTGATGGGCACGGGCATCTACGTCCTGGTTTACGCCGGCATTGCCCTTTTCTGGTGGCGGGACAAACGACGATTGGGGCTGGGTCTTCTCTGGGGCAGCGGACTTTCCATAGCGCTGATGGTAGCGCTGGGACTGGCGGCTATCATTGATTTTCACTGGCTATTCTGGCAGTTCCATATCGTCAGCTTTGCTAACGACCTGTGGTTGCTAAATCCGGCGACGGACTACCTGATAATGCTTTTCCCGGAGGGCTTCTGGTTCGATGCCGCTATCTACTGCTCTGTGGCAAAGGTAATAGCCGCCCTGATACTGGGAGTAGTCGGGTGGTGGCTGTGGAGGAAATATAAAGACGTACCAGCTTAAGTAAAAAACCAATATTTTATCTATATTATGGAATCCCGGAACTAGAGAGCGCCGTGACCTCTACATCATAACGCTTGATGTCCTGGCAGGAACCCGAGCAGCCAATATAAAAGTCCCAGGTATCATCAGGTTTCAGGTTCACGACACTATCCGTCAAGCTATCAATAAAATTATCTTGAGAGTCATAGAAGCTGACCTTGACCTCGGCCAGCTCAACGGTTACCTGGCTGACATTTTTCACGGACACCAGCACGGTTACATTACCTTCCGTGTCCCGGGTCAATTCCTGCTTTAGAATGGCCAGTTCGGCTTTCCTCGGCGGGCCTTCCGTCGATTGAATAAAGGTGCAGCCAGATACTGACAGTAATAATATAATCAAGATAAAGAAGATTATCTTATATCTCACTCACCAGCCTCCGGGAGTACTTTAGGCTTGATAATAAAAGAAACGACCAGTAAAACCACACCAGCCGCCAGCAGACCGATAGCCAGCGGCAGGGCTACCGAGGTTACGTCGTTAGCCATACCCTCCGCCCAGGTGGATAGCGTATCCGGAATATCGAAAGCATCTGTAATAAAGTGGAACGGTTGAATAGTCTTAACAACGATGATCCCTATCAGGTCAAGGCCTCCAAAAATACACAGATTAATCCCTAAAGCCCGGGCTGTGGCTCTGATGTTCATGTTAGTCACGAAAATCAAAGCCGCCAGGACAATCATCAGAACTATCATCCAAGGATAATAGGTCTGGAAATAACCCACCGCCGTCCTGGCTGTAGACAGCGCGTCCATCGTCTCGCTGCCAAGAGTGCTTTCATCAATAGTATAGGTCTCCGGGATTTCATCGATAAAATCCTCTAGAAATTCGTCGAAATATTCTCCGGCGCTATCCTCTACCGAGGCAGTTATTTCAGGCGGCAGGCCAGCAACAGGGTTCAGGCCCGCAAAATTTCTTAAATACTGCTCGATGGCAAGGTCTTGCATGTCTCGAGGCAAAGCGGCAAGGTCCGGAGGCATCGAATCGCGTGGAATCTGCCGTACTATGTCCTGAAGATAACTTGATATTTCCGGTTCGGACTTCCCGACAAGCTCCTGCTGGAGATAAGCCCTGGCTTCATCCGGCACCGTACTCTGAAGGTCGGTTTTAAGTTCGGATAAAGGAATAACAATATACAGGGTATCCGTTTCGCCCAGCAAATAATTATACCCGCTGTCTATAGCGTCTTTTAACTGGTCTTTTATCCACGGCTCCTGTTTCTCAACGACATTTAAAGCGACGTCTTTTACAAAGGGCATGTCTTGAGTCAACTCGGAGGAGATGACTTCATCACCGAAGTCGCGAGCGATATCGGTTATAGGCACTTTATCCACCTGGTCTGAAACAAAATCATAATTCAGGACAGTGCCTTTAAGCATGAAGGCAATGCTGAAAACGGCCAGTGTCAAGAACAGTATAAAGCTTAAAATACTTACGGCAAGACTTCTTAAAACACCCATATTTTACACCTTTACCTTCCCGCAGCTTTTCAGAGGCATCCAGCTATAATTAAATGAGCCACACCGGAATTAATAATAGCGTTTCAATACCGTGCATAGATTTTAACATATCCGATGTCAAAATACATCCTTAATAAACATACAGTTGACGTTAAAAGGGGCATTTAGTAGAATTGAATTGTATTAAGGGCGGTTAGCTCAGTTGGTTAGAGCGCCGCGTTGACATCGCGGAGGTCAGTGGTTCAAGTCCTCTACCGCCCACCATAGTGAACAATAGGTAGAACTCCATCTTTTTCGATAGTCACCTTGTCCGGAATTACCGGCATCGAATAACTCAAAACTGCTTTATCACCAGTCACCCTAACCTCTTTGACAAAGCTCTTGATAAAAGCCCTTCTTTCGGTAAGTGATCCCTGTTTGAGAAGGTTATTTAAATCATTGACTTAGTAAGAAATTGTCCCGATGTCAGCAAGCTCTACTTTCCTGTCTGGTATATGGCTCTCTATTTCGACCCTTTTCGCCTGAAGCCCTTGCTGTTGCCGCTGCAACTCTCGTATCCTGACTACTACATCATCCAAGTTCAATTTTCCCGTTTCTATAACATCATATAGCCTTTCAAGACGATAATTAATGTCTTCGATAGCATCAGTTATTATTACGAGGTCATGTCGATAGGATTTCGTGGTTGAATCCATTTCTTCATTGACCATATGAACCAAGTTGATCAAATTATCCCGCGTTAAAATACGCTCCTTTATCTGGTTTATTACCTGAGATTCAAATTTATCCTTATTTTAATATCTAGCTCGACACGATTTACTACCCTTCTTATCAAGAGCGCCACATAGGCACAAACGAGCTGTCCTTACGAGGGATTAGGGAATAATAGCATTTTACGGTTACGCTAGTCTACTATACTAGTCATCGCTACCCAATTATCCAATTTCTTATTCCTGTTTCAATCTACTGTGATACAAATGATAAAAAATACGGCTTTCTTGTGACAGGGATGAGAGCTAATACCAACATAATTAGGGTGTTGAATAAGATGCACCTTTCGAATTCTTCCAAGATTATTCAGCAAATATTTATATATCTCATCCGAGTTTTTATGCCTTATTTAGTGTCTTGGTTATACGCTTTATAACAATGAAAAAGAAACTGGTATTTCTCTGTGGCACGCTACTGCTTCTTACCACTTTGCTTGCTTCTAGCGGGGGAATCGGTGTGGTGCATGAACAAGATATCCAGTCGGAAGTAGATAAAACGTCACTTCCTCTTGGTTTGAGCGTATATAACTACGACTACACAGTTGCTTCCTCAGCCAACAGTACTATTGTTTTGGAAAACCCGACCTTTCAAGAAATGAAGGATTTTATACTCAAGGATACCACCAGCCGTAAGACTTTTATCCTCTATACGTATGAATGTCGTCACTTCGCTACAGAGGTGAACAACAATGCCAAAGCTGCAGGCTGGCAGTGCGGTTTTGCATTACTTTGTTATACCCGTGGTCAACATGCTGTCGTTGCCTTTGATACTGTTGACAGAGGTCTCATCTTTATTGAACCACAAACGGATGCAGCAATTGATGTTAAAGTCGGCGGAACATATCAGGGACAGGAGATTAAAGAGATACTAATTGCCTGGTAAATAACGGTGAGAATACACAAAAAGGGGATTGATTACGATTCAATCCCCTTTTTATTTAGGTTAACGGTAGAAAAATCAGGCGATACGTCTCCGAAGCCAGAAGTACAAGAGTAGTATAGCAACTACTACCACGGCGACAACTATGCCCACAATTATACTCCAATTAAATGGTTCTGCTGCGGTGGTTGGCGCTGGCGTGGTTGTGGTTGGCGCCGGCGTGGTTGTAGTTGGCGCTGGCGTGGCTGTGGTTGGCGCCGGCGTGGTTGTAGACGGCGCCGCCGGTGTGGTTGGTGCCGGTTCTGATACGGCTTTAACAATAAACTGACCTGATAGCGTATCGATAATTACTTTATACATTCCGACATTTTCCCGGCTTACTGTAAAAGTAACCGTCTTACTAGAGTGACCGCTTAGTTCTATCTGCCTGGTTTCTACCAACCTGTTGTTTATTATTAGAGTGACATCATAAGTACCGGCAAGATCACCGGAGTTAGTGATATCGAAGCTGATGCTAACGATTTCTCCAATAACAGCTTCCATAGGAGATATACTTAAAGCGCTTAGAGCAAATTCAGCTGGATGAGGAATGGCGATGATAACGGCGAAGGGAGTAAAGTGAGTGGTCTCGCCACTGATGGTATTGGTCTCTGTATTAATTTGAATATTTGTAAGCATTTCCCATTCCATCTCTCCAGTATCAGGATTACGTGTGTACATCGCGAGTTTCAAGTCATTGATATCAGCACCATCGGGTATTTGAGTCGGGTCAAAGGTAAAAGTAATAGTAATTGATGGGTCGAACGTGGCTCCTGAAGGCTGAAAGTTATAAGGAATCCCAATTACACCAAAGCCCGCCGGTAGTTCAGGCGCCGTTGTCATAGGCGTTATGCTAAGGTAGGTAATAGGTTCGAGGTCTTCTGTCAAGCCTATAGTGCCGCTGGGAATGAACATTGAGCATCGCAGGTCCTCGGAATAAGCGTAAACGTCCTCAAGAAAACGCCCGGCCGTGTTAATTATTCCTGTGATATCGGTGGTACCCGGAGGCACTGGCCCACCGCCACCACCTCCACCACCACCACCGCCACCACCTCCAGGAAGCTCTGATGGTAATAACGATTCGGTGGAAGCAACGTACACAGACATGTGATCGAGCAATATACCTATCGTATAAAGATTTTCAGTATCGGATATGCTTTCTACTGCTAATACTGTTCCTCCCGGGGCGTAGACAATGCCGTCTTTCGTGCCTGCTTTGCCTGCCAACTCATACTGGCCGCTGGTTTTGTTATAGTAGTAAATCTTAGGTGGTGAGGTACCGATTACTCTTACTATAGCCACAAAATCCTGGTCGAAGTTAATTGTCTGGTCGGGGTTACCCATCTCTATAACGATGGCACCTTCGGCCAAGTCGCCTTGTTTAGTCGTATCAGGTTTTACTACGCGCGGCGGATTAAGGGCACCAGTATAGGGATTGCCGCGGCTATCGGTTACTGTCGTACCAGACGGAATCGTTACGTTTATTTCGGCATCGACGTCCGTATTCTGGGTAGCGTTTTCAGAATCGTCTGTAGTCAGCGTAAGTTGTGCCGTTATATTATTGGTTGTTAACTCTACTACCCCAGAGGTCGTTGTATCCGTGCTGTTATCAGTGATAATTGTCGGCTCGGTAACAACATATTTCACCGCGCTGATGTCATTGGTGCCGGCTCCCGGAACTGTAACTTTAACATCGTATTGCCCCGCAGGCATTCCCGGAACGTTAACAGTTATCTTGGTAGCGGATGATGTCATGATGATGGCCGCATGGCCGTTGATAGTGACCGCTGTTGCGCCTGCAAGATTTTGCCCGAATATTTTCACACCGTCAACAGCTGTATCGCTGGCAAC
>JAFGHK010000037.1 GCA_016930185.1 Dehalococcoidales bacterium | reverse complement strand
GCGGAACGGCGGGGCTACTTTATTCTTGACTACCTTGGCTCTAACACGACTGCCTATGGCTTCGTTGCCCTGTTTTAAGGTCTCGGCACGCCTTAGTTCTATCCTGACGGAGCTGTAGAACTTCAGCGCTCTGCCTCCCGTGGTTACTTCCGGATTGCCGAAGACGATGCCGACCTTTTCGCGGAGCTGGTTGATGAACACCACCGCGGTACCGGCCCTGCCGATAGCCGCCGCCAGTTTCCTCAAGGCCTGCGACATCAGGCGGGCCTGCAGCCCCATCTGCGGGTCTCCCATGTCCCCTTCGATTTCCGCCCGGGGCACCAGCGCCGCCACGCTGTCGATGACGATTACATCGACGGCGCTGCTTCTTACCAGCGCTTCCGTGATTTCCAGGGCTTGCTCGCCGGTATCCGGCTGGGAAATCAGAAGCTCGTCGACGCTAACGCCGCAATTGGCCGCGTAAGCCGGGTCCAGGGCATGTTCCGCATCAATATAGGCAACCGTACCTCCTGCTTTTTGTGCTTCGGCGATGATATGTTGGGCTAAGGTAGTTTTTCCCGACGACTCGGGTCCGAATATTTCCGTGATACGTCCTCTTGGTATCCCTCCAATGCCGAGGGCGAGGTCCAAAGCCAGTGAGCCGGTTGGAACGGCTGCAATCGGCGGCAGTCCGGCGGTCTCTCCCATTTTCATGATGGAGCCTTTGCCGAACCGCTTTTCTATCTGGCCGATAGCCAGTTCCAACGCTTTCTCTCTTTCCGTTGTCATCTTTTACCTCACACCGATAATAGCACAATTGTTTTACCAAAACAAGTAGATTTTTAGTATAAAAACGGGGCGTTTGAGCTACGGTGTGAAAAATATTTATGCCGTGGATTTTGCTATCAGACCTGCCCGCCGTTATAATGCTAGTAAGGCTTAACAAGATAAGGTAGAAAACGAGGAGTTGTCATATGAGCAGTCTTAGCGGCAGGGTCGCTCTGGTCACGGGTGCCGCCAGCAAGAGGGGCATGGGGCGCTCCGTCGCCGTGCGACTGGCTAAAGAGGGCGCCGACGTAGCGGTGCTCGATAAGTACGCCGCCCCGAAGAGCATCTGGCCCGGCGACGAGGGATGGGGAGGCCTTAACGCCGTGGTGGAGGAAATCAAGGCGCAGGGCAGGAATGGACTGGCCCTGGTGACTGACGTTTCCAGCGGTAAAGAGGTGGACGACGCCGTGGCAAAGACGCTGGAGAAATTCGGTCATATCGATATCCTGGTGCACTGCGGTGGTATTCGCGGCGCCATGACCACCCCCGTTACCGACCTCTCCGAGGAGGAGTGGCGGGCGATTATCGATATCAACCTTACCGGCTCGTTTTTAATTTCTAAAGCTGTGGCAAAGACCATGATTCCCGATGGGAAGGGGAAGAAAATCGTGCTTATCGGCTCTAAGGCGGCCACGGAAGGCTACCCCGGCAGCAGCGGCTACTGCGCCTCCAAGCACGGCCTTCTCGGACTGGGCAGGACTTTAGCTAAAGAACTGGCGCAGTACAAAATCAACGTCAACATCATCAATCCTGGCGGATTTGAGACTAACTTAAGGGATCAGGCGGTTATACAGCGTGCCAAGGAGCAGGGCATAAGCCTGGAAAAAGCCGTCGAGGAGGAATCGAAAAAGGTAGGTCCCGGCCCCAGCATCCCCCTCGGCAGGCTGGGTAAACCGGAGGAAATCGCCGACCTTGTATATTTTCTGGTCTCCGACCAGTCGGCTTACATCACCGGCAAGGCCATCGATATCGACGGCGGGGCGTAAGCGTAACATACCGGGAGAGATATGAAAAACACGTTAAACACTATCAAAGATGTTAATAAGCAGGGCGGGAAAGTCCTGACGGAAATAGAGGCTAAGCAGGTCATTAAGAGTGCCGGCATAAAGGTCGTGGAAACACGGCTGGCGAAAACGCAGCAGGAGGCCGTCGCTATTAGCGGTGAAATCGGCTATCCGGTGGTCCTGAAAATAGCCTCGCCGGATATCACTCATAAAACTGAAGCTGGTGGGGTGAAGTTAGGAATTACAAACGAAGCAGAAGTGAAAAAATCTTATAGTGAAATCTTAGCTGCGAGCGTAAGAAAGGCTTATCCCACAGCTAAAATCGACGGCGTGGTCGTGCAAAAAATGGCGCGGTCGGGCATCGAGATAATCGTCGGCATGTACAAAGACGCCCAGTTCGGACCGGTCATCATGTTCGGGCTGGGGGGCATCTTCGTGGAGGTCTTGAAGGATGTTTCCTTCCGACTTATTCCCATCGAGACGCGCGACGCCGGGGAAATGATTAAGGAAATCAAAGGCTACGCTTTACTCAACGGCTACCGCGGGCAGGAGCCTGCCGACATACCGTCGCTGGTCGATGTCCTGCTGAAAGTATCGGCCCTGGTGGAAAAGACGCCGGAAATCAGGGAAATCGACCTTAATCCGGTGTTCGCTTGTAAGGATTCCGCCGTGGTTGTTGACGCGAGGATAGTACTGGAAAATTAGCTATGAAAAAGACGGTATTTATTTTTAGCTTTCTCTCAATTTCAATAATATTTTCGCTGGTGTCCTGGTCGTGTGCTGCCGGCGGGAGTGTTAAGGCTTACCTGGGGCAGGAATTTACCCTGCCCGTCGGCAAAACGGCCTCTATCGAGAGTGAGAGCCTGTCGGTTAAGTTCGTGGATGTTATCAGTGACAGTCGCTGTCCCGAGGGAGTCGTATGCGTTTGGGCGGGTGAAGCGCAGTGCCGCCTGCATTTTACGGTTTCCGGTTCGCCCGCGGAAATGGTTGTCGTCCAGCCGGGCGGCGGCGCGGATGCCAGGGACTACTTTATCCAGTACAAAATCGTGTTCAGACTGGAACCCTATCCGCAGGAAGGGCAGACGATTGCCCCCACCGACTATAGACTGGTGATGACGGTAACTAAATGAGTGTTTGTTACCAAAAGTAACAAACGACCTGCTTGAAACTGAAATTCGATTCTATTACCGCTGAACCAATATCGGCATCATTGTCCAGTGATGCTTATAGTTATCTGATACCATTTGAGTTTGTGATATAATGAAATACCCCCATTTTACGAGAATGTTTTTTAGGTGAATTATGGCTATTACGTATCTTTATGATAAAGACGTAAAATCCAACAGCATTCGGGAGCTTTTCCTTTCCGTAAACTGGCTTTTGGGAGATAAACCTGAGAAACTCCAGCGAGCGTTCAGTCATTCGGATAAAGTTATAACGGCCTGGGACGGTGAAAAACTTGTTGGCTTGATCAATTCGATTGACGATGGATCGTTAACGGCCTACATCCCTTATCTGCTGGTCAATCCTGATTATCAAAAACAGGGAGTAGGGAAAGCACTGGTCAGGATGATCATATCTGAGTATGAGAGTTATGAACGTATCGTATTACTCACTGAGAAAGATACCGTTGATTTCTACAAAAAATGTGGTTTTGTTGAATCTCCAAGTATCCATTCTATGATTTTTCCTCAACAAAAAAAGGCTTCTCATACATAAGACGCTCTGACTAATCCGAATGTAGTTACCATTGAACAGGTATCGGGTTGTTTTTTAGATGGTTATGCACATATAATTTATATAATGCAAGGTAGAATATAGCATGAAAAACATAATCATTGCAGGTCCGGGAAGAGCCGGTAAAACAACATTAGCGAGAAAAATAAACGAAGAGCTAAATTACTTTGTCATCAGTGTCGATAAACTTATCGCAACGTTTCAAGGGGCATATCCGCAATTGAATATTAAGCTTGCTTGGAGAAGAAGGAAGACCACAGACAATTTAGCGCCGTTCCTTGGTCATTTTCTTGGTGCATTTTCTTCCAGTCACGGCGTTGCATATGAGTTAAACCTGCGGGTGCACGCTGTAAAAGGAAATAGGTTTGTGTTGGAAGGAGGGCATTTTAATTTTGAGAAGATATTACCTATTCTGAAAATGTATGGGGTAGAAGAATTGAAAGACAATTTTTTCCTTATAGGGTTGGTGCAAAACAAGAAAACGGCTGATGAATTTTTCAACGATTTCAGGAAATACGATACGGAAGACGATTGGACATATGGTTTTGATGATGATGAACTTAGAGAGTATGTTAGTCGAGATGCCATTCCATCCAGTCGATCTATGACTGATCATTTAGTGAAATACGGATTTACGATTTATGACACGTCTGCGGAACGAGAGCAGGTTTTTGATAAAATCGTAGAAGATATTAAATCGAAATTGGTGTAATGTAAAAAGGTTGCCGGTTCGCCCGCGGATATGGTCATCGTCCAGCCGGGCGGCGGCGCGGACGCCAAGGACTACTTTATCCAGTACAAAATCGTGTTCAGACTGGAACCCTATCCGCAGGAAGGGCAGACGATTGCCCCCACCGACTATCGACTGGTGATGACCGTTACTAAATAGAAGTACGGGCTATTTCCCGGTCCTTATCACGCCTTCTTTTTCCAGTTCCGCAATGTCTTTAGCTTTGTAGCCCAGCTTAAGCAGGATTTCTTCCGTGTGTTGCCCCAGCGCCGGGGAGGGACCCTGCGGCTTGCCGGGGGTCTTCTTCAGCTTGACCGGCAGGCCCAGCATCTTTATCTCGCCGCGCTTGGGGTGTTTGGCGGTGAAAATCATGTCGTTGGCGGCCAGCTGGGGGTGCGCAATAACTTCGTCATAGGTCAGGCAGGGGTCGCAGCGCATTTTGGCGTCGCGGAAAATCTGCGCCCATTCCCCGCGCGTCTTTTTACTGAACGCCTCGTCCAGCAGCTTGCCGATTTCCTCCCGGTTTTTCATGCGGGCTTCATCGTTACTAAAACGGGGGTCGTCGGCTAAATGCTCCACCCCGACCACCTTACAAAATTTGGGCCACATCGGCCCGGTGCCGAAGATGGTCAGGACGTCCCCGTCCTTGGCGCGGAACGGCCCGAAGGGCGGCGGCTGGTAGCTCCTCCCCACCTTATAGGGCATTTTGCCCTCGGTTAAATACTCGGCGAAACTGGAGTACTGCAAATACAAAGCCGCGTTAAGGTTGTTGACCGTCAAGGCCTGCCCCACCCCCGTCCTCTCCCTTACTAAAAGCGCCGTCATTACCGCATAAGCCACCAGCATCCCCCCTGCGTGGTCGCAGGCGGGGAAGGGTATCATTTGGGGCGCGCCGCCCTTGTAGCCGATGACGCTGACCATGCCGGACATCGCCTGACTCCACATGTCACCGCCGGCGCGGTGGGCGACCGGCCCCGTCTCGCCGTAGCCGGAAAAGGAGCAATAAATGACTTCAGGGTTTATTTTAGATATATCCGTGTAGCCGATACCTAGCCTCTCCGCCACGCCGGGACGGAAGCTCTGGATAACTACATCGGTCTCTTTAGCCAGCTTCAGGACGATTTCCTTGCCCTCTGCCGACCTAATATCGATGGCGAGGTCTTTTTTGCCTCGGTTGAACGCCATCCAGTCGGCTTTTTCAGGCAGTTTCTCCACCTCGCTGGTATCGAGATAATCGTCCATACCAGCGGGCAGTCCCAGGCGCTGGGCTTCCCCCTGCACCCTCTCCACCTTGATAACCTCCGCCCCCATATCCGCCAGCATGACAGCCCCGAATGGCGCCGCCACGGCGATGCTGAAATCCAGTACTTTGATGCCTTCTAATGGATAGACCATAACCCGCCTCCTATAACCAGAGAACTGCGGTAAAATTCCAATAACCAAGATACAAATTACAAACAAATTCAAAAATTCAATTACCAAACGTTTGGATATTGGTATTTGTTAATTGGTAATTGTTTGGCTACTGTATCTTGTATCTTGTTATTTTCTCCTTACTTATCCAGCTGTTCGAACAATTTATTCCTCGCGTGTATCGCCTTCCTCACCCCCATGTCCCGCCGCGCCTTGAAGAAGTTGAACTCGTCCTCCTCGAAGTGGATATTGGTGCCCATCGTGTGCGCCAGGAAGTGGTTGGACAGGCCGCTGGTGATGCCCATCATGTCGTATACCATCTGCTTAGAGGTCTTGCCCATGGCGATGCCGTCGAAGGGAAACTTGGAAAAGCCCTCGGCGTAGCGGTTGACCTCCGCCTCCAGCTTGTCCGCCGGCACCGCCCGGTTAATCAGCCCGATGCGGGCGGCCTCCTTGCCGTCCATCATTCTGCCCGTCAGGCAAATGTCGAGGGCATTGGTCAGCCCCACCCGCAGTATCATAATGGGGGTAATGGTCATCTGGGGTATGCCCAGCCTCACCTCGATTTCTCCGAACTTGCAGTCCTCCGCCCCGACGATGAAGTCGCAGAGCATATACATGTCCATCGATGCCCCCAGCAGGAAGCCGTGCGCCTGCACGATGGTTATCTTGGGGAAAAAGAGCAGCTTCATAGCGCACTCGTAAAACAGCTTCCTATCGAACTTGATGCGATGCCGTATCGGCGTCTTGGGGGATTTTTCGCCGGACTTTGGCTCTTTCCAGCCATAGACGAAGCCGACCTCATGCAGGGGGGCCCCGGCGGCTAAGGCGCGCCCCGCCCCCTTGATAATCAACACCTTGATATCGTCAGCTTCCTCCACCACGGATAAAGCCTTCCAGAAGTCCTTGACCCCGGTGTTCATCGTCTCGGGGTCGTTGAGCGTGATACGGGCTACATAGCCGCTCCGCTCGTATATAACGTCGTCGAATTTTCCGGCTTTTTTAAACTTCAGCATTGTGGGCCTCCACTTTTTGTTACTTGTATCTTGTTACTTGTTATTTACTCAAAAAGTCCTTCCTGCATCAGGCTTACGAATTCCTCGTCGGACATGCCCAGCATCTCCGTGCAGACCTGTTCCGTATGCTCGCCCAGCAGGGGACTCGGCGAGTAGGCTTGAGCCGGCGTTTTCGAGAGCATGAAACTCTCGCCCAGGTGCGTGAACTCGCCCATCTCGGCGTGCTGCATCGGCCAGTAGATGTTGCGTTGCCTCAACTGCGGGTCTTTATAGGTATCGGCCGCGTTCTGGACAACCCCCGCCGCCGCCCCGACCTTTTGCAGTCGGGTCATCACGTCTTCCGGAGTCTGTTTTATCGTCCACTCGCTAACCAGCCGGTTAAGTTCCTCCTCGTTCTTTTTTCTATTTGCCAGGCTGTTAAAGCGAGGGTCTTTTATCAGTTCGGGCCTGCCGATTTCCCGACAGAATATCTGCCATTCTTCTTCAGTCGTCACGGCGATGGCGCACCAGCGGTCGTCGCCCCTGCAGGGATAAACGCCGTGCGGCGCGGCGTAAGGCGATGAGTTGCCGATTCTCTCCGGCTCTTCGCCGGTGGCGACGTATTCCAGCAGTCCGGGCAGGATAAATGAGATAGCTGCCTCAAACTGCGACACGTCGATGAGCTGTCCCTTGCCGGTCTTGTTGCGGTGGTCGAGGGCGGCGATTAAAGCCGCCGAGGCGAAGCGCGGACTTATGCAGTCGGTATAGGCGGAAACGCCGACGGGCAGCGGCTCTTTGCCCGGCCAGCCGATGAGGTTGGGCAGTCCGGCGATGGGCACCAGCACCATCCCGAAGGCCGGCAGGTTTTTATAAGGCCCCCACGAGCCGTAGCCGCTCTGCCGCAGCATGATGATGTCCGACTTTATCTTTTTCAGGCTCTTGTAGTCCAGCCCCCATTTCTCGATGACCCCCGGGGTGTAGTTTTCCATGAAAACGTCACACCATTCCACTAATTTACGTGTCACTCCGGCGGCTTTGGGGTGGTTCATGTTGATGGCAAAGCTTAAAATGTTGCCGTTGTAATAGGTGAAATACCCGCCGCGGTTCAGGCCGGGCTGGTTGTCTTTATAGGGCGCGGACGACCTCATCGTGCAGGGACGGTGGCTCGTCTCGATGCGGATAACCGTTGCCCCGTGGTCGGCGAAGAACTTCATCGTCAGCGGGCCTACCACCGCCCAGGAGAACGATAGTATTTTAAGTCCGCTGAAGACGCCCTCTCTTTTTTTCATAATTTAAATAATACCTTCATTTTTCAATGCCTGCAGGTCTTCTCCGGAAAGCCCCATTTCCCGATAGACCTCCCCGTTATGCTCCCCGATTAAAGGCGCGCGGAAGCGGGTGGAAAAGTCCATTTCCGTCGACCTTACGTACGTTCTGGGATAGGTAATGCTCGTGCCGAGCTCCGGGTGATTAATTTTCGTCCAGTAGTCGCGGGCGTTGAGGCACTCGTCCTCCAGCAGGTCCTGCATGCTGGATAAAGGCCCTATGGATACCCCCCGCGGCACCGCCCCCTTGAGCAGCTCTTTCCTAGTGTGCTTGCGGAAAAACTCGCCCACCGGCCCGGAAATCTTGTCCATCACCTCCTGATTTACGGTGAACATATCGAAGGTGTCCCACTCCATGTTAAGGAGGAAGTCGGTGGCCATTTTCTCCTCGTCCATCCAGGCCACCAGCGAACTTAAGGTCTTGGCTCCCGTACGTCCCCCGATGACGTTGAAAAACACGTAGCCGTCCTTGCAGGGCCACACCTGCCGCTGCGCCACCTGCGTGCTCATCCCCGCCCGGAACGACCCCGCGCGCTTGAGTATCGAGCCGTTCAGCTCGTAGGTGGGCATGGCGTTGGCCTGGAACCAGGCGGCGCTCTGCTGCATGGAAACGTCAACGAGCTGGCCTTCGCCGGTATTTTCACGGTGGTAGTAGGCGACCATGCACCCGAGGGCGGCGTCGGCCCCGGCGTGCAGGCAGGCTTGGGGCATGCTGATATGCACCGGAGGACCGTCGGTCTCGCCGGTCTGGTAAAGCGTGCCGCTCATGCCCATCACCACGATATCCGAGTCCTTGTAGTCGCGGTAGGGCTCTTCCGTCCCGAAGGGCGTGATGGACGCCCAGATTAGCTTTTTATTGTTCTTGCTGAAAGTAGAGTACCCGATGCCCAGCTTATCCAGGTAGCCAGGCGCAAACGACTCTATAACGAAGTCGGCAGTATCGACCAGCTTCTTGAATAATTCCCTGCCTTTGGGTTTTTCAATATCCAGCGTAATGCCTTTTTTGTTGGAGTTGTAGGCGAACCAGTAAAGGCTTTTCTCCGGGTCTGCCGCGCAGCCCCAGTAACCCCCGATATTGCGGGAGGTGTCGCCGCCCGGCTTTTCAATCTTGATGACGTTGACGCCCATATCGGCGAGTATCTTCCCGCAGAGGAAGCCTTTATCGTCGGTCAGGTCCAGCGCGCGCAAATGGTTCAGCATTTTATAATTACCTGAATATCAATACTATATTTGCTTTAGGTACTTTTTCGCAAGTAACAGGGCTTTTTGGGGCTCTTCCTGGGAGAGAAGCCCCACCGCGTAAAGCAGGTACTGCTCGTCTAGGTAGAACCCGGGTTCTTTAGGTTTCAGGACTAAAGGGTTATCTTTCCGGTACAGGGCGCCTTCCATGATTTCTTTTGGATTAGCGGAAAATATAATCGGCCCCCCCGTCCCCACGACGGTCTTGACGCCGGTCAGGTCCTTGCCGTGCTGGAGCAGCATTTCGCCGGTGGGACTGTAAATTTTTTCCAGCCTCCCAGCGTGCTGCGTGACCGCCACGTCCACGGCGAGACGGGAAAGCAAAAGGTGGCAGTCGATTTCCTCCTGGCTCTCTGGCAGTTTCCCTTCGTGGAAACCCTGGCAAATTTCCCGGAAATGCGGCGGGATTTTTTTACCCCTCGTAAATTCGCTAAGGCTGTCGATGTTATACTTGAGCCCCAGGTTTCCCTCCACCGTTCTTTTGACGTATGGTTCTGGAAGGGTGTTGACCATCGTAACCCCGCCGGAGGTCGGGATGCCTTCCGCTACCGAGTGTACGTCCGTTGTAGCCCCGCCGGGGTCGATGACCATAAGTTCCCCATATCCTGCCTCGCCACCGCTTCCTTCGGCAAGTAGCTTGGCGGCTTCCAGCACCGCAGAGGGCGTCGGCATAATCACGTCTCCGACGATTTCCTTGGCCCTGGCGACGCCTTTGGCTTTGATAATATTTTTGATGAAAATTTCCCTGATTTCTTTATTGCACGGGGCCGTGTCCAGCACGCCGATTTCCGGCATGACGTTCCTGGTGTAAATCACGCGCTTGCCGCTGTCCTTGAAGGCGGCTTTTATGGCATCGTAGGTTACTTTATTGCCGGCGACGATTATATTGTCGATTTTACGGCCGGTCTTGGCCAGTATCCCGGCATTGTGGATAATCGTGGCCTCGTCGCCCCCATCCGTACCCCCGGAAAGTAAAATAATATCCGGCGCGGTCTTCTCTATCTCGTCGATTTCCTGCCCGGTAAGCTTAAAGGAGTAAAGCCCCACCACCTTAGCCCCCGCCCCCAGCGCGGCGTGATTGGCGGCCTTGCTGGTAAGCTCCGGCACGAACCCGATACAGACCATTCTCAAGCCCCCCGCGGCGCTGGAGCAGGCCATCGACTTAAGTTTTTCAGGGCTTTTAATGCCCGTTTTTGCTGAAATTTCTTTAAGCGCGGCCTCTAGTCCCAGCGTTATATCCGTTTCCACGGTGGAAGGCACGCGTGCGGTGGCAATGACCTCGACCTTATCAAGGTCTATGGCCGCAACCTTGGTAAACGTGCTCCCGAAATCTACTAAAAGCCTGATATCGTCAGTCAATTTCTATGTTTCCCCCGACTACATCTTCCCCTTGGCTTTCAGGTCTTTCTTCAGGTCTTCAATGCCGATTTCCGGCTCGGCGCCCGGCGGATAGACCCTGTCGAACCCCAGTGCCTTGAATTTAGGCTCGATTTCCCTGGGGTCGTACCGGCCGATTACTAAATTCCCCCCGATGTAGAGCAGTACGTCCCCCAGCCCCGCTTCCATCCTTTTATGGTTGAAGTCCTTGAGGTCCAGCTCCGCCATGCCGTACAGCGAGCTCATCAGTATGGCGTCCGCCTTCGTCTCCTGCGCCACGCTGATAAATTCCTCCGGCGTGACCTGCATCCCCAGCTCAACCACCTTAAAGCCCGCGTCTCTTAGAGCGCGGGACAATACCTTCGTGCCGATAACGTGGGCGTCCATGCCCACGGTGCCTGTTATAACTGTCGGTACTCTTTTCATGGCGACTCCTTACGGAAAGACTGCATATTATGGCTATTTATCATAAGGGGGCAGCCCTACGATTTTCCCCTTGCTAAAGCTCCACAGGTCGCGGACGGCCGTGTGGTAGTCCGCCTTCTTGCCCTCCAGCTTCTCCCTTTCCGCGATTTTCCGGCGGTGGAACTCCTTGATTTCGCTGGGGAAGGGCAGGTTGCCGAACTCAAGGTAGCGGCAGGCCCCGTGGGCGTCTCTCACCCCCAGCACCTTGTCCTTGACGGTGATGTTGGGACTCCACGGCGAGTCGAGCACGCCCGCCTCCACGGCTTTAATAGTGCCGTCGATGACATCCCCGTCGCCGAGGTCGAGGATTCTGTCCATTATCGCCCTGACCTCCGTCTCGGTCACCTTTTCTTCCTCATCGACGCCTTTGACATAGATTTCAATGTCCTGTTCTCTGATGACGTCGAAAATCCACCTGGCGGAGCCGTAGCTGACGGTATTGGTGTCTTTGGTAGGTACGCCCGCCGCTTCGTCGATGCTCCTTAGGTCTACGGCATTACACTTCGTAAGCGCCCCCACAATGGCGATATAATTCAGATAGGCGAAAGCCCCGCCCATGTCCATGGGATTGGGGAAAAGGGGCGTCTGGGCGGGACAGCACCCCGGTATCAGGCAGTCTTTGTAGTCGAATTTATCCAGGTATTCCCTTATCAGTCGCGGCGCCAGCCTTATCCAGGCCATGTCCTGCGCCATGTTGCCCATGCAGTGTACCAGCGGGTAGAGCGACTTCTGCCCCTGCTCCGCCGCCGTGAGGGCCTGTAAAATAAGCGTGACGATGTTAACGCTCAAGGGAAAGGGCGCTGTCGGCAGCCAGCCGTGAAGGTCGGTGCAGAGTATCACGTCCCTGTCCGCGTACCAGCCGGCCACGCGGGTGGCGTTCTGCCAGCGTTCCACGAGTTCCCGTATTGTCATTTTCTTGGAGTAAGCTCCCCAGGTGATGAATTCCAGGCCGCTTTCGTAAGTCGTCAGCCCGGAAGCGATTGTAATCTCGCTACTGATGCCCCGCGGACTGAACGCCGCGTCCACGCTTTCTACCAGCTTGCGCGTTTGCTTGACCCCCTGGTTGATGATGGGGTAGCCGTTGAGTAAAGCTTTGCCGGTGCGGTTGCACTCGTCTAAAATACCCTGTACTTTTTCATATTGACCCAGTCGTGTATAGCTGTCGGTGGTCACCGGGATAAGGACGACGCCGGACTCTCTCAAGCCCTGGCAGAGTTCTATCATTTTTTCCAGCACGGGTGTGCCGGCGCGGGGGAAAACGCTCATCCTGCCTTCTTCGCGCAGCTTCACCATCACCTTCGACCATACTTTGCTGTCGGGCAGGCTCTTCTGGTAGGCCGCCGCCTCCTCGAAGTCCACCTCTTTGCCGGTCGGCCACTTGTCAAGCTCCTCGCGCCGCTTTTTCATCAATAAATCGTCATCGATGCGCTTGTTGACGACTCTCGGTTTCTTCATCGTTTCCTCCCGGTGTTGTTATTGCCCCTGCGCTGACAGGAATGTCGCCGCCTGGGATAATAGCGGCTGCCCGCCGGCCACGTAAATGACCTGCCCGGTGACGTAGTCGGACATGCCCGACGCCAGGAACAATGCCGGTCCGGCGATGTCTTCCGGTGTGCCCATCCGACCCAGCGGTACCTCCTTGGCGGCAAGGGCTTTGAAGAATTTATCACGCTCCGGCCCCGGCGACTGCAAAGAGTCCCAGAAAGGAGTCTCGATGGGCCCCGGCACGATAGCGTTGACATGGATATTGAACGGGGCAAGCTCAAAAGCCAGGTTGGTGTTCAGGCCCAGCACCCCGGCCTTGGCGGCGTGATAGTGCAGTACCGAGACCGCCGGGTTGACCGCCCCCATCGACGAGATATTGATAATCTTGCCGGACTTCTGTTTTTTCATATGGGGGACCACCGCCATGCAGCAGAGGAAAACCCCTTTTAGGTTCACGTCCAGGATATGGTCCCAGTCGGCCTCGGTGGCGTCGGTGGTGTCCCCGCCTGTAACGTCCACGCCGCCGGCGTTGTTGACTAAAATATCTATTTTCTTGAATTGCCTGATTGTCTGCGCCGCCATTTCTTTAACCTCGGCGTTTTTGGAGATATCGGCTTTTATGCCCAGCGACCTGTGTCCCAGCTTTTCAATTTCCTTAGCCACTTTTTGGGCTTCATTAATATGGCGGCTGGTGACGACGACATTACAGCCTTCTTGAGCGAACTTGAGCGCGATTGCCTTCCCCATCCCCTTGGTCCCGCCGGTTACGATGGCGACCTTATTTTCCAGCAGCATCATGTGCCTCCTGATTTACAGATTCAGCACCCTTTCGTGCTATTATATACTAAAATAGTCCGCAATTGCTTCACAAGTGAAATAATTAAGACGGTATGAAGGAGATTTAGTATGGCTAATCAGTTCGACGGCAGGGTGGCGCTGGTGACCGGCGGGGCGTCCGGCATCGGCCGGGTTGCCGCGCAGGCCTTCGCCCGCGAGGGGGCCAGGGTAATCGTGTGCACGGACGCCAATATCAAGGGCGGCGAGGAAACGGTGAAAATGATAAAAGAGGCCGGCGGCGAGGCATCCTTTGTTAAGTGTGATGTTTCTAAGGCCGCTGATGTTGAAGCAATGGTCGATAAGTGCATCAGCCTGTACGGTCGGCTGGATTACGCCTTTAACAATGCCGGCATCGGGCCGGACGGTAAGCGTGTGCCGATAGCTAATATCGTGGACTGCCCGGAGGAAATCTGGGACCGCACCATCGATATCAATCTCAAGGGCGTCTTTCTCTGTATGAAATACGAGTTAAAACAGATGCTCAAGCAGAAGTACGGCGTTATCGTCAATACCTCGTCGGTGGGCGCTTATAAGCCCGTGCCCGGTTTCTGTGCTTACGACGCCAGTAAAATCGGTGTCATCGGGCTGACTAAAGAGGCGGCTCTCGAGGTTGCCGCTGCCGGCATCCGCGTCAATGCTGTACTGCCGGGGCCTACGGACAGGACGCTGTTGTTCGACTACCTGACCGGCGCCAAGCCCGAAGAGAAAAATAAGATGATGAATGTAATTCCCATGAAGCGTATCGGCCACCCGGAGGATATCGCCGCGGCGGTGGTCTGGCTCTGCTCCGATTCCGCCTCTTTTATTACCGGCCATGTCATGCCCGTCGATGGCGGCATGAGCGCTATGTAGTAATCAAGCCTTTTTCTGTTGCGGCCATAATTCCTCGGCGGCGTCTTTCAGGCCGAGTTCCATTAGCTTTTTCCGACTCGGCCTGGTGCTTACCCTGTCCCAGTCCAGCGCCCCGAGGTTCCAGTATACCTGCTCCTTGAGGTCGGTGGTCACGCCTGCCAGCGGGCCTTCTGTTTGTGGAGGCTCCCCGATGATTCTCCCGTGCACCTTGCGTTCCAGCGGATTATCGCCTTCGCGCAGGGTAAAAACATGCCGTATCGCGCCGATTCTCTCCCCGCACTTAAGGACTTCTTCAAGCGAGCGCTGCCAGCCGGTTGCCGGAGCCAGGAAGTCCGCGGCGTATTGGGCGCCGTCGACCATGGTATTTATATGAAGGCAAAGGCCGGCGGCGTTTATCGCCAGCCAGCCGAAATTGCTGGGTCCGAAGCCCGCAGTATGGCGGCCTGGCGTGGCGTCCATTTGGTATCTGGCGGCCGTCGGCATACCCGCAAAACCCGGGAAATCGAACCTGGGGTCGTGCATTCCCAATTCCTGCCCGCCGATATGCACCGCGAATTCCCCGGCGCCCTTTCCGATTCTCTCGGCGGCTTTTTTTACACCGTCCGCCAGTACTGCGCCGAAACCCTCCCGCTTAGCCAGTTTCTCCGTCATCGCTACCATTGCGTGGTGGTCGCCCCACTTAAGCTCGATGCCGTCGGTGTCTTTTTTGGTAATAATGCCGTGCTCGTATAGTTCCATGGCAAAAGATATAATCGTGCCGGTGGATATCGTATCTACTCCGTAAGAGTTACAGATATGGTTCACCATGGCGATTGCCTCGGCGTTGGTGTTCAGGCACATCGCTCCGAAGGAGGCGGCGGTCTCATATTCCGGACGCTTGGTGCCGGCCGGGTATTTATATTCTCCCTGCCCCTTGTTCAGGGTGCCACGGCAGATGACTGGACAGCGCCAGCATCCGTGCCGGCTCGCCAGGTTGGCATTGAACATTTCCCCTCTCAAACCTGAAACATCCGGCAAATCGATAACCCCCACCCCTCCCCAGTTTTTCACAGGAGTATCACCGCTGTGTGCCGAGTTATCGGTGTGACCGGGAGTACCGAATTCGTGTAGACCGATTCGGGCGGGGGTTTTATTTAGGATAGCAAGATATTCCTTCCGCAGCTTCTCGACAGCCGCAGCATCCGCCACAGGCACTTTCCCCTCTCCCTTTACCACCACCGCCTTGAGCTTTTTGGAGCCCATCACCGCCCCCAGCCCCGAGCGTCCCGCCGCCGAACCTTTTTCCGTTATGATACAGGCGACAAGCGACTGTTTTTCTCCCGCCAGGCCGATGCTGATTACCCTGGCTGTCTTTCCATGCTCCGACTGCAAAGTGTTCTCGGTTTCGTAAATGTCTTTTCCCCAGAGGTGGCTTGCTTCGCGCAGTTGTGCTCTTCCGTTATCGATTAACAGATAGACCGGTTCAGGAGAGATGCCGGTGAGAAAGACTCCGTCATAGCCGGCGAATTTCATGTGCGGCCCGAAGTACCCCCCGCAGTTGGCGTCCCCCCACCCCCCGGTCAACGGTGATTTTCCTATCACAACGTAGCGGCATCCCAGGGGAGTAGGCGTGCCGGTTAGCGGGCCGGTAAGTATGCCCAGTGTGTTCTCCGGTCCCAGCGCATCTACTCTGGCTTTTTGCCGACTGTACAGGATTCTTGCCCCCAGCCCATAACCCCCGATGAAGTCGCGGCAAATGCTTTCTTCCGGCGTTTCCTCTTCTATTTTCCCAGTAGAAAGGTCAACAAATAGCAGTTTCCCGATGTACCCTCCGGCCATTACAAGCTCCTTTTATCTTTCGTAATCAATCCGGTCTTACTATTATACAATATACTGCTGATGATATTTAGGCAAACTCTTGCGGTATCCCGCTTGACGCCCCTGTGAAACTCGGTTTAAGATTAACTTTGACCGCTTAACTACTGGAGAATAAAAATGCCAGATAAAGCCATTATTTACTCGAAAAAAGACCATATCGCCACCATTAGGTTAAACCGCCCTAAGGTAAATCAGGAACTCGTTCAAGAACTGATGCAAGCCTGCGAGAACGTAAACGACGACGAAGATATTTACGTCATGGTCATAACGGGTTCGGACAGGGTGTTTTGTACCGGAGGAGAGGGGGATCTTAAGCAAGCCTGCCGACCCGCTAAAGTTGTAGCTTCCATAGAAAAACCTGTTATCGCCGCCATCAACGGCGACGCTTTTGGGTCGGGACTTGAAATAGCTTTAGCCTGCGATATCCGTATCGCCTCGGCGAAGGCGCGCTTTGCCCTGCCGCAGGTTGCCCAGGGTCAAATACCCGGCGACGGCGGCACCCAGCGCTTGCCCCGTATCATAGGCCGAGGCAAGGCCCTGGAAATGCTTATGACCGCCGCCACTATCACCGCCGCCGAGGCTCTGGAAATAGGACTTGTCAGTAAAGTGGTTCCTCCTGACGCCTTAGATACAGAGGCGCAAAAGCTGGCGGAGACCGTCGCCGCCAAGGGGCCTCTAGCCTTAAGGTATCTCAAGGAGGCCATTCTTAAGGGCATGGATATGACGCTGGAGCAGGGCCTGCGACTGGAGGCCGACCTTTATTTCCTGCTTCATACCACCTCCGACCGCACCGAGGGTGTAAAGTCTTACCTGGAAAAACGTACGCCAAAGTATAAGGGTAAATAGTATGTCTGCCTTTGAAGTAATTATTTATGAAAAACAGGACGGCGTAGCTTACATTACGCTTAACCGCCCCAAAGCCCTGAACGCTTATAATGTCAGGATGCGTGACGAGCTTTACGAGGTCCTCGGCGCTATTAAGGACGACCCCGGGATTGATGTTGTCATTCTTAAAGCCTCGGGGGAAAAGGCATTCTGCGCCGGCGCCGACCTCACGGAATTTTTGACCGCTCCTCCCCCCGTTTTCGCCCGGCAGGCCCGCTTCGCCAGGGATGTGTGGGGTCGTTTCTTAAGCGTCGAGCAGCCGGTTATCGCCGCCCTGCACGGCTACGTGCTGGGTTCCGGCATCGAGATGTCCCTCTGCTGCGATATCCGCCTCGCTTCCGATGACGCCCGCTTTGGCCTCCCCGAGCCGGGACTCGGCATTATCCCGGCCGCTGGCGGCAGCCAGACCCTGCCCCGCACCGTCGGAATCGCCCCCGCACTGGAAATCCTCTTGAGCGGACGCTGGATTGACGCTGAAGAAGCGCTTAAGCTCAAGCTGGTCAACCGCGTTTTGCCCCGCCCAGCCATCCTCCCTGAAGCCGAAAAGTTGGCAAAGAAAATACAATCATACAGTCCATCGGCGGTGCGCGCCGTCAAGCAGGCGGTCTGGCGCGGCCTCGATTTGCCTTTGGCCGAAGGTCTGGCGCTGGAAAAACGTCTAGCCGAACAATTATCGGGTGTGTATAAATGAACAGTCAGAATATCAGTGCTCTCATAGCAAAAACCGCCGACCTTATTCTGCAGAGTCGTAATCTGGTGGTCTTCACCGGCGCCGGCATCAGCACGGAGTCCGGCATCCCGGATTTCCGCGGTCCGCAGGGCCTGTGGAGTCGCTTCGACCCTGATGATTTTACAATCGATAAATTCCTCTCCGACCCCGAATCGCGCCACAAGCAGTGGTATATCTTTAAAGAGGGCCTGATGACGGATAAAGCCGTGCCCAACGCCGCCCATGTCGCCATCGCCGAGTTGTGCGAGATGGGCAAACTCGACTGCGTTATCACGCAGAACATCGATAACCTCCACCAGAAGGCGGGTGTCCCCGACGATAAGGTCTTTGAGCTTCACGGCAATATGCAGTGGGCCGTCTGCCTTGAGTGCGGCCGCCGCTATAATTTCACTGAAATCAAGGCGCGACTTGACGCCGGCGAGGATATCCCAGATTGTACTGAATGTCATGGTATGCTCAAGCCGGCTATTGTCATGTTCGGCGAGCAGCTGCCCTACGACGTTCTGCAGGAAGCCGGCCGCCGCGCCAGGAGTTCCGACCTTTTTATCGTCATCGGCTCCACGCTGGTCGTTTACCCCGCCGCCCACATGCCCCGTTACGCCGTGCAGTCCGGAGCTAAGCTGGTAATCATCAACCAGGGCGAGACTCCTCTGGACCGTGATGCCGTCGTCTGTATCTCCGCCCGCGCCGGCGAGACCATGGCGGCTATCGTAAGCAAAGTAAAAGCGAAAGCATCTTCTTAGTGCTTCCTCTCTATTCCCCTAAGTCCTATATCCAAAGTTTGATTTTTCTGCCATTCATACGTTAAAATATCACGAATTGTCTAAATACAGCTTTGGAGGTACGGCATGAATACTACTGATTTCCTGAATATTGCTACTGCTATCTGCCCCGACCAGACTGCTATCGTTTTCGAGGATAAAAGGTACACCTTCGCCCAGCTTAATGAGCGGGTAAACCGCCTGGCCCACGGACTGATGAAATTGGGCGCTAAAAAGGGCGCCGTGGTTGCCTTTCTTCAGGTCAACTGCAACCAGTGCGTGGAGACCTATTTCGCCGTCGCCAAGACGGGCGCTATCTACATGCCCATAAACTTCCGCTCAAAGGAGAAAGAGCTTACCTACATGCTCAACACCGCCGAAGCGTCTATTTTAATCGCCGGCGAGCGTTATTTGCCTTTGATTCAGTCCATCCGCCCCGAACTCCACCATTTAAATCACCTCGTTTCCATTGAGACCAAGCAGCCGGATATGCATTTTTACGAGGACTTAATCGCGAATTCGCCGGCGGATGAGGTCGAAACGCCCATCGACGAGAATGATACGACGATTTTAATGTACACCGCCGGTACCACTGGCTCTCCCAAGGGCGTCATGCTGTCTCATAATAGCTTCACCGGCTATGTACTGGAAAATGTTACCCCTCCCGACCCCGATACCAGCGAGCGCAATATCCTCACCGTGCCTCTGTATCACGTCGCCGGAATACAGGCGATGATGGCGGCTATCTACGGCGCGCGCACTCTGGTCATGGAACGCCAGTTCGACCCCGAGGAGTGGATGACGCTGGTGGAGAAGGAGAAAGCCAACCGCGCCATGATGGTGCCCACCATGCTTAAGCAGCTCCTCGACCACCCCGACTTTAAAAAACATGATTTATCCAGCCTTAAAGTAATCACCTACGGTGCCGCCCCCATGCCCCTCCCCGTTATCCGCAAGGCATTGGAGGAGTTCCCCGGTGTGAGTTTTATCAATGCCTTCGGGCAGACGGAGACGGCTTCCACCATCACCGCCCTCGGGCCGGAGGACCATGTTATCGTCGGTACGCCGGAAGAAAAGGAAAAGAAAATCAAGCGTCTGGCTTCCATCGGCAAGCCCATGGCCGACGTCAAGATGAAAGTCATCGATGATGACGGTAAGACGCTCGGCCCCAACCAGGTCGGTGAGATTCTCGCCAAGGGCCCCCGCGTCATGAGCGGCTACTGGAAGGACGAGGAAAAGACTAAAAAGACTATCGATAAAGACGGCTGGGTGCATACCGGCGATGTCGGCTATGTTGACGAGGACGGCTATTATTTCCTGGCCGGCCGCTCCAGCGATATTATCATCCGCGCCGGCGAGAACATCTCCCCCGAAGAACTGGAAAACGTTATCCGCGATTTCCCCAAGGTGGAGGACGTGGCGGTTATCGGCGTGCCGGACGAGACCTGGGGCGAGGAGCCCCGCGCCGTAGTCATTCTCAAGAAGGGCGTGGAGAAGTCTAAGCCCGTGGAAGATGAAATCATGGAGTACTGCCGTAAGAACCTCGCCAGCTTCAAGCGCCCCCGCTCCGTCGTCTTCGTGGACGACCTCCCGCGTAACCCCATGGGCAAGCTTATCAAGCGGGAAATCAGGGAAAAGTACGGCAAACCCTAGTCGGTTTTAGTCTAGGAAATCAAAAGTATCTGTCAGGTGGTCGAAATCAGGTTCAACCTGGGCACCCAGTTCTGTGATGGACAGGACCGAGATTTTCCAGATGTATCCCTGGTAATCGAGATACACGTCTCTTATTATCAGGTTCGGAGAATTCATGTAATTACCCAGGATTGAACATTTATAGGCTATCATTTCACCGCTGATACCGGCTACCTCTATCGTAGAACGTTCGATGAGTTCGAATTCTTCATCGTTAATTTCAAGGATTGTGATATGTTCATTGGCCCAGGCGACAGCATTCGGGCGACCTTTTATTGGGGCGAGGGGGATTATTTGTATTTGTTTATCGGCCTTTCCTTCGGCAGTTCCGGGTTCCACATACAGTAAATTAATCGAATTATCGCCTCCGGTATCTTCAAAAGCAACCGGCGTTAATTTTATATATGAATCAGGGTATTCGAAAGTAAAATTAATCCCGAGTTTAGTTGCCGTGGCTTTAAGATACCCGATATTGGTGGTGGTGGTCGGTTCGGTATCAGTGCACCCGGCTAATAAAACCACCGATATTACCAGCGGTATTACCATTAGCGCCATTATCCGTCTTTGTTTCATAATTTTTATTATATTATCTGGAGTTGGTTACCGTCAAAATTCATATTACGAGAAGACAGTACCCGCCTTCCTTTACCCCTTCCGTTGTCGTCAGGTATCAGAACTGCTAAGATAATCAGGAGTCTTTAGAAAAAAGGTATTTTTATGTCCGTCCTTTCCGGCAGTGATATCCGCCGCTTGCTTAAGAATAGCCCCCCGCTAGTCGAGGGGTGGCTCAATCTTGACGAGCAGGTGCAGGCCAACGGCTTCGACCTTACCCTGCGTGAAGTCGCCGCAATGCAGTCGGGGGGGACAATCGCGGTTTCCAACAATGAAAGAGTCCTCGCCGACCTCTCCCCGCTTGCGTTTGGCGCCGATGGGTTTATAGAACTTACCCCCGGCGTTTACATGGTCACCTATAATGAAATCGTTCACCTGCCGAAGAATATCATGGCCCTGGGCCGCCCCCGCTCCTCCCTCCTGCGCTGCGGGGTAAACTTGGGTACGGCGGTCTGGGACGCCGGCTACGAGGGACGCTCGCAGTCGTTACTGACGGTGCATAATCCGCGGGGATTCCGCGTGCAGCAAAACGCCCGCATCACGCAGCTTGTTTTCATGGAATTGACCGGCGACTCGGAGGGATATAACGGCGTTTACCAGGGTGAGAATATTTGAAATAATCCCTAAAACTGATCCGCTACCCAGTCCGGAATGTCCACCGTACCTATGATTATCGGCTTTTGATGGCAGTCGCTACCGCCCGTCATCATCAGGTCATGCTGCCGGCAGAACTCAATGTAGTGCGCGGTCGTTTCTTTGTCGTTCCGCGAGTGCCAGCACTCCACCCCGTCGATATATTCCATCATCTCCCCGAGGATAATTTTCGTCTGTTCGTCCAGGTAGCTGGTAATACTCACCAGCGACGTCCCGTTGGGGTCGTTGGGGTGGGCTAAAACCACTTTGCCCCCCGCCCCGTGCACCAGCGACGAGGCTTCCTCCAGCGATAGCGGGTATTTGGGCACATCACACTTTACAAGATATTTATCGAAGGCTTCCTGCCGGCTGGCAACAACCCCCTTTTTTATCAGGTAGTCCGCAATGTGCGGCCGACCCAGCACGCCGTCCACGCTTTCCTGCATCTTGCGCATGTCTTCCGAGGTGAAAAGCGGAAGGCTCTCCTTTTTAAACTCCCTGTTCAGGTTTTCGATAATCTGGCGCGCTCTGATTTTGCGGTTGTTCCTGATTAGCGTTAATTTATCGTTAAGCTCCGGATTAAGATAGTCGTAGCCGTAAGCTAAAAAGTCCAGCGAGACCGACCTTTTGTTATAGGTGAAGGTTACGTTCAGCTCCACGCCGGTTATGTAGCGGATTTCACTGGCGGCCGCCAGCTCTTCGGCCCGCCTCTGGTGGCTTATGGCATCATGGTCGGTTATGGAAATGAAGTCGATGTTCCGTCTTTTCGCTTCTACAAAGACTTCCTCGATGGTCAGTGCCCCGTCCGACCCCGTTTTAGTATGGATGTGTAAATCTATTTTCACTTTAATTTCTCTTGTATCTTGTATCTTCCCGCCACTTACCCTTTCTCACAGCGGGTGATATACCATTCCTCCGGCGGATCTTCAGTCGTATCCACAACCAGGTGCACCAGCTTTAGGCCTGCATTCTGCTTCTTTAAGGCCTCCAGGTCCACCGCCTCGAATTTCTTTTTGTTGTTCAGATAGGCTTCCTCGGTCAGAGCGTTGGACACGTAATTTTCCTTATCGCGCTCCAGGATGCGTTTGATAGATACCTCCTGTGGGCAGTCCGTCTGAAGGATTATAAACGTGGCGTTGTTTGTCGCCGCGATAGCCGCCGCCTGCTGCCTTAACGACTGCGTGACGAACGTCGCGTCGAGGATGACGTTTTTATAGCTCTTAAAGGCCTCGTCCGCCTGCTCGAACATCACGTCATAGACCTGCGTGCGCTTCTTCATGTCCCCGGCAACCTTGGTATCGAAAATGTCCTGGTTTTTCAGCACCTCCAGCCGTATGATGTCCGTCCTCAAGAGCTTGCCGCCCTTGATTTTATGCACCTCCTCGGTAGTCTCCGTTTTCCATGTACCCGGCAGACCGCAGGCGATGAGCAGAAAGCCGTCCTTTAGTTCGGACTCGATAAATTTTTTAAAAGGTTCCCGCATATCTGTCCTCCAGTACCGACTATAATATCATCTCCAGCTCAATCTCATCCCGAATCGGTATGTCGTCGTTGCCGAGTAGCGGTATCTCCGGCTTCAGTTCGCGTGATTTATCGATAGCGTTGGGATAAACCGTCTTCAGCCGGAAGCCCCGTTTCTGCCAGAATCTAAGGGCCTTTGTGTTGTCATTGGTGGTTATCAGGCGCAGGCGCTTGCATCCTTCTTCCCTGGCGAATTTTTTAATAGTTTCAATCAGCGTGGAACCCATTCCGATGCCCTCAATGGTGCTGTCGAGGCTGATTATTTCGCAGTCCCCGTTTTCCAGGAAATAGGTCACCAGCCCCACGGGTTCGTCTTCCAGTATCGCTATAAATCCGGGCAGCTCGTTCACGTGATAGATGCTGCCGCGCACCACCATTTGTACCGAACCCCAAATCTCGTTTATCAGACTGGCCACCCAGGCTTTGTCGCCGTGGTCTATCGGCCTGATGTAAATTGGTTTTACCGAATTTTCATTGTTGTTTTGTGGTTCGTTCAAGATAAACCTCCGAAAATTAGTGGATTTCTATAAATATCCCCCGCTTGGCTCCGGCAGCACCAGGTACTCCGGTTTTAATTCTATGATATCCCTGATTAAGTGGATGAGTTCTTTAAGTTTATCCGCTTTTTCATCTGGATTGACGATTTCGTCTTCCCATGTCAGTTCTTTGACTCCGCCGGAGTGCTGCACCTTGAAATAATAAGTGGCATATGGTGTTACCAGATTGATTAGCTCTCCTTCCGGCACAGTGACTTCAAATTCGTCCGGGTAATCAAAGAAGTCTATCTCCAGCATTTTCTGATAGATGCTGTCCATCTCCTCTGGCGTTAAAGTAAAATCTATCGTAATTGCCGGGTCCATGACCATGTCCTTGGTGAACGTGCCCTGGAAAGTATTGAGGATGTTCCCGCCGGTCACGCCGTACCTGAATAGAAAGTTAAAATCCTCTTCTTGAGTATCGTCACCGGTACAGCCTGCCAGGATTAGCAATACGCTTAATAACATAATCAAGAGCACTTTTTTCATCTCATCCCCCCGCATAACCCTCCGCCAGCTTAAAGTAGCCTCGCGCGTTGGCCACGATTTTCTCTTTTTCCCCGGCGGAAATGTATTTATCGTCATACTGGAAGCACCCCACCTTCCCCCTCACGCAGGCCCGGTAGCACTTGTAGAAGTTGAGCAGCTTCAGTATCTCATTGTCCCCGCTCTTGCTTACGTACGACTCTATGAATTTTTCGGAGAGGTCGTGGCGACCGTAATGGTCGAGGTCCATGGCCAGGAAGGCGATTTCCGACGCCACGTCGGTGTACCTGAAACGGTCGATGAACTCGATGCAGTCGTAGATACAGATGTCCTTGCAGAAACAGATGTGCGCCGCGTGCAGGTCGCCATGGCAGTCGCGCACCCTGCCCTCCGCCATGCGCTTGTGGAATAATGCGTCGTTATCTTTTATAAAATCTTCGGTGTAGGTCTTGATGCGACTGAAGGTCTCCGGTTCGATGATTACGCCGAAATATTTTTCCGTTTGCTCAAAGTTCTCGGATGTGTTTTTTATAACGGCCTCGATGCCCCCAAGGCGCGTGATTTCCCCGCTGGTGGCGGTTTTTTTATGAAAATCTACCAGTATTCCCGCCACTTTCTCCACCATCTCCGGCGTAACTTTGTCTTGCTTGAGCAGGACGTCCATCATTTTGTCCTGCGGCAGTCGCCGCATCCTGACCGCGTACTCTTGAGCTTCCCCCCTCCCCCCAATAACATACCGGCCTTTTTCTCTGGTTATCGGCACTACTCCAAGGTAAGTGTCGGCGCAGAGCCTGCGGTTAAGCTCAATCTCTTTGCGACAGTAGTAAAGGCGTTTTTCCAGCGTGGTGTAGTCCAGGAAGCCCATGTCCACCGGCTTCTTGATTTTATAGACGTATTCCCCGGCCAGTAAGACGTAGGATATCTGTGTCTGCACTAGCTCCACCCGCTCCGCAGGCTCCGGGTAAACCAGCGGGTTGAGGAGGGCTTGAATTAGCTCCGGTAATTTCGCCATTTTTCTGCTTCACTCTCCTGCGACTTCATAACGGAGATAGTGTCCATTGGTTGTGTGAAAATATCTTAATGCTGTAGCTTATACTGCCGAGAATTACAGGGGAAATAATCGACAGGATAGACTATTTAGCCGCCTTGGCCTGCGCCTTTTGCTTTTCCTTTAACTTTTTCTTGGCCTTGAGGTGCTTGTGCTTGGCATTTCGCTTCGTCTTGTTCATTAATAATAATATAGCCTAAATCAGGATTTCCCGCTACCCCTCCCCTTTACCCACTCCGCAAAACGCTCGAAGGAGCGGTCGTAGGCGCGCTCTATCTCCGGCGGGAAAACACAGGCGGGCAGTTCGTTCATCTGAAGGTGGAAGGCGATGCACTCGCAGCACTTGCCCTTGCGGGGGCACGGCTCGTAGGTGCAGTTACATTTGGCTTTATTGGCTTCGATATTGCATTCCATTTGATACCCCTGTAATAAGTTTTAAATACTGACTAAAGAGGCCAGACTAGCGGTATGATGAGTACGCTCAAACCCCAGAAAATCAGGTTGAGTGGCACGCCCACCTTGGTGAAGTCCGTAAATTTATAGCCCCCGGGCGAATATATCATCGTGTTGGTCTTGTAGCCGATAGGCGTGGCGAAGCTGGTGGAGGCGGCAAAAGTTATGGCCACGAGCAGCGGGCGCGGGTCGAGGTTCAGGGACGCGGCGGTGGTGAAGGCCAGCGGTGCCAGAATAGCCGCGGAGGCGTTGTTGGACATAGCCTCCGTGAGTAATGCCGTAACTAAGTAGAAAGTTGCCAGCAGGACAATCGGCCCGTGACTTGCCAGGGGCTGCAGTAAGTTTGTCGCCAGCCATAAGGTGGCGCCGCTTTCTTCCAGCGCCAGCCCCATCGGCAGGACGCCGACCAGCAGGAAAATTATTTTCCAGTCGATTGCTTTATAAGCCTCTTCGATGGTCAGGCATTGTGTAACCACCATTGCCACCGCACCCAGTATGGCCGCCAGCATGACGGACATTACATTGAATGCGGTAAGAAATACCACGACCAGCAGCACCGCCAGCGCTATAAAAGCACGGTTCTTTCTAAGGTAAAGCTCGGTCAACTCGTTGGTGACGACTACGTTGGGCGAGTTCATGATGTGGGTGATATCGTCCTTGTGCCCCTGCAGCAGTATCGTGTCGTTCTCTCTTATCTTGATGTTAGCCAGGCGGTCCCGTAGCGTGCGCCCCCGCCGTTGTATAGCTAGGACGTTCAGCCTGTGGCGGTGGAAGATGTCTGCTTCATTCAGTGTTCGCCCGATGAGGTTGGATTCGGGTGGTATCAGCACCTCGCTTAGTTTCATATTGTGCGAGCTTAATTCTTTGTCTCTTACCTTGGCGTCCTTAAGTAGCTTCAGGCCGTATTTCCCCTGCATCTCCATGATTTGCTCTATATTGCCGTGTAAAAGCAGTATGTCTTTGTCTTGTATGTGTGTGTTCGTCGGCCTGCTGACTGCTCTGGTTCCCCGCAGCAGATTGGCAAGCTCCACTTTGGTATCCTCTTCGACTTTGCTTTTTTGCCATGACTGGCCGATTAATGGAGATTTATCTGTCACCTGAAGCTCCATCAGGTAATCGATAAGCCGGTATTTGTCTATCTGTTCCGCCTCTCCCTTCCGCGTCGGCAGCAGCCAGTGCCCCACAGCAGCCAGGTAAACTATCCCCGCCCCGACCATCGCCAGCCCCAGGGGCAGGAATTCGAAAAAGCCGAACGGCTCCATGCCGCGGTTTACGGCGATGGAGTTGACGATTAGATTGGTGGACGACCCCACCAGCGTGCACACGCCCCCGAACTGGCTGGCGAAGGATAGCGGTATGAGGATTCGGGAGGGGGCTATTTTGCGGCTCTTGGACAGCACCATGGCTACCGGTATGAAAATAGCCACGATTGCTGCGTTGATGATGAATGCGGATAACAAAGCGGCGGTCAGGCTGATTACCAGCATCAGGCGCAGCTCCGTCTTCCCCGCCAGCCTGTCCAGCTTGCGCGCCGCCCATTCCACCAGCCCGGTCCTAGCCAGCCCGGCGCTTAAGATGAACATGGAGGCGATGGTTACCGTGGCTTCGTTGGCGATTCCGAAGAGCACATCCTCCGGCGTGACGAGCTTGAGGATGAAAAGCAGTACCAGCGAACACAGGGCGACGATGTCGATGCGCACCTTTCCCCAGGCGAAGAACGCCATCGTGACAACGACGACTGCGCCGACGAGTATCATGCTGGAATCCGCCATAGTTGTATTATACCCCTAGAGGCTGATTGTTTCTATAAACCAGGCAGGTTTATTCTGTCAGGCCAGACGCGGCGGTTCGGGGTTTTTACCTTTCAGTATATTTTCCGCCCGCTGCCTGAAAAGCTCCTGCACCAGCGGGTCGGTGAAAATATAGAAAGTCCCTTCGCAGATTGCCTTGAAAACAATGTCTGCCGACTGCTCCGGGGTTAGGGTGGGGCTGACCTTATTAAACTGGCTGACAAGGGCGGCGCGCTGCCGCGGCTTAGGCGGTTCGGGAGGATTTTTCAGGTCCGCCGGGCGGTTCCTTTCCGCCTCGAAGAGCCGGGAACTGACGAATGCCGGGCACAGCACGCTTACGCTGATTGGCGACTCTTTTTTCTTAAGCTGCAGGTACAGTCCTTCGGAAAACGCCACGACACCCGCTTTGGTCACGGCGTAAATAATGAGCTGCGGCTCGGCAATCAGGCCGGCCATCGACGCGGTATTAACGATATAGCATTCCGTGTTTTGCTTTTCCATAATCGGCAGAAAGGCCTTAATGCCGTGGACGACTCCCCGCAGGTTGACGCCTATCATCCATTCCCAGTCCGCCAGCGTGTTTTCCCAGACCGGCTTGCGCATGGAAATGTCCGTGTTCACCCCGGCGTTATTAAAGAGTAAATGTGCTCCTCCATAGGTATCTACGGTCTTTTGCGCCAGTGCGTTTATATCGGCGAGTTTAGAGACGTCGGTGCGCACCGCCAGCGCATTAGCCCCGCCCCCCTTGAGCTTCTTTTCCGCCTGTTGCAGCGCCGGCCCCTCGATGTCCGCGATGACCACCTTCATCCCCTCTTCAGCACACCGCTCCGCCAGCCCCCACCCGATGCCGCTCGCGCCCCCGGTTATCACTGCAACCCTTCCCTTAAATTCCTTCATCTAGATGTACTTCTTCCTCATCTCCGCGGAAAGCTCGGTCAGCAGCTTCAGCGCCTGCTCGGTGCCTTCCTCCGTTAAGCCGTTCAGGCCGCAGGAGGGTAAAAGCAGACTCTGCCTGGCGATGTCCTTGATTGAAAGCCCGTTCCGCGTGAAAGGTGCCATCGTTTCCTCCAGCCGGTCCTTCAGGCTGGCCAGCGTCTCTTTATAAAGCGGCTCGGTGTGGTTGGGGACGATGCCCCACCCCACGCATCCCCCCCGCTTGATAAACGCCTTCACTTCCTCCGGGTAGACGCTTAGCGACTGCGCATATTCGTAGGCGTCCAGGTTGAGAATGTCCATTTTGGTCTTGAGCAGTATCGACCAGTCGGTGTTGCCGCAGCAGTGTATCCCCTTAAGCCCGCTGATGCCGTCGAAGACCTCGTTAAGCATCTCGATGATTTTCTCCGGCTTGGATAGCGGGCCGGAGGCCACAATCGACCCGTAGGAGGCCATAATCGGCTCATCGACGAATATTATGGTGTTCCTGGATATTTTCTTAAGCTCGTTTTCCTCCCAGGCCGCCTTGAGCTTGAGGAACTTGGGGATGGCGTCGCCGAGCGTTTCGTGGTAGAGAATCGACTTTCTATTTTCGTCGGTAACGGTAATACCCCAGGATAACGGCCCGGTAATACACCCCTTGACCGCCTTCGGGGACAGACCGCCCTGCTCGAGGAAAGCGTAAAGCCCCGCCACCCGGTCCCGCCCCATCGGGAACTTGCTAGCGTCATTTTCCAGGTATGCCTGGTACAGTGTTTCCAGCGACTTCGTATAGTCGCTGGCGGTATCTATGTAAATGCGGTCGCCCTCCATCACCACGCCGGGAAAGCCCTCGGCGTACTGGACGTACATGTTCTCCAGGAACGACATCTTGGGGAGCTGCGGCCATGTGGGGATGTCTTTTAGATAGCGCGTGACCAGCTCGCACGCCTTCCTGGGGTCGGTGTGCGGCACACTCCCGATTATCGTAGGTAAGCAGTTAAACTCGGTGTCCGGCATTATTAGTCCTTCTATCTGTCATTCTGAGCGGAGCGAAGAATCTGGGGGTGGGGAGTCTTTCTCCCGCCCTTCCCCAAGATTCTTCAGTCGTTTTCTCCTTCAGAATGACATTTTTACTTGATGTATTTCCCGATTATTAAATCCAGTTTTTTCTTCTGCCCGGCGGGTATTTTTGACGGGTCGGTAACGATTGCCCCCGCCAGCGCCTTGGCGCAGCCGCACTCACGCTTAAGGGGCACCCGCCCCGCCGCCAGCTTGATGGTCTTTTTAGCTAAGTCGATGTTTTTGTGCATCGTGGTTAAAATCGCCTCCACGCTTACGGCCTCGTGGGTCTCGTGCCAGCTGTCGTAGTCCGTGACGCAGGCGATGCTGGCGTAACAGATTTCCGCTTCCTGCGCCAGCTTGGCTTCCGGCAGCACCGTCATGCCGATAACGTCCGCCCCCCAGGATTTATACAGGTGGCTTTCCGCCCTGGAGGAGAAGGCCGGCCCTTCCATCGCGATAAACGTCCCGCCTTCGTGGACGGTCGCCCCCGTTTCTTTAGCCGCCTCGTAAACGATGTCGCTTAAGACGGGACAGAACGGGTCGGCGAAGGGTATGTGGGCTACGATGCCGTCGCTGAAAAAGGTATTCCCCCGGCCCTTCGTGCGGTCGATTACCTGGTCGGGTATCAGCAGGTGGCCCGGCTTAATCGACTCCTTAAAGCTGCCGCAGGAGTTCGACGATATGATGAACTCCACCCCAAGCGACTTCAGGGCGTAAATGTTGGCTCTGGACGGCACCTCGGTAGGGGAGATGCGGTGGCCGTGCCCGTGCCGCGGCAGGAACGCAATCCCCACCCCGCCCAATTTACCCACCATTATAGCGTCCGACGGCTTCCCGAAGGGCGTATCCGGATAGACCTCTTTGATGTCCTCCAGCCCCTCGATATCATAAAGCCCCGTCCCGCCAATCACCCCGATTCTAGCCTGTGCTTGGGACATGCGTGACCTCCCGAAATTAATTACTGATTTATCTAATATTCTATCTACTTATAACTCATTACCATAATAACATTTATGTATATTTATTATTACAAACGTATTTACGGATGAATTTAATAAACAATATTAGTAAATATGCAATTGTGAGTCCAAAAATTGTCCATAAAGTTTGCGAGTACGTTGGGGTATTCGGTATTAAAGAATTATAATTCAATGCTGCAAAAATTGCTATGATAACAAATTCACCAACATCTAGAGCTATATTAAGAGTTTTCATTTATTTTTCTCCTTACCACTTCTTTTCATTAGGTTATGTTATATTATCAAAATATTGTCAGTATAAATCTCTCGCGCCTTTTCGTGAATTACAGCTACGACAAAGTACCTGAAGATTATCTAGCGAAAGTGATAGTTCGGGGTACTTACTCCTTGGTTTAATATGGTCAACTGTAATGTTATAATCATCAATTATATTGGTTCCACATTCTGCACAAATTTTGCCTTTATTCTTAATGACCTGAGTACGAATGTTGAACCACTCTGGGCTAGAGTAAAATTTGATTGATTCTTCAATCCGCTTTTTACGTTCTTGCGCTAGTTTAATTACTATTGAAGAGATTTTTTTTTCTCTAATCTTACGGGGTTTGGCTAGAATTTTATCAATGATAATCATATTTCCCCAAGGCAAACCAAAACACCAAGCTAGCAAAACGTACCAAAACAAAGGAGTCCACTCATCTAGTGGGAAAAAGGCATTAGAGACTGATCGAGCGACGAAGTAGCCTGAAGCCCAAAAGAAAAGAGTTCCCCATCTATGAAACCAGTCTCCTATTTCTTCAGAAGAAGTTTTAGGTATCTCATTCTGGGCCTGTTTTCGTAACTTTTTTTCAACCGCTGTAGTAACAATAAGGTTATTTTGGAGAAATAATAACTCGTTGGGGATATTCTTCTTCATTATTGATTATTCTTCTCAATACGATACTGCCTGTACCTATAAGTGTTGCAGCTCCTTCGCTTAACCAAAGTATATTCCAGCTTTGACCCTATCGCAAGCTCCTTGTATCTATTTCCCTTCCTGTTCCAGCTTCTTGTGTAAGGACGCGGCTGCCTCCTCAAACTTGCGGTCGTGCGCTTCAGCGCCCTCTTTGTACATCGCCGGGTGCCACTCTATCTTCTCCAGCCCTTCCGCTATCGGGTTAATCATATCGAAGGGGATGGAAATCAGTATCGTGCCCGGGGGAAATATCTGCTTGGCGTTCATGCCGTGGGAGACATCGGTGATGATGAAGTTCAATTCGCCGCTTATGTACGGGTAGGTGATTAGCCAGTTGCATGCTATCACCGGCATCCCCCTGCTCGTCCACGTCTTGCCCGTGGCGTAGCACATCGCCCTTAATATGATTTCCAGCTGCACGGGGTCGGCGGACAGCATGACCAGGTCCGGCGTGAACGTCAGCTTGTCCAGCGAAGCGAAAGCCACGTAGTTGACGCTGTTCCTCTCGAGTTTCGTCAGCGAGTAATAGAGTCTGCGGTTGGCGCGAGCTTCCTCGAATATACCGAGCGTCGGCCCGATGTGTCCGCTCTCGAAAACAGGGTCGCTCTCCGCCATCCCCAGGAGTATCGGCGCCACGCAGTTAAAGTCCTCTACCGTAGCGTAAAAAGGCTCCGCGCGCTGGGCTTCCCGTATCATTTCACAAATTGCTAGTTTCTTCTTCAGCCTCGCTATTCCCTGCGGCTTAAAAAGCAGGAACTTAATGGCGACAGGCTTTAGCTTGAATTTGAATTTCTCGAATATTGCCAGGTCCGGCGCTGCTTTATTCATGTTGACCTCCCCGATAAATTTCTACGTTACTCAAGTATAAGCTAGCTTTAACTCTATCGCAAGCCCCTCCCCAGTTTCCCTCTTTCGTAAAGAGGGATTAAGGGATTTTTTATATTCCCTCGCCACCATGGAATCACCGCCGAGTACTGCATGAGCATAACACCCCTCTCGTTTGACACCTTTACTTTTCATCATTATAATGACCCGTATTACTATGAATGAGCTTTCTCAAAAGATACAGGAGGGAATGGGCCGTTCCCGGTACCAAGCCAGAACTGTTTCTATAACGCACTTGGCAGAAGTGCAAGGAGCGGTTGCGCAACTGGTCAGGCGGGGATTGGTGAATGAGCAATTATATAAAAAATGGCATTTCTATTTAGATACTAACAAGAACCTGCCGGAGGCAAAAACAATCATCATCGTGGCAATGCCTGCGCCCCTTACGCGTGTACGGTTCAAATATAATGGAATCGATTATTCCGCAGATATTCCCCCTGATTATTGTGCAAAAAACGTAAAAGAATCTCGTGCCGAAGAAGTTCTAGATAATGTGCTGAAAGCTTCCGGATACAAGATAGCTAAAGCTCATCTGGCATTGAAAACGCTTGCCGCGCGAAGCGGACTGGCAGAATACGGTCGAAACAATATCACCTATGTGTCGGGGATGGGCAGCTTGTGCATGCTCGTTGCTTTTTACACTGATTGGCCCTGTGAAGAGGATAACTGGCAGGAATCTAAAATGATGGAAGCTTGCGAAAATTGCTCACTTTGTCTTGAGGACTGTCCAACCGGGAGTATCTCCACCGACCGCTTTCTTATCCGCGCCGAGAACTGCCTGGGCTCTCTCCAGGAGATGAATCCGGATTCCCCATACTGGGTTAAGCTTCAGCCTGATTGGCACAATGCCCTTGTCGGATGTATGCGCTGTCAATTCGCGTGCCCGGTGGATAAATCCTATCTAAACAAGATTGAGGCAGGACCATCTTTCTCTGAAGAAGAAACCAATTTAATTCTGAACAAAATGCCTTGGGAGAGGTTATCTCCGGAAACCCGGCAGCGGCTGGAGTTTTTTGGTGGGATTTATCCGTTTCTGGCACGAAACCTTGGTGCGTTGATTGAAAAACAATCGAAAATCACACATAGATAGTCCTTTTCCCTTATGTTGGACCTGGTTTTTACCCCCGGCTCTTGAACGGACTTGGCTTGAGCTTCAGCCCGGCGTTACGTTTTGCCTCGGTGCTCGGTTTCCCTGTCACCGGGTGCAGGTAGTGGAACGGGTAGATATACCCCGACGGATATTGTGTATCATACTCCGCCCACTCGTCCGGAGTGAGTTTGGGGCGCTCTCGCGGCGCTTCTTTGGAGTCGGGCGGCGGCTCCGGCGGCGTCCTCCCCGACGTATAAGCGTAGTGCATCAGCAGGCGCAGCTTGAGTATCTTCCACACGCCGTCCTCTTTGATATAGTCCATCTCGTAAATCACCGCCATGATTGCCGGGTCGAGCGGTACCGTAGCGTGAGAGAGAATCCCCCCGTAGCCGTACCACCTGCCGTGTGCCGTCTGTCTGTCTTCGGCGACCGTTATCACCGGTGATACCTGCATCACCATGTGCAGGAACTCCGGTGGCGCTTCCTTCATCCCCCGGAAGTACCTGCGGATGCCCTCCGGCCCTTTATAAGTCCCCTCGACGAAGGTCCCCGAGACCTCCGGGTTGTCCTTGGCAAAGCAGTCGATGATTTCATCGCCCATCCAGTGCTCCAGGTAGAAGCCGTAAGCGCACTGAAGTCGCTTGATGGCCTCGATGTCCTCAAGTCTTTGCATCTGCTTCTTAAGCGACCTTATCTCCGACTCCATGGTCTTTACTTTAGCTTCCAGCGATTTATCACTCATGATATGCTCCTTTGCTTTACTTAACCCCTTCGAATAGGTCGCGCTCGCGCAGGCGGCCCTTCACCGGTGGATAGGCGCGCATGTAGCAGTCCCGCGGCCGTGAAAACCGTCCGACCAGCCCCAGCAGGCCCCGCCGCGGCGACCCTCCTGATGTCTGGCTGGCATGGCAGGCCGCCGCCCGCTTACGCGTCTCCAGCGACTCCTTTTTAAGTCGTATCACGCAGTGTATTGGGAATTCGTTCTCCAGAAAAGCCTCCATGTCGATGTCTTTATTGCGTCCCATGTGGTGCACGTCCCGCCCGAAGAACTTCATTACCTTCACCATGAACTTGAGTAAGCGGTGCGGGAAAACGTGGTAATACAGCTTCTGCGACTGGAAGGCCGGGCCGGCTTCGGGGTATTGCTTTGGGTCGCCGGAGGCATTGAACGCCATTACCGTAGCCTTGTGAATCGCGATATGGTCGGGGTGCCCGTAACCTCCCTGCGGGTCGGAGGTGATGATTACCTCCGGTTTAAGCCTGCGTATTATCTCGACGATACGCACGGCGACCTCCTCCACGGGGGCGACCGCCAGCGCTTTGGGGTGCTTATTGTCCTCCGCCCCGGCCATTCCGGAGTCCCGGTAGCCCAGGTAGATAACGTCCTCCAGCCCCAGTACCTCCGCGGCGCACTTAAGTTCCTGTGTACGCAGGTCGGCAATAGAGTCGAATCCCCGCATGAATTCTGGGGCAACCTCGCCGGCCTCGCCGCGCGTACCGCAGACGTAATAGACCTTATAGCCGGCGGCGGCGTACTGCGCCAGCGTCGAACCCACCCCCAGCGTTTCGTCGTCCGGGTGCGCGCCTGTCATCATAAGTGTCTTCGGTGTGTCCATTTACCCCCGCCACGAATAAAAATTTGACAGTCTGTCTGATTATATGGTATAATGTGTGTACAATTTAAAAATATCTTTACCCCCTCGCGGGGTTTTTCTTTTTAGAGAACCCTTTTAATTCCCTCTAAATACGACTCTTTGATAATTCCCTTATCTGTGATTATAGCGGTGATGTATTGATGGGGCGTCACGTCGAAGGCGGGGTTGGCGGCGAGCGTGCCCTCCGGCGCGGTAGTCACACTCTGGAAACGGGTTACCTCTTCCGCCTTTCTTTCCTCGATGTGTATTTGCTCGCCAGTTTTTAAAGAAATATCGATAGTGGAAACCGGCGCGGCGATATAGAACGGGATTTTATTTTCCTTAGCCAGTACCGCCAGCGTATAGGTGCCGATTTTATTGGCCGTGTCCCCGTTAGCGGCGATGCGGTCGGCCCCCGTAATCACGCAGTCGACCCCGCCCTTAGCCATGAAATACCCCGCCATGGAGTCGGTTATCAGGGTCACCGGCACGCCGGCTTTTTCCAGTTCCCAGGTAGTCAGCCGCGCCCCCTGTAGTAGCGGGCGGGTCTCGTCGGCGAGGACTTTTATCTTCCTACCCTGCCGGTACGCCGTAATAATAACCCCCAGCGCCGTGCCGTAGCCGGAGGCCGCCAGCGGTCCGGTATTGCAGTGCGTCAGCACTGTCCAGCCGTCTTTAAGCAGTTCCGCCCCGAAAAGACTCAAGTGGTGTGTGGCGTCGGTTTCCTCCCTGTGTATTTGAACAGCTTCCTCTACCAGGGACTTTTTAATGTCCGGCACGTTCTTACCCTTTACCGTCGCCTGCTTCATGCGTTCCAGGGCGAAAAACAGATTGCGGGCGGTTGGTCTGGTGGCACCGATAGTATCGATAATATTTTCTAGATTTTTCAGAAAGTCATCTGTATTATCAGCATTGATTTTCCGGGCCCCCAGGGCTACTCCGTAAGCGCCGGCAATCCCGATGATCGGGGCGCCTCTTACCTTCAGTTCCCTGATGGCGGAGGCTACATCGCGGTAATCGTCCAGGTCAAGATATACCTCTTCCCGCGGTAATAGTGTCTGGTCGAGGATTCTGACCTTACCATCCAGCCACTCGATGGGTTGATAGTCTGCCTTTTTCAATTCTGTCTCTTTTCCCATTGTTCGCGCTTGAGCTCCATCAGTATGAAATTATGGCCGCTGCGCTTAAGCTGACCGCAATCGGTGAACCCGCATTTTTCAAAACAGCGGTGCGCCCGTTGGTTCCAGTCCAGCGTCTTCAGGTAAAGCCGGTCCAGGCTTGATTTATTAAACACATAGTCCACCAGCGTATTGAGGGCGTCGGTGCCGTAGCCTTTGTCCCAGTAGTCCCTGTCTCCTATCATGATACCGACCTGCGCCTCTCCCTTCTTCCCGTCGATGTCATAGCAGGTGCAGTTGCCGATATGCCTGCCTTCCAGGGTCTCTATCGCCAGGGGATACCGGGCGTCCCGGCGGTTCAGCAGCGATGAGTAGTCCAGCAGGTAAATGGCGAACGACATCTCCAGCGTCGGGGCGGCGTCCAGCTTGGATAGCTCGGGGTCGGACTGCCAGCGGTAATCGTTGCGGACATCCGATAGTTTTTTCTCGCGGAGCCTGGTCTTTTTGCCGGTGATAACCTTGCCGCGCAGGGGCTTCAATCCTGCAAGTTTATCGCTTTTCCTGAATATCATAGCTTAAAATTAACGCGGACGGGCTTTAGTTTTCCGGTTGTCCCTCGTCCTCTTCTTCACCTTCGCCGCGTTCCCAGATGGGCTCGGTAAAATAATCTATATACTCTTCCATGGCCTGGGCGGCCACCTGCTTGATTCTTTCGCCGGCTTCCACGGCCATCTTGGCGAGCTCGTTAAAGTCTACTTTTATCTCCAGCATGTTGGTCAGGACCTTGAGGACGGCCAGTGCTGCCATGGGATTGGGTACCCTGCTGGCATAGACCGGCACCTCGCCGAGCAGACAGAGGCCGTCGAACTCGCGCTCTTTGGCGACCCCCAGCAGGAGTCCGTTAAGGCCGGCGATTTGCAGGTTGCTGGAGCGCTCCAGTTTATATTCCTGTAGTTCGCGGGAGAGCAGGTGGCTTGTCGCCACGCCCCAGACCTTGGGCGGCTCGGTATGGTGGATGCGGGTAATAGCCGCCGCGCAGGTGTAGATACGCTGCACGCCGAACCTCTTGCCGACGTCCAGGATGCAGTGCGCCAGGTCGTAGCCTTTTGATGCCGGCTGGTCGTCGCCGATGAATAAAATCAGGTCCTTGCTGCCGCCGGTGTTCTTCAGGTAATAAAAATCGCTCTGGGGGAAGCTGGGTTCTTCGACGACGTCGTCCCTGACCAGCACGCCGCTGGGATCGAAAAAGTATGAGGGCTCCAGATAGCCCAGTTCTTTGAAGCCGAGCTTTGCCTTAAGGTAGTTGGCGATAATCATAGCAACGTTGCCGATGCCGGGCCAGGCGGCTAAAAGGTTGGGGGTATTAAGCTTGGGACGGGCGGTAATTTTAATAATATCATTAGACATTTCAATTAACCTCTTTATGCTTCCCCGCTAATAAATATTTTACTCTGTTGTGAGGATATTTTCTAAATTGTGCCTGGCAAAATCCCTCTCTCACTCTCCCTTTGCGAAAGGGAGAGGATGATGGTACAAACCGTATATCTAGCTTCTAAGCTAATCTTTCCCTCCTTCGTAAGGAGGGACTAAGGGAGAATTTTCTTTACCCCTTGCTTGAAACGCTAAGCTCTTTGCAGTAGAAGGGCGGGGTCTGTAAAAAGCCCCCCACCCAGCGTGTCTCGCTGCCGATGGCGGCGATGTCTTTCAGCATTTTATAGACGTTGCCGGAGACCATGGTGTCCTTGACCCGCCCCACGATTTTGCCCTTTTCTATCTTAAAACCGAGCAGCACGTTGCCGCTGAAGTCCCCGCCGAGAATGTTGCCCTGCTCCGCGCCCATCAATATCTCGATGACCAGCCCTTCTTTAATATCCGCTACCATCTCGTCGAAGGTGGTCTTGCCGGGTGTGATGACCAGGCCGCTGGGGGTGGGGTTGGGCAGACTGCCTCGGCCCCGGTTGCCGTTGCCGGTGCTCTTTTTCCCGGCCAGGGCCGCCGTTTGCAGGTCGTAAATAAATCCCCTCACGGTTCCCTTGTTGATAAGGGGCGTTTTCTGGCTGGGAACACCCTCGTCGTCGCAGGGGCGGCTGGCGGGACGGTAAGCGAGGGAGGGGTCGTCACGGAGGCTGAAAGCCTTATCAAATACCTTTTGACCGGCTTTATCTCCAAGTGGCGAAGCGCCTTCATATACGGTCTTGCCGTTTAAGGCGGTTATAAGGGGCATAACCAGGGCGCTGGCGACACCGTTGGGAGTAAAAACGACCGGTAAAAGCTTCGTCGGTGACTTAGCTTTCTCTTTAGCCCTGTCGAGCTGATTGAGCACCGGGTCGGTTACTTGCCTGGGGTCGGTAATGGGGCGGCAGGAGCTTTCTTGTTCGCCGACGAAGAGCATATCGGTCCCTGTAATGAGGTTGCCCTCGATATCCAGTCCGAAGAAGCTCTTTTTGTACTCCGCTTTGCCGCCGCGCGAGTTGATGAGGCGGACGTTGATAACGCTGCGGGTCACGCTGGCTTCACACAGGATACCGGGTGTGTGTTCGGTAAGGGCGGCGACCATCTCCTCGCCCAGAGCGACCATGTCCTTAATGGCGACGCTTTCAACAGCGGGGTCGAAGATATCCACCTTCGGGTAGCGGGCATCGCCGGGTAACTTGAATTTGGCCCTGCTGCCGAAGGCGGCGGTCTCAACGGCGTCTTTCACAAGCTGCTGTCTGTCCGCAGTGCCGGCGGCGGTAGCAAAGCCGATACGTCCGTCCTTGATGACGCGTAAAGCCACGCTGGTCGACTGGTTGGTTCGCATTTGCTTGAGTCGGTTTGACTCAAACTTGACCCGTGTTTCTTCGGAGGCAATCTCAAAGACTTCGGCTTCTTTAGCGGCTTTTTTCGCCAGGGCGAGGATTTGTTCCATTATTTTCCTCCGATAAGGCAGTGCCGGATGCGGATATGGGGGCTGCCGGTGGATACCGGCAGAGGCATTTGTTCGCCCTTGCCGCAGCCGCCCCCCTGGTTCATACCAAGGTCGTTGCCGATGGCGTCGATATTTTGCAGAGTGTTGAAAACATTGCCGGTCAGCTTTACAGGCCGGAGGGCCTCGGCGATTTTGCCGTTGCGTATCATGAAAGCCTCGCCGGCGGAGAAGGTGAACATCTCCATGGCCGTGGTGCCGCCGTACATTTTTCTGGCGTAGATGCCCTCCTTGATGTCGGCGATGATGTCCTGGAAGGACATAGCGCCCGGCTCGATGTAGGTATTGGTCATACGCACGATAGGAGGAAAGCGGTAGCTGACCGCCCGCGCGTTGCCGGTGGGTTTTTCGTTCATCTTGGCGGCGGTCTCCCTCGAGTGCAGTCGGCCGACGAGCTTACCTTCCCGGATGAGGTAGGTCTTGACGGATGGCGTGCCCTCGTCGTCGTACTTATAGCTGCCCCGCATCCCCGCCGGGTCGGACGCCGAATCTACGATATTCAGGTGTTTATCGCCGAACTGCTTGCCCAGCTCCATGATTTCCCGCAGGCGGTCGTTCTCGTAAACGAAGTCGGACTCCGAGAGGTGCCCGAAGGCTTCATGGGCGAAAACACCCCCCAAAAAGGGGTCGAGCACTACCGTGTACTCGCCGTCTTTAGCCTGCGGAGCGTCAAGCAGGGCTACCGCGTTCTGCGCTATCTCTTTTACCTGCTTGTGTAGGCCTGTTATCTTGCTAAAATCCCCCAGGCTCCCCGTGCTTATGAGCACCTGCTGCACTTCACCGTCTTTAGCGGCGATGGCTGATAAATATAGGGTGACATCTGCGCGCTCCTGGGTGATAAAACTGTCTTCCGAGTTCATGAAAATGACTTTCTTGCGGCCGTCCGAGTATTGTATGTGGGACGTTTTTATCTGTGGGATACTCCAGATGATTTCATTGTATTCGTCAAGCAGTCGTTTCTTTTCCGCCAGGGAGACGGTCGTGGGGTCTTTGGCGGCGCTGCTGGGTACGGTTTCTTTAGCCGGTTCTACGGGGGCCAGGTGACTTTTACCGGTGCCGGCCGCTCTCGCCTGCTCGATAGCCAGGGGAATGCGGTCGTTAAGCCCGTCATAGCTGTTAAAACTGGTGAAGCCCCACCCCCCTTTTACCAGGGCACGCACGTTGCCGCCGGAAGCGGTGGAGCGCCCGATGGACTCCAGCACCTTGCCGCGGTACACAATTTGGCTGGTCTGGGTTTCCTCGAAGCGCGCCTCGAGATAATCGGCTTTACCCTTCTTGAGTTTTTCGGCCAGGCTTTGAGTGACTTCCTCTATTTGCGGCATGTAAATACCTCGATGACTAATGGCGTTTGGTTTAAGCAAAGTTTAACGAACATAATGGGGAAAGTCAATTTACCTTGACACTCGCGCGCCCGTTAGCTTAAACTAGTAGAGGATTTTTCTTCTCAATTAATGCCCCAACCGACTCTATTTAATATGAACAGGTGCGCTATCTAAAGCATCCAGAACAGAGAGGAGATAAGGCCGTGACTTACAGCACTTTGCTTTATGAGAAAAAAGACGGCATCGCCGTCGTTACCCTCAACCGACCGGATAAACTAAACGCCCTCAACAGCACCGTCTATACCGAGCTTTATGACGTCTTCTTTTCCATCGAGAACGACCCCGAAGTAAGGGTGGCTATTCTGACCGCCGCCGGCGAAAAGGCTTTTGCCGCAGGGTCCGATATCGCCGAGATGCAGAACATGGGCCCCCTGGAAATCCAGCATTTCATGGCTACCATCCGCAAGGCTTCCGACTTTATTTATGCACTTACCAAGCCAATGATTGCCGTCATTCACGGCTACGCTCTGGGGGGCGGCTGTGAGCTTTCCCTCTGCTGCGACCTGCGGATATGCTCGGAAAAGGCGCGGTTCGGGCAGCCGGAGATAAACCTGGGGCTGATTCCCGGGGCGGGAGGCACGCAGCGCCTGACGCGTCTCATCGGGGCGGCCAAGTCAAAGGAAATTATCTATACCGGGGACATGATTGACGCCGCCACCGCGCTCGAACTGGGGCTGGTCAACAAAGTTGTCGCGCCGGAAAAGCTGATGGAAGAAGCCATGGCGTGGGCGACCAAGCTGGCGGGTAAGAGCGGGCCTGTTTTAGCTATGGCCAAAATGGCAATCAATACCGCCGTGGACTCCGACTTGACCACCGGTCTTAATATGGAGACTAAATGCAATGCCCTCTGCTTTGCCACCGACGACTGCAAAGAGGGCATGGACGCTTTCATGGAGAAAAGGAAAGCGGTATTTAAGAACAAATAATCAAAACCCGTAAGGAGGTTTTTAAAGTGGCAATTAAGAAGGTTTTTGTAATAGGGGCGGGAACGATGGGCAACGGCATCGCCCAGGTAAGCGCACAGGCCGGTTACGACGTAACCATGTCCGATATCAAGGACGAGTTTATCCAGAAGGGCATGGCGGCAATAGAAAAGAGTCTCGACCGTATGGTGAAAAAGGAGATAATACAGGAAAGCGAAAAAACCGCTATTGTCGCCCGCATCAAGACAACTACCGACAACAAGGACGCCAAGGACGCGGATATGGTTATCGAGGCGGCGCCGGAAATACTGGACTTAAAGAAAAATATCTTCAAGCAGCTCGACGGGATATGCAGGCCGGACGCCATTTTGGCCACCAATACCTCGTCGCTGCCAATCGGCGAGATTGCCGCTGCCACCGCGAAGCCCGAAAGGGTTATCGGCATCCACTTTATGAACCCGGTGCCGGTGATGAAGGGCGTCGAGGTGATACCGGCGCGGCAGACCAGCGCCGAAACCCTCGAAGCCTCCAAGGAATACGTTAAGAAAATCGGCAAGGAGCCCTGCGAAGCGCGGGACTATGCCGGTTTTATTGTATCAAGATTGGTGGACGCCCTGATGAACGAGGCGTTCTGGTGCGTCATGGACGGCAACAAGCCGGAAGAAGTGGACAAAGCAGTGAAGCTCTGCCTTAACCACCCGATGGGCCCGCTGGAGCTATGCGACCTCGCCGGCGCCGACGTGGTGCTGCACGGACTGGAAACGATGTACGAGGAGTTCGGGGAGAGGCTGATGCCCGCCCCGCTTCTAAAGAACATGGTGCGCTCCGGCGACCTCGGCCGTAAGACCGGGCGCGGTTTTTACGATCATACGCAAAAATAAGCTTTAATAATTATACATATTCAATTAGAAAAGGAAGGTAAAAATGGCAAATGAAAATGATGTTGTCATCGTGGCGGCGGCCAGGACGCCGTTCGGGAGGTACGGTGGCTCGCTGACAAACTTTGACTACTATGAGCTGGGCGCGATACCTATGCGCGAGGTCATCAAGAGGAGCGGCATCAAGCCCGACCTGGTTAACGAGGTTTTCTGGGGCGTGGGCGATACCTCCGCCTGCCGCGACCCGTACACGCCCGTCGCCGGAAGGCAGTCGCTGATAAGGGCCGGACTCCCCCACGAGACGGTATCGATTTCCTTCGATATGGCCTGTGTATCGGCGATGAACGCCGTCAGGCTGGCGGCCCTGGAGATGAAAGCCGGAGAAATCGAAACGGCTATCTGCGGCGGGGCCACATCATTCGGGCAGTCGCCACTTGTCGTCAGGGGTGTGAGGTTCAGCGGCTTCCGCATGGGCGATGTCAAGATGGAAGACCCGCTTTATGCCCTCGGTTATAAGGACTTCAATCCGGTATCCGTGGACAGCGATAACGTCGCCCACGAGTACGGCTTTACCCGCGAGGACATGGACGAATGGGCTTTCCGCAGCCACCAGAACTACGGCAAGGCATGGAACGCCGGCAAGTTTAAGGAAGAAATCATGCCCCTCACCATTCCCCAGCCAAAGGGCGACCCCAAGGTGCTGGACATAGATGAGCAGTACCGGCCGGACACCTCGATGGAGAGGCTGGCCAAACTGAAGACCGTTTACGATACGCGCGCTATCACTGCCGGCAACGCTCCCGGTCTGAATGACGGAGCCACTGCTATTCTGGTGATGACCCGTAAAAAGGCGCAGGAACTGGGTTTAAAGGTGCTGGCCACTGTTATTGAGGGTGTTTCTATCGCTATCAATGCCAGCCGCATGCCGGAAGGCCCCGGATTTGCCATGAAGAAAATCATCAAGAAAGCCGGTATGAAATACGATGACATAGCTGTTATGGAAATCAACGAGGCCTTTGCCTGTGTACCACTGGTATCGATGATGGTGGCCGTGGACAAGGATAAAAGTAAGTACAAGGCGATGCGTGAAAAGATGAATATCAACGGAAGCGCCATCGCCATCGGGCACCCCAATACCGCCAGCGGCGCCAGGCT
>JAFGHK010000003.1 GCA_016930185.1 Dehalococcoidales bacterium | reverse complement strand
CGGGGTCGAGGCAGGCGCCGATGTCTTTTTCAATCTGGTGAAGCTCCGCGATGCCCCCGGCGATATCCCATAGCAAAGGAAAGTCTTCTGAAATGCTTTTAAGATACCTGCGGAGGTCATGGAGGGCGGCAAGGGTCTGCTGGACTTCCAACAGGCTCAAAGGGTCGAGGATGCCTTCCAGCGCCGCTAGTTTAGTTTTCTCGCGGATATCATGCGCGCTCCCGATGGTAAAGCCCTTGTCCATGGCCAGCAGCTGGCGCGCCTCTGCAGTCTGCTGAAGCAGCAGGGAAATCCGCGCGTAATCCTGCAGCGGCTGAAGACCTAACGCCAGTTCGCGGCTGGCGGAGAAAGAAGTGTAATCGGCCAGTATTTCCCTGATATGGGGAAACTCCAGCATTTCTAGGCTTTTGTCATCCATAAAATTATCCTGATTAAAAGACTGGTCTATTATAACACGAGTGAGTTGTTTTGCTAATACAAAAAGGGGGAGCCTTGAGCTCCCCCTTCGCTTCCATGGACGTTATCTCGAACGAGATTATTCTACAGTTACGTTTACCGTCAGGGTATAGGTGGCATCGCCTTCTTCCCAGGAGCGGCCGTAGCTGAAGGTGATGGTGGCGGAACCGGCGGCCTTGGTATCGAACACCCAGACATCAGTGCCGGGAGCGCCCATCATATCCGTATCCTCCGGTTCTACGTAATTGTAGGATTGCTGCGCGATAACCGCTGTGTTGCTTATTTCAGCATTTTCTCCCCACTGATAACCGGTGGTGGGGTTGGCGCCCAGTTTGACCGTGAGAGTTCCGGACGAGCCGACCTCGACGCTCTTGACGATATTGTTTTGCGCCGTAAAGTCATCAAGAGAAAGCTCGATGGTCTGGTCACCTGCTCCTCCGTCTCCGCCACACCCTAAAGCCAGCAGGGGCAGTAACAGTAAAGCGGCCAGACTTAAGACTACCAGTTTTTTCATTTACGTATCCTCCGTTTTATTTTTTATTTTAAATACAAGCATTCAATGATGTTAATGGTATATATATTAATGATATCAGACACGGTGGGTTTCGTCCAATGTCAAAAACACCTAAAATATCAGATTAATATTGATAGGTTGATATATAGTTTAATTTTTTTCAATTACATATTAATCGTTATATAATAAAAAGACTTAAATAATTACAGTCCAGCTTAACGAGGAGGTTTAGACAATGACGGACTACACGGCGATTAAGAAGAAGGTAGATGAACTGGCGGAAAGAGTCTGGAACGTAGAGGGTATTGAGGCCAGAGTAAAAAAGATGATAAAAGAAGGGATTCCACGTAAAAAACTCGACCCCAAAGAGATGATAGCCAATAAAGAAAAAATCCTGGACCATGTGCAGTTGCTGGCGGAAGAGAATAACTTCATTCTCAAGAACTGTGCTCAAGCCACGGCTCTGGCGCTCTTTGAAGAATTCGGGCTGGGAAGCATGCAGATAATTAAAGCGCTGACTCCTTTTCCCGGCGTCGCCGGGACGGGGAATATTTGCGGGGGTATTAGCGGAAGCCTGATTACGTTCGGGCTTTACTTCGGGACCGATAACCCGATGGACGCCGAGGCAACCAATAAGGTCATTTCTGTATCACAGAAGTTCATGGCTTATTTTGAAGACGCAGTGGGGCATTTATACTGTTCCGATATTATCGAGAAGTTAATAATGGGAAGGCGATTGAATCCGGGCGACAGTGAAGAGGCAATGAGGACTTTCGCGGCGGCTAAGGGTTTTGAGAAATGCGGCTTGCCACCGGGCACGGGGGCCAGACTTGCCGCGGGGTTTATCATTGATAGCATGAAATAAAAAGGCTAAGCAATAATGGCAAAGATGGAATTAGCGGGTATGACGCTGGAGGTTGACGAGCATGGCTTTATGCAGGAAACCGACAGGTGGAATGAAGATATTGCCAGGGCTTACGGGGCGTTAGAGGGCGTTAATGAACTGACGGAAGACCACTGGAAAGCCATCAATTACCTGCGCAGCTATTACCTGGAAAATGGTATCTGCCCGATGGTGAGGCGGCTTACCAGGGAGACCGGATTCAGTTTAAAAAAGCTTTATGACCTTTTCCCGGAGGGACCCACCAACTCGGCGTGCAAGTGGGCGGGATTGCCCAAGGCGACGGGGTGTTTTTAGGTAGCGGCTGCTGATATTTTGCTAGAGACGGGCAGGGTAAAGGTAAAAGTACTTCCTTTGCCAGGCCGGCTCTCGACGCTGATTTTCCCGCCGTGTGCCTCCACAAGCCTTTTGGTGATGGTTAGACCCAGGCCGCTGCCTCCGGTAGTCCTGGTGCGGGACTTGTCCACCCGGTAAAACCGCTCGAAAATCATCGGCAGGTCTTCAGACGGGATGCCTTTGCCCGTATCCGCTACGCTTACGGATATCAGGTTGGTTTTCTCAAGGGCTTTTATCGTTATTTTTCCTTTTTTGCCGGTATGGGCGATGGAATTATCCAGCAGATTATAAAGTACCTGCTTGATGCGGTGGGCATCGATGTTAAGTGCCGGAAGTTCATCCGGCAGTTCGGCGATTAGCTTTAGGCCTTTAGCGGCTGCCTTGCTCTGCGAGGCATCTACAGCTTCCTGAATGAGGCTTTTGATATTTTCCGACTGAAACGTCATCTTGAGTTCGCCGGCATCGGCGAGGCTCAATTCCTGGAGGTCGGCGACGAGGTGGGACAGCGACGATGCCTCCTCATTAAGGGAGCGGATAGTCGCTTCGTCAGGCTTGACAACGCCGTCGTTAATTGCCTCCAGATAGCCCTTGAGATTGGACAGGGGTGTTCTTAACTCGTGGGCGACGTCGGCCACCATATCGCGCCTTAATCGTTCGTTGCGCTCCAGGTTTTTAGCCATGGAATTAAAGGAATTTGCCAGTTCCCCCAGCTCGCCCCTGTCTTTATCTTCAACCCGATGAGAAAAATTACCCCGCCCGAACTGCCTGGTGGCGTTAATAAGGGATTTGACCGGTGCAAGGATACGCCTTGAAAGTAAGAAAGCAAGTAATACGGCCAGGACGATAGCCACCAGACCTCCCCAGAGATAGTAGCTTCCGATGCTGTCGTAAGTTATCTGCAGCGCCGTGCTGTTGATATTGGGAAAATCACCGTGGACGACATAGAGCATACCGATAGTGTCGGAGGTTATTGACGCTATCCATGGCTTTCCCTGTCCGTGTGGAATGATAATTTCGAGCAACTGGCCGGTACTAGATATCGGGATTTGCGCCATCTCCTTATCGACCAGACTGTCGCTATAGGCGCTTCCTAGGAGCTGGCCGTCGGAGTCTGCCACGACGACGTTATTGTTGTCTGTCAGTATAATCCGCCGCTGGTATAATTGCCCCCACTGTTCGATGAAGGGCTGGATGCTATCCCAGTTATTTACTATCTGGAAATAGCGGGATAGTTCTTGCTGCATGCTCTTATTCTGGTTAAGCTCCAGGCGCTCTCCCATCTGGGTAATTTCATTGCGGGTGTTCTGGTAGGTCAGGAAGAACGCGGCGCCGATGGTGACAATGATGACGACGGTGAAAGCGGCGAGAAGACGGAAATTGAGGTTATGTATCACGGTCATTCTCCAGGAGCTTGTAGCCGGCCCCGTAAACGGTCTTGATGTAACTGGGGTGGCGGGGGTCGGGTTCAAGTTTGCGGCGCAGCTTGAGGATATGGACGTCGATAGTACGGTCGAAGCTGTCGAAATCATGACCGAGGGCTTTATCAATAATTTGCGCCCGACTGAAAACACGGCCGGGCTCTTTAATCAGCACGCCCAGTATTTTGAACTCGATGGGGGTGAGGCTCAAGGGCTTGTCGTCCAGATAGGCTTCGTGCTTGAGGAAATTGACTGATAGAGAGCCGTACTCGATTTTATCCGGGCCGCGCTCTCCGGGGAGGCGGCGCAGCACCGCCCGCACCCTGGCGGCCAACTCTCTGGGACTGAACGGCTTGGTTACATAGTCGTCCGCGCCGATATTCAGGCCGGTCAGACGGTCGTCGTCGGTGGTCATGGCGGTAAGCATGATAATGGGGACATCCGATTCCTGCCGGAGGGTACGGCACACGTCCAGTCCGTTCATACCCGGCAGCATGAGGTCGAGCACTATCAGGTCGGGTCGACTCTCCCGCGCTATGCGCAGGGCATCGTTGCCGTCGTAAGCAGTAAGTACACGGTAGCCGTCGCGGTTAAGGTAAAGCTTCACCAGTTCCACGGTTTTTACATCATCGTCAACGACTAATACTCTTTTACCGGACATATATAAATCCTGCTATTTCAGACTTACGTATAATGTTATAACACAAATGTTAAGAAAATGTTAATAAAACAGGAGCGGGAGGATTCCCCCCACTCCTGTCCTGTGTTTCAAATATGGGTATGATTCTTTATATTATTCAGACCAGCAGTCGTGAGACTGTAAACGAAGGCCTATCCCGTTTCCACCTCCTGTGCCGAATTGTCCCTGGTGCCTGTTGCCGAAGAACATCATGCCGCCGCCGTTGCCGCTATGACCGAACATGCCGAGGATATCCGGTCGCGACTCCAGCCATTGCTGAAATTCATCCGTAAGAATATCGGGTCGGGCTTCCCGCCACGCCCTGAATTCGTCGGCCTGTTCCTGTGTGATTTTACCCAGTTCCACGAGTTTATCCAGGAAGTGATAACGATTTTCGGTCCTGATTTCCTGTCGGGCCTGCACAAAGGCGCTTCCCAGCTCATCCGAATCGATAGCGGTGCCCGTGTTCTGCTCGTAGATTTCCGCTGTCTTTTCCATCAGGCCGGATGTGCTATTCTGGTCCTGTCCCGCGGTTTCATCGTCCGCGCGCGCCACGGCTACCACTCCCACCGTCGCTATCAGCATCACTACTATCAGTACCTCAATGATGATGATTTTCTTGTTTCGCCACATAAAGAATCACCCCCTTTCCTGGCTTGCTAAAGTAAAAATAACAGGTAATTATTAAAACATGATTAAGATTCAAGGAGAAATAAGCCCGATTGCCGCCGCACGGGTGATATTGGTCACATACAGGAGACATATAAAACAGGTAAAATTTGCTATAAAGGACATAACGCGTAATCAGATAGAGAACAAATAACTATGGCTCAAATTACAAAAGAACTGCAAAAAATCCAAATCCGTGTCACCGGCATGACTTGAACTACCTGCGCGGCTACCGTGGAGAAAGCCTTGCAGGAAATCGATGGTGTGGAGAATGCCAGTGTCAGCTTTGCCTCGGAGAGGGCTTCGCTGGAGTACGACCCTAAAAAGGTGAACATTTCCACTCTGGTGGATGCTATTATCCAAACGGGCTACGGCGTAGCCACTCAAAAATCAAATTTCCCGGTGCAGGGGATGACATGCGCTTCGTGTGTCGCCCGCGTTGAAGAGGCCCTGAAAAGCGTGCCCGGGGTGGTGACCGCGAGCGTTAACCTGGCGTCGGAAAAGGCCTCGGTGGAGTATCTGGAAGGAACGGACGTATCAGAAATGCGGCGGGCGGTCAAGGACGCCGGTTATGAGCTGGGCAAAGAGGCTGAATCGACGGAAGACATTACCGCCGCCGCCGAGCGCGAGATAAAAAGGGTGAGGAATAACTTAATCCTGGCGGCCGGCCTGGGCATTATTATCATGGCCATTATGTTTGCGCCTCGCTTTGCCGGCATGGAGTACGTTGTATGGGCGCTGGCGACGCCGGTGCAGTTCTGGGCTGGGCTGCGTTTTTACAGGGGGGCCTGGGGCGCGCTTAAGCACCGCACCGCCGACATGAATACTCTGATAGCCGTGGGCACCACGGCGGCCTATTTTTACAGCGTGGTGGCGGTATTATTTCCTTCAGTTTTAACCGTAGGCGGTACGGCGCCCAATTTATATTTCGATACCTCGGCGATGATTATCGCCTTTATTTTGCTAGGGCGTTTCCTGGAGGCGAGGGCTAAGGGGCAGACCTCGGCGGCGATTAAAAAACTCATCGGACTGCAGCCGAAGAATGCCTTAATTATCCGCGACGGCAAAGAACAGGAAATACCGGTCGAGGAGGTGCAGGTCGGCGACCTGGTCCTGGTGCGTCCCGGGGAGCGTATCCCCGTGGACGGCGTCGTCAAGAAGGGCAGTCCGGCGATTGACGAATCGATGGTCACCGGCGAGAGCCTGCCGGTGGAGAAGAAAGCAGGGGACGAGGTAATCGGGGCGACCATCAACAAGACCGGCAGCTTTCAGTTCGAGGCTGCCCGCGTGGGTAAGGATACCGCCCTGGCGCGTATCGTCCGGCTGGTGGAAGAAGCCCAGGGCAGCAAGGCACCCATCCAGCGCCTCGCCGATGTGATCGCCAGCTACTTCGTGCCGGTGGTTATCGGCATCGCTGTTATTACTTTTATCATCTGGTACTTTTTGGGTCCGTCACCCTCGCTTACCTTCGCTTTTTTGAATTTCATCGCCGTACTGATTATCGCTTGTCCCTGCGCCCTGGGACTGGCCACGCCGACAGCGATTATGGTGGGCACGGGCAAAGGGGCGGAGCACGGCGTTCTTATCCGCAGCGCCGGCGCGCTGGAGCGACTTTATAAGGTCAACACGGTGCTGCTGGACAAGACCGGGACGCTTACGGAGGGCAAGCCGCGCGTCACCGACGTTATTGCCGGTGATTCCTATTCCGAGGAGGAAGTGTTGCGATTGGCGGCTTCCGTTGAGCACGACTCGGAACACCCGCTGGCTGAAGCGGTGGTCAAAGCCGCCGGAGAAAAGGGGTTGTCTTTAGCGAGAATCAGCAACTTTAAGGCTATTCCCGGGCACGGCGCCGGGGCGCGCTTGGCGGGTAAAAAATACCTGCTGGGCAGTATGAAATTGATGAAGGACAACAAAATCGCGGTTGACGGACTTGAAGAAAAAGTCGGCAAGCTCTGGAATGAGGGCAAGACCGTAATATTCCTAGGGGTGGACGGCAAAGCAGTGGGAATTATCGGGCTGGCGGATACGCTTAAACCGGGCGCGGCGGCAGTAGTGGCGGAAATCAAGCGCCAGGGTATCGATGTAGCCATGGTAACGGGGGACAACAAGCGCGCTGCCGAAGCCATCGCAAGGCAGGCGGGTATCGAGCGCGTGCTGGCGGAGGTACTACCGGAGCACAAGTCAGAAGAGGTGAAGAAGCTGCAGGAGGAGGGCAGGGTAGTGGCGATGGTCGGCGACGGCATTAATGATGCGCCGGCTCTGGCACAGGCGGATGTCGGCATCGCTATCGGCACCGGCACGGATGTTGCCATGGAAACGGGGGACATTACGCTTATCCGCGGCGATTTGAGCGGTATCGCGGCGGCCATCTCTTTAAGTCGCAGCACGATGCGGACCATCAGGCAGAACCTTTTCTGGGCTTTCGCCTATAATGTGCTGCTGATACCGGTGGCGGCGGGGGTGCTTTACCCGGCTTTTCAT
>JAFGHK010000036.1 GCA_016930185.1 Dehalococcoidales bacterium | reverse complement strand
TTTGGGGTATTGGCGTCCCTCTTTGTAAAAGAGGGATAAGAGAGAGATTTTTCCCTCCTATTCCCAGAGCTTTTCTAGGTCGACATCCGCCTTTTCACCGGATGCGGCTTTTCCGGTGGAGGTAAAGTCCTTATAAGATGCGGCAGAGCCGTACTCGCGGGGCTGGAAAGCCACCGGCATGGGCACGGCGTGGCCGAAGATAAGCGCCTGCTGCTTGGGGGCGAGGCGGGCCAGCACCGCCTTGAGCTCGTTCTTGCCGGAGACGCCGGCCAGCACGCTATCGATATCCCTTTCGTTATCGAGCAGGCAGGTAATTTTGGTGCCGAGCTGGGACATAACCTCCTCGTTGATGCCGCTGGGACGCTGGTCGATGACGAGGAGACTGACGTTATACTTGCGCATCTCGCGGGCGATGGTGCCGAAAATGGTCTTGTCCGCCACCTCCGGGTTGAGGAACTTGTGCGCTTCCTCGATGGTGATTACAAGGGGTCGGGGTTTCATGGCGTCGGAGTCGGCGGCGATGGCCTCTTCCATCTTGTGTTGATAGCTGTCGTAAATACGGCGCGAAAGCAAATTGGCGACGAGCAGGTAGGCGCTGATTTCCCGATAGCGCCCGAACTCAAGGACGACGTTGCGCCCCTGCTGGAGGAAATCGAGGATGTTTTTCACAGCGTCCTCTTTGGCCTCCGGGACGACGAATCCCAGCCGCCCGATTGTCCCCAATCCACGCTTGAGACTCTGGAAAGAGCTTTCGTGGATATTGGTATCTTTCAGCAATTCTTCAAGTTCTTCATCGCTGGAATGGAGTATCTTGTTCAGCCAGTCGCGACCCAGCGCCTTGCGCAGCTGGTAGGAGGCCTCCACGGCGAGGTCGGTGAGATTAAGCGTCGAGCGCAGGATGGCAATGTCCTCGGGCGTAATCTCATTGAGCCCTATTTTCACGACGAAGTCGGTGCTTACCTTGCGCCGCCGCGAGCTTTCCTCGTCGAGGGTGAAAACGGCGACGTTAGACGGGAAAAGCTGCTTGAGTCCCTTGACCGGCGTGCCGCCCTCGTGGGTGCCCTTCCAGCCGTACTCGCTGTGCATGTCGAAAATCAGGTTGACGGCCTTGCTTTTCTGCAAAATGCCGATGAGTAAGATACGGGTGAGGAAGGTCTTGCCGGTGCCGCTCTTGCCGAAGATGCCGTTGGAACGCTTGACGAATTCCTCGAGGTTGAGGCAGAGCTTGGTCTCCATGTCCAGCGGGTTGCCGATGAAGAAACGCTCCTTATCCTCTTTGCCAAATACCCGCGCGATATCGTCCTCCGAGGCGAGGTTGACGGCGGAGAAGTGGGTGGGGATAGTCTTGACCGGCTGGGGGCCTTCCAGTATCGACTCGGCGTCGCCGCCGATGGTCAGCATGGGAGTGACGTGAATCTGCCCGAAGGTGCTGGTGCCGTTTAAAACCTCGGCGATAAAGGGGTCGGAGACGTCGGGCGGGGAAACGGTAAGCTGGTCATCGGTTACGCCCAACTTAACGTCGGTAATCATGCCGAAGAAGCGGCGCTTCTGCCCCTCGATGGTGACGTAGCGCCCCACCACCATATCCTCCACGGACACGGGGGCATCCAGGCGCACGTCCACGCCCTTTTCCAGCGAGGCAGTAGTTACGATACCGAGTTTCCGGTTATTTTCCTGGTTCACGATTCTACTCCTATATTATCGGGGTTTTTCGGCCTGAAACAGGAAGCGTATCTGTGTATAGGCCAGTTTTTCTCCATTCTCCAGTTTGTGATGCAATTTCTCAAGGTAATGTATATCCTTATCGATATCGAACCCCGGCACCTGCCACGGTACTGCCTTGATAAAATAGGCAAGAGCGCCGATATCCATGAATTCCATTTTACCCTGCCATTCTTCAGCCTGTTTGAGAACAAGACCAGCATCCTGGATTTCACGCTGCCAGTAATCAAATGTCAATTTTTTGTACGGAAGGGTGGCATCGAACTCTTCAGCTAAATCCCAGAGGTTATTGCCGCCGACCTGCTGGGTCAGGAAGGTACCCCCCGGCCTTAGTATCCGGTATATCTCGGCGGGTTTGAAGTCGGCATGCCGGTTTAAAACAGTATCGAATTCCCCATCTTTGAAAGGAGTATCATCTTCACTTTTAACACCTACCACCTTTACCCCCGTGGGTTCTAACTTTTTTCTGGCAACGGGGATGTTGGGTTCCCAGCTTTCCGTAGCGACTGCATGCTTGGAGAACGGCGCCAGCGAGGCGAATAATTCCCCGCCACCGGTTCCGATATCGAGTACGGCTTCGGATTTTTGCACGAGTTGCCGGGCCATCTCAATATAGTCCCAGGGAGGACTTTCATCAAACAACCGGTCTTTCAAGTGTGAAAAGTCCCAGCCGGAGAAAGGAGCCTTATATTCCTCTTTCCATTGAGAATGTAAGTCCTTTACCGCATCCGTCATTTCAGCTTTTCCAGTATATTCTTGAGTCGGGTAATGTTGCTGCTTAATTGCTTCGCCAGCTCTTTACCCGCCGCCACCAGGAAAGAGCGGCTGTCATCCCGCACGTGGCCCATCTGCTTTAGCGTGGCGAAAATCAACTCCTCGACGGGAATAGGGGCGTAGGCGTTGAGCAGGATATTAAGGAAGGTGAACGACTTGCTGAACTCTTCCACTTCCTCCGGCGGACATAAATACACAAAGCCGTGTATGCGGGCTGGCTGGGGCGAGAGGTGCTGGTGGATTCTGTCGTCTCTTTTATAGCCCACGACGACGGCGGTAAAATGGCTGCGTAAAAGCTTGGAGAGCTGGGGACTGGACTCGTAGACGGCTTCTTCCGAGGTCTCGTCTTTGCCTCTGGCGATGGGCTTGCGCCCCGGCTCCAGCCCGGTGGTCTCTGAATTGGAGACGATGCCGTAAATATCACCGGTCTTTACCAGCGCGCCGAGGGGCGGCACCTCGTAAAGCTCATAGCACTGGGCGGTGAACTCGACGATGGACGCTTCGATGACTTCGGCTATTTTCGGCGATACTTCAGTATTGATAGACCTCACCCCCTTTCAAAATGGGGAAACCCTACCTTAACCCCCCTCCCCGGTCGAAGGAAGGGGCGGATATGGTGCGGACTTACTCCGCACAGCATTTATTGCTACTTCTTTCCCTTCTTGTCCTTACTCTGTTTGGGTTTCTTGACGTTCTTACGTCCCTTGCTGCCCATTTAGATCCTCCTAGTTATTTAATACTAAATTAAGATTGGATTTTTTTAGCTTTCTGTAAGTTTATTCCCGTGACTATACAGTAGATAAATCCATAAACTAAAAAACCTATTCCTGCACCGATACAAAGCATTCCAACAATTGCAGCCCAGTCTGATTGTATAGACTTAATAAGTGCAGATCCAAATAAAACAAGTATAATTGCCCAACCTAGTAACTTTATTGCTTGTAAAGTATATTTATTGAATATATTCTTTAAAAGCCACATTTGTATTTTATGTTTTGGTAATTTGAAATATATGGCTAATATTAGAAAAAACAGACCTATAAAAATTAAATAATACCAGCCTGATGTTATTGATTTCTGCCAACCAGTAATATTACTGGATACATCTAGATTTTTGTTTATTAACGCCAAAAAAAATAAGTTAAAAGAGAAAGTAAATAGTATTCCGATGCCAGTACTTGGCTTTTCTTCCTTATCAGTTCCATTTTCTTGTTTTACTTTTTTAGTGCTTAGAATTGCATATATGAAAACAAAAGTTGCTAAACCTAAAAACCCAGAAAAGTTAGTGACATAGAAATCAATTGTTTCTAGCCCCATTTTTTCGAGTATTGATGGATAATAAGCGATTGCAATAGCAATAATAGAAAAACCTATTGCAAATAAAAATGTGCGTTTTTGTATCAGATGACCGGAAATAATATCTTTACGAATTTCTTCTAGTTTTTCATTAATATTTCTATCTAGCTCTTCATTGCTTTGATGAGATTTTACTTCTTCTTTTATTTCATCTGTTGATGAATGTTCAGCAGGAAGAGAATTATTATATTGTGAGTTATATTTATCAAGATATTTTTCTACAAATTCTTGAGGACCTTCAAGTTGGATAGCACCTTTTTTTAAGTCAATATTTGCTTTTACTGTTTCAGATTTTTTTGATGGCATTTTAAACCGCTCCCCTACATCCTAATGTCACACTATATTTTATTTCTTTTTACTTCTATGTTGAGTTAGTGGTTCATGTTCTTCATGTATTATTTTACCTGTTTCACGGTCTTTTACAACTTGATTATACTCGTTCTTTTCCTTATTAATTGTCCTAAAGATATCAACACCTTTTTTAAGTTTAGGATCACCGCTGTTGAAATGCCCTTGTATCAAATCAAATTTAAACTTCTTAAAGCCTTTTTGTTTTTGCCTTAGTCCCATACTTTCACTTAATATAAATCCATCGTTGACTGATAAGTCGATTATTCTTTTAGTACTGCCGCATTTTGGGCAAGGTGCTCTTCTGTCATTAGGTGATAATTCAGCACCACAATTTTTACATTTATCCATCATTTTTATTCACTCCCCCTCCCTCTTTCCCCCTCTGGATTCCCGGTGTAATTTACCCCGATACAATCGGGGCGGGAATGACGGAGTAAATATCCCCAAACTACAAATTACTAACTACTAACTACTCTTCCTACACCCACCGCGTCCTTTTACTCGCGCTCTTGCCGGAAGAGGCAATCGGCAGGTGTTCCTCCGTCAATGTCGATTCTACCAGTTCTCTAAAGTTTTCTCTATCCGCGCCGGTGACCACCGCCTGCTCGTGGGCCTCCGAGAGCGCCACCGGGTAGCCGTGCCCGCGCTGGCACTGGTCGAAGACGAGGCCGTGGGTAAGATTAAGCAGTTCCTCATTTTCCGCCGCCCACTGCGGAATCTCGACGCGGGCGATTTCCCCCCCGACGCGCAGGTAAAAGAAATAGACCTTATGCTCATTATAGTAGTTTTTGACAATTTTCGAGGGGCTGATGAACAGCGCCGACCTTTCGCCGTCTTCCAGTAAATTCATAAAGATATCGCGGTCGCGCACGCCGTTCAGTCCTTCGCAGTCGCGTCCATGCTCCGGCGGACAGAATTTATCGCAGTCGGGGACATCATTGGGGCAGATAGCCACCCTTAAGACGTTCAGGACGTCCGTGCTGCGGGGATAACTTATGTAGCTGGCGAGGGCAAGTCGCCTGTCTTTACTAAATCCTTTTAACGTATCGAGGCATTTCAGCATGCCGTTAATCAACAGCGCATCCGTCACGAAGTCGGGATAAGCCTCCAGTCCCCAGAGGATAAGCGTCCCGTCGAGCAGCGCCAGGGCGGGGTTTTGCGGGGGTAAAGAGGAGGCCAAATCTACCAGAGCCTTACATTCCTCCACCGAGCGCTTGACGCCCAGGACAGTGCCCTCGACCATCTGCTCGCGGCCACCTCCCGGCGGGGTAATGGCGAGGTCCTTGTCCTCGGAGTAGAGCTGCGGTGTGCTGGAGAGCGTGGCTTCCGGTTTACTACCATAGGTGAGTGCCACTGCCCCCGTATTAATCAGGTAGCAGCGGGTGGACTGGTGCCGGTCAACGTCTATATGCGAGCCGTCCGCGGCGATAACCGTGAAGTCGGGGGGCAAAGGGGGGAGGGGATAGCGCAGGTTCAGCCCCTCCGTAATCTCCGCCACCAGCCAGGTGGTCCTGCCGGCCTTGATTTTCTTTTTCAGGTCATCGAGGTCGATAGGCAGGCTGTTAATGGTATTTAAAGCGTACCGCAGGCGTTTTTCCTGCTCGGCGCGCTTTTCCTTGAGTCCGGCTATCATGTTGATAACCTGCGTGGCGACCTTAGTTAAGTCCAGAGACACTTAAGCTACGCTCCTTTGGCTTTAGTATAGAGCAACAAAAAAGCTAACTCAAGCTACCGGAGATAAAAATCACTCGTAGATGCTATAATGAAAAAAGAGATTATCCCCTTAATATAAGGAGCTTTAATGCTGGCGGCACTGGGAACGGTTGTTGTGACCTCATTATCCGGCGTGATGATGCCGGGCCCCATGTTCGCGGTTACTTTGGCTAAAAGCATGAAGTCGCCGTGGGCGGGGGT
>JAFGHK010000035.1 GCA_016930185.1 Dehalococcoidales bacterium | reverse complement strand
TGGCTTACGATAAAAAGGGCAAGCCCATAACGACCGGCGACCTGGAAGCCGGCGGGGCGATGACCGCCTGGATGCGCAATACCATCAACCCGACGCTGTGCTGCACGGTGGAGTACCAGCCCTGTTTCGTACATGCTGGTCCTTTTGCCAATATCGCCGTGGGGCAGTCTTCCATTATCGCCGACCGCATCGGTCTAAAGATGTTCGATTACCACGTGACGGAAAGCGGCTTCGCGGCCGATATCGGCTTCGAGAAATTCTGGAACGTCAAGTGCCGGTTCAGCGGACTTAAGCCGCATGTTTCCGTGCTTACCACCACCGTTCGCGCCCTAAAGATGCACGGCGGTGGACCTAAAGTGGTAGCCGGCATTCCCTTGCCGGAAGAGTACACCAAAGAAAACATCGGCCTGGTGGAGAAAGGCCTGGAAAACATGCTGCACCTCATCGGCGTTATCCGCAAGTCCGGCATCAACCCGGTGGTCTGCATCAACGCTTTCCACACGGATACCAAGGCCGAGTGGGCCGTTATCAAGAAAGCCGCCGAGGCTGCTGGCGCCCGCTGTGCCGTATCCACCCACTGGGCGGATGGCGGCGACGGCGCTTTGGACCTGGCCGACGCGGTGATGGATGCCGCCAATGAAGAGAGTGAGTTTAAATTCCTCTATCCGAATGAGATGAAGCTGCGTGATAGAGTAGAAAAAATCGCCAAAGAGGTCTATGGCGCCGACGATGTATCCTGGAATGCCGTCGCTACCGCAAAGGCAAAGGCATTCGAGGCCGACCCGAAATACGATGATTTCGCCACGATGATGGTCAAGACACACCTGTCCCTTACCCACGACCCGGCTCTCAAGGGCGTGCCCAAGGGCTGGACGCTACCCATCCGCGATGTGCTGATTTATTCCGGCGCCAGATTCCTGTGCCCCTGCGCGGGAGACATCTCACTGATGCCGGGCACCTCGTCCAACCCGGCCCTACGCCGCGTCGATGTGGATGTCAACACCGGCAAGGTCACCGGAATATTCTAATATAATTAAAAAAGTGTAAAGGACAAAGATATTGACTACAAATATAGCGGTAGCTGGCAAGGGAGGAACGGGCAAGACATCCGTCGCCAGCCTGGTACTCTGTTACATACTTAAGAATAATCTGGGTCCTGTTTTGGCCGTTGATGCCGACCCGAATTCAAATCTTGCCGAAAGTCTAGGGCTGGAGGTAAGGCAGACGGTAGGCAGGATTTTAAATAATTTCCAGGGAGAGAAGCTCAGAATACCGGCGGGAATGACCAAGGAAGCCTACCTTGAGTACCAGCTTAACGGCGCGATTACGGAGAGTAAAAATATCGACCTATTAACGATGGGGCGGGGCGAGGGACCCGAGTGCTACTGCTATCCGAATACCGTCATCAGGAAACTCGTCGACGATTGGTCGAAGAACTACGCCTTCGTCGTCATGGACAACGAGGCCGGCATGGAACACTTGAGCCGGCGGACAACACAAAACATCGACGAGATGCTGCTGGTCTCTGACCATTCTATTAAAGGACTGCGGGCGCTTGCCCATATAAAAGACCTTGTAAAAGAACTTAAGCTGGTAATAACCAGGGAATCGATAATTATCAACAATGTCCCGGGTGAATTGGACCCCCGCCTAAAAAAGGAAATGGAAAGGCTGGAAATAACGCCGGCCTTATTGATACCAGCAGATGAAGAAATCAGGCAATATGACCTTGATCAGAAACCCCTATTCCAGTTACCGGACACTTCTAAAGCAGTCTCTGCTGTAAATGAATTGATGAAAAGGTTAATTAGTAAAACGGGAGTATTAAAATAAAAAGGGGTAAGCTAAGGTGAAGGGTATAAAATTAATAATTCTGCCTCTATTACTTACTTCGGTGATAGCGCTGTTTTCATTTTCCGGTTGTGCTGAAGGTGGAGTTGCACCGGGAGCCACTACGGCGATACAGAATGGAATGAGTCAGGCCCAGTTAGAGGCAATTCTCGATGAATCCATAGCCAATCAGGAGAGTATAAACACCTATAGATTCGACATGGACATGGACATGATAACGGATGTCGTCGGCGGCTATGAAGCGGGCAAGACGTCTATCTTCACAAAAAGTGACGGCGCCGCCAATCTGGCATCCAACCAGATGCAGATGAACATGGAAATGACCATGGTCTTGGAAGGCTTCGAGGGGCAAAACGGCTCGCAGGACCTTACCTATGATATGTACATATACCCGGACTATACATATATGAGAATGGAAGTGCCCGGAATGGGCGAGCAATGGATGAAAATGGCGACTACCGAAGATTTGCAGGTAAACGTCAACGCAAACATGGTCGACCAGCAGCTGGGGCCGCTGGAATCAGCTATGGAAATAGAACTTTTATGGTATGAAGATGTAGACGGTGAGGAATGCTACGTGCTATCCATAGTCCCCGATATGGAGGAGTTCATGCAATGGTTAGCGCAACAGCAGGGCTCTACCCAGGACCTGGACTGGAATGAGATAGCTATGGCCACCGATGCATTCAAGAAGTTTTCGTATCTCTGCTACATTACAAAAGATACCATCATGCTTAAGAGAATAATCATTGAAATGGAAATGGAGTTCACCCCGGAGCAGGCAGGCGCGTCCCCAAGCAACTTTGATACCATGATTATTATTATAAACGTGGACATGAAGATTTATGACTATAATGAACCTTTCTCCATAGATCTTCCGGATGAAGCGGAAAACGCAACTGAATTCTCAGAGGATATGTTAATGTAAGCAAGTCGGTTTTAAAAGAAATTTTTACTAAAGAGAGGTAGTATGGTGGTACAATTAATAAAAGGCGCGGAAGTAGCCGCGCAAATCAGAGAAGAACTTAAAAAAGAAATCGCCGAACTCAAGGCTAAGCACAACGTCGTGCCCGGGCTGGTGACCGTGCTCGTCGGGGCGGACCCGGCCTCGCAGGTTTACGTAGGGGCAAAAGAAAAGACCTCTAAAGAGCTTGGCATCTATTCAGAGAGGTACGACCTGCCGGAAAAAACTACGCAGAAAGAATTAATCGATCTGATAAATAAACTCAATAACGACCCCAAGATTAACGGCATCCTGGTGCAGCTGCCCCTCCCCAAGCACCTGAATGAAGAAGAAGTACTTTACGCCATCGACCCTAAGAAAGACGTGGACGGCTTCCATCCGGTAAACGTAGGCAAGCTGATGATAGGTGAGCCGGACTACCTGCCCTGCACGCCTGCCGGCATCCAGCAGCTGCTGATACGCTCCGGCACACAAATAGAAGGCGCCGAGGTGGTCGTCGTCGGCAGAAGCAACATCGTCGGCAAGCCAATCGCCAATATGCTCATCCAAAAAGCACCGGGCGCTAACGCCACGGTTACCGTCTGCCACACCCGTACGCGCGATATCACCTTCCATACCAAGCGGGCGGATATACTCATCGTTGCAGCCGGCAAGCCGAAAGCCGTTACCGGCGACATGGTCAAGGAAGGCGTGGTTGTCATCGATGTCGGTGTCAACGAAATCGGCAGGACGGCCGAGGGCAAGAGAATCCTTGCCGGTGATGTGGATTTCGAGTCGGTAAGCCAGAAGGCCAAAGCGATTACGCCTGTCCCCGGCGGCGTAGGCCCGATGACGATTACCATGTTAATGATGAACACGGTGAGAGCCGCCAAGGTAGCGGCCGGCATTAAATAAGGAAAGCCTCTGATAAAAAGCCTTATCTATGCTCAATTAAATATAAATTACACGCAGGTCAACAAAGGAGGAGGGATTATGGTATATAAGACCGTGAAGAAAGAGGCGCCCGGTCGAGGGGAGGTGGATATCCTGGCGGAAACCTATGAAGCCGGTATACCGGCGGGAGAAGAGGTCGGGCGATGGCGCCAGAAAATGGAAAGTCGCGACGAGAAATTAAAGTACCTTAAGAGCGGCGAGCGCTACTGGTACAGCGACGACTGGTTTGGCAGCGAAAAACGCAAAAATCCAGCCTGATAATTTTAAGGAGGTATTATGCCTTTCGAGATTCCAAAGACAGCATACAGCGGAAAAATCAGGGAAATAACGCTGGGTAAAGGCGATAAGGCGGTTACTGTCGGCGGAGAATCGGCCTATCCGTTTTATCTCTTCGAAGGCCAGATGCCCAACCTGCCCCGGATAGCCATGGAAGTCTATGATATGCCCCCCGAGGATTGGGCTGAAGCCGCGTTGGAACCTTTCGCCGATGTTGCCAATGACCCGGTCGCCTGGGCGCAGAAGTGCATAAAAGACTACGGGGCGGAAATGATATGCCTGCAGCTCCTCAGCACCGACCCCAACGGTGAAAACCGCCCGGCTGATGAAGCCACCGCGGTGGTAAAAAAGGTGGCGGATGCTATCGATGTGCCACTGATTGTCTGGGGAACCGCCAATCATGATAAAGACACCGAGGTCTTGAGAGCCGTCGCCGAAGCCGTTCAGGACAAGAGCCTGATTTTGGGGCCGGTAGAGGAAGCCGACCATAAGAAAATCGGCGCGGCCGCCATCGGCTACAAACATGTGGTCATTGCCTCGACACCGATAGATATCAACCTCGCCAAGCAGCTGAACATCCTGTTAGGAAACCTCGGTGTGCCCGATGACTTATTGGTCATTGACCCGACTGTAAGCGGCGTCGGGTACGGCATCGAGTACTGCTATTCGGTAATGGAAAGAATGAGAATGGCAGCCCTGACCCAGCAGGATACTAAGCTCCAGTTCCCCATCATCTGTAATATTGCCAAGGAAACCTGGAAAACAAAAGAGGCTAAAACTAAAGATGACCCGAAATTGGGTAACGCCAAGAAACGCGGCATACTGCTGGAGGCTTTATCCGCGACAATTCTGCTGATGGCAGGTGCCGATGTACTGATAATGAGACATCCTGATGCAATAAAACTGGTCAGGGAAATGATTACCGACCTGACCGCTAAATAAGGGAGGAGAATGAAATGCCCGAAGAAAAACCGGCCAAGAGCATCGATCAAGCCACCCAGGAACTGATAGAAAAAGCAAACAAAGAAGGAGTTAACACGGCATTTGACAGGGCCGAATCTTTAAAACCCTGCCCGATAGGCGCCGCAGGTAGTTGCTGTAAGCACTGCGGCATGGGGCCCTGCCGTGTACCGTTACCCAAAGGCAAGGAAGAAACCCCCGAGGAAAAACAGAAAAGGCGGGGCGTCTGTGGAGCCACCGCCGAGACAATTGCCGCTCGCAACTTCATCCGCATGGTTGCCGGTGGAGCGTCAGCTCACTCGGACCACGGCAGAGGCGTCGCCGAGCTCTTCCTGGCTGTAGCCAAAGGTAAAGCCCCAGGCTACGAAATAAAAGACGAACAGAAATTATTACAGCTAGCCTTAGACTGGGATATAGAAATAGGCGACCGCAGTAATAATGAAATAGCCGTCGATATCGGTGAGAAAGCTCTTGCCGAATTTGGCAAGCAGGAAGGCGAGCTTATCACCTTAAGGAAAGCGCCTCTAAAGCGCCAGGAACTCTGGAGGCAGCAGGGTGTTGCCCCGCGCGGTATCGACCGCGAAATCGTCGAGATAATGCACCGCACCCACATCGGCGTCGACCAGGACTACGTTAATCTGCTGAAACAGGGTGTAAGGGCAGCCATAGGCGACGGCTGGGGCGGCAGCATGATTGCCACCGAGCTTCAGGACATCCTCTTCGGCACGCCGGCGCCCATTTTGGGCAAGGCAAACCTGGGGGTGCTTAAAGAGAAAGAGGTAAACATCATCATTCACGGTCATGAGCCGCTGCTTTCCGAGATGATTGTAGCCGCCGCCGCCGAATCTGAAATGCTGGAGCTGGCTAAGTCCAAAGACGCAGAAGGGATAAACCTCTCCGGCATGTGCTGCACCGCCAACGAAATTTTGATGCGCCACGGCGTGCCTATTGCCGGAAACTTCTTACAGCAGGAACTGGCGATAGTCACCGGGGCGGTGGATGCCATGGTGGTGGATGTGCAGTGTATTATGCAGTCCATACAGACCGTTGCGGAGTGCTACCATACCAAAATCATCACTACGGCGGCCAAAGCTAAAATCCCCGGCGCCACCCATATTGAATTCAATGAGCACGATGCCATGAAATCAGCCCGTGAAATCGTCAAAACGGCTATCGAGAACTTCCCCAACAGGAAGGGTAATATCATGATTCCTGACCACCAGTGCGACCAGATTGCCGGTTTCAGTCACGAGACCATTAACTACCTGCTGGGTGGAATGTTCCGCGCTTCCTACCGTCCGCTGAATGACAACATTATCAACGGACGCATCAGGGGTGTGGCCGGGGTGGTCGGCTGCAATAACGCCCGTGTCAAACACAATGAAGCGCATATCGTGATGGTCAAAGAGTTAATCAAGAATGATGTGCTGGTAATCACAACAGGGTGCAACGCCATCGCCTGCGCCGAGGCGGGGCTCATGGTCCCTGAAGCCGCGTCTAAATATGCCGGCGAAGGTCTTGCTGAAGTCTGTGAGACCGTAGGCATACCTCCGGTACTGCACATGGGCTCCTGCGTGGATAACAGCCGCATCCTGATAGCGGCTACAGCTATGGTCAAAGACGGCGGCCTGGGTGACGATATCAGCGACCTGCCTGTGGCCGGCGCAGCGCCGGAATGGATGAGTGAAAAGGCCATATCCATCGGGCAGTACTTTGTTGCTTCAGGCGTTTATACCGTGTTCGGCGTTACCTGGCCTACCGAAGGCAGCAAAGAAGTAACCGAATTCCTGTTTAAGGACATGGAAAAATTGTACGGTGGAATGTGGGACTTCCAGCCCGACCCTGTTAGGGCTGCTCAACTGATGATTGCGCACATCGACAGTAAGCGTAAAGCCCTAGGTATCGACCAGGCCAGGGAGAGAGTACTTTACGACATGGAGATGAGGCGCGAACTGGAAGGCTAAAACAACTTCGCTGAAATAAGGAGGAGATAGAGAAAATGTCTAAAATAATCGCATCAGCAGCCATCAGGGGCGCTCACAATATTGTAGATAAGGCAGAGAAAAAGTGGAAAGAAGCCATGGAGAAGTGGAGCGCCAACGAACCGGTCGGATTCCCCAACACCGCTTATTACCTCCCCATAATCTACGGTATTTCCGGCATGAAGGTAGAAAAACTGGGCGATATGGAAGCCGTCCTCAAGAAATGCAAAGCCCTGCTACCGCCGCTGGTAAAGGAAGAACACCATCTACCTTACCTTGGCCCGACACTCGATGCGGGGATGTTGACCTTCTGGGCTGAAGAGATTCTCGAAGCCATCAGATACCTGGAAAATCCCGACTTTTATGTGAGAGGCGAGGATGTTACGGATAATAACATCTGGCTCGGTGCTGCGGATGATGTCATCATGAGAAAACGTGGCGTGGAATTCGTGGACGGTACCGCACCGGGATTTGCGGCGATATTGGGTGCCGCTCCAGTCGATGAGATAGCGAAAAATATCGCCGAAGAGTTACAGAAGAAAAACCTCTATGTTTTCATGGCCGGCAGTCATAACGGCGGAAAGTTTGCGGAGCAACTTGTTAAAGCCGGTGTTCAGATTGGCTGGGGGACCCGTCTGGTCTCTTTCGGCCCGGACACCAGTGCCGCTGTTTTCGCCATGGGTTTCGCCACCAGGGCAGCCATGTCCTTTGGCGGCATCGAGGCCGGCGATTACCGTAAAATCCTGATATATAACAAAGACCGTGTTTTCGCCTTCGCCATGACGATGGGTGATGTTACCGATGAATGGTACGCCAACGGTGCAGGCGCCATCAACTGGGGTTTCCCAATTATAGCCGATACGCCAATACCCCAGATACTACCGACCGGCGTCTGCACTTATGAGCATGTAGTCTCCAACGTCCCGCACGATGAAATCGTCAATAAAGCCATTGAGGTCAGAGGCCTAAAAGTAACGGTAAGCGAAATACCGATACCGGTTGCCTTCGGGCCTGCCTTTGAAGGCGAGAGAGTCCGCGGCGACGATATTTACCTGGAAGCCGGCGGTGGCAGAACGAATATGGTGGAATGGGTTACCACCAAGCCGATGGACGAAGTCGAAGACGGCAAAATAGAGGTAATCGGCCCCGACATCGGCGATATAGAAGCCGGCTCAAGGTTGCCTTTTGCTATAGCCGTAGAAGTAGCCGGCCGCCAAATGCAAGACGACTACGAACCCATCCTGGAGAGGCAGATACACCACCTCATCAATTATGCCCAGGGCGTAATGCATATCGGCCAGCGAGATATTGCCTGGCTGCGCGTAGGCAAACAGGCCGTGGAAAAAGGCTTCACACTGGAGCATATCGGCACCATACTTCACGCCAAGCTGCACCAGGACTTCGGCCGTATCTTCGATAAGATACAGGTAAAACTTTATACTGAAGAGGATAAAGTCAAGGAAATAGTTGAAAAAGCTAAAGAAACATACGCGGCTAGGGATGCCCGAATTGAAGGCATGACCGACGAGACTACTGACACTTACTATTCGTGCACATTGTGCCAGTCATTTGCTCCCAGCCACGTTTGCGTTATCACTCCGGAGAAAACGGGACTTTGCGGCTCCTACAACTGGATGGACTGTAAGGCTGCCTACGAGATCAACCCCACCGGACCTAACCAGCCCGTGGAAAAGGGGCAGATACTCGATGAGAAATTCGGCCAGTGGAAGGGCGTCAATGAGTTCATCGCCAAAGCCTCTCGCGGGAAGCTGGACCACTATAATATGTACAGCATAGTGAACGACCCGTGGACAACCTGTGGTTGTTGTGAATGTGTTGCTGCCGTCCTCCCCATGTGCAACGGAGTGATGACCGTAAACCGTGAACATACAGATATGACTCCCTGCGGGATGAAGTTTAGCACCCTGGCCGGAACCGTCGGAGGTGGTTTGAGCACTCCGGGCTTTATCGGTCACGGTAAATACAATATCTGTCAGAGGAAATTCATCTCCGGCGACGGCGGGCTATTAAGGATAGTATGGATGCCCAAGACGCTTAAAGAAGAAATAAAAGACCGCTTCAATGAAAGGGCTAAAGAATTAGGCGTGCCCGACCTGCTGGACAAGGTGGCTGATGAAACGGTAGGAGAAACCGAGGAAGCGATTCTTCCCTTCCTGCAGGAGAAAGGGCATCCTGCCTTGACCATGGACCCGATACTCGGCTAGGGATGAGCATAGATGCTTGACCGATAAAAGGTCAGAAAAGGAGACTACTTATGGCGCTAACCGGAATAGAGATTTTTAAACTGTTGCCCAAGACCAATTGCGGTGATTGCGGCGTTCCCACCTGCCTTGCTTTTGCTATGGCCCTGGCCGCCGGGAAAACCGAATTAAGCAAATGTCCCCATGTCTCCGAGGAAGCCAAGAGTAAGCTATCGGAGGCTTCCGCTCCTCCGATACTGCCCGTAACCATCGGCGCGGGAGAAACAGCCTTGAAAATAGGCGGTGAGACGGTTACGTTCCGCCATGAAAAAAGGTTCGAGAACCAGCCCGGTATCGCCCTCCTTATCAGCGATAAAATGGCCGACTCCGAGGTTGATGCTAGGCTGAAAAAGGTCAAAGATATGACCTATGACAGGGTCGGCATGATATTAAGCTCCAAGCTGGTGGCACTGAAATCGGAGACCGGTGATGCTACCAAGTTCGCTGCGCTTGCTGGCAAAGCGAAAGCCGCTGGTGATATCAATATCATCCTCATAAGTGAAAAGGCGGATGTGCTGGCGGCGGGCGCCAAAGCCTGCGCTGACAGCAAGCCGCTGCTTTATGCCGCTACCAAGGACAATGTCGATGCCGTAGCGGCGCTGGCTAAAGAGACGGACTGCCCCGTAGCCGCTAAAGCTAACGGCCTGGAAGAACTTGCCGCGCTTACCGAGAAGCTGGCGGCCGCAGGTCTGAAAAATATCGTCATCGATTCGGGGTCCAGGTCCGTGCGACAGGCACTGGAAGACCAGATAATCATAAGAGGCGCTGCTCTTAACAAAAAATACCGCCCGTTAGGCTATCCGACGATTGTTCTCCCCTGCGAGATGACTGATGACCCTATGAAGGAAGCCATGATTGCCTCCATGTTCATCGCCAAGTACGCGGCTATCATCGTCCTCTCGGATTTCCAGGGAGAAAGCCTCTTCCCGCTGCTGGTGGCGCGCCTGAACATATATACCGACCCGCAGCGCCCCCTGGCAACCAAGGAGGGCATCTATGAAATCAACGACCCCAATGAAAATTCGCCGCTGATGGTCACTTCCAACTTCTCTCTCACCTACTTCCTCGTCTCCGGCGAAATTGAGAACAGCAGGGTACCCAGCTGGCTATACGTCAAAGACACCGAGGGACTTTCCGTAATGACTGCCTGGGCGGCGGGGAAGTTCTCCGCCGATATCATCGGCCCGGCGTTATTGAAGAGCGGCATCGTAGATAAAATCAAGCACCAGAAGCTGATTATCCCCGGATACATCGCTGCTGAAAGTGGTGGACTTGAAGAAGAAATGCCTGGATGGGAAATACTGGTCGGTCCCAGGGACGCCGCCAATCTTCCAGCTTTCATCAAGGCCTGGAAACCGTAAGGAGGTACAATGATTCTTATCGGCGAGAATTTGAACGTTATATCCAAAACCCTTGGCCCGGCGCTGAAAGATAGGAACGCCGGCCCTATCCAGCAAATGGCTAAAGAAGAGACCGCCGCTGGCATTGACCTTATCGACCTTAACATAGGTCCGGCCCGCAGGGGCGGCGACGAGCTGATGGCCTGGGTTGTTGAAACCGTCCAGTCCGTCACCGATAAAATGCTTTCGCTGGATACCACCAACATGGATGCCATGGAAGCCGGAATGAAAGTCCGCCAGGGGAAAGTCCTTATGAATTCAATATCCCTCCAGTCGAGCCGCATCGACCGCGGACTGGAAATGGCTCAAAAACACAACGCCGACCTTATTGGTTTATTATGGAGCAATGATGGTATGCCGCGTGATGTCAATGAAAGAGCCATGCATACCGTAGATTTCCTTTATAAAGCCAGCCAGGCGGGCATCCCCAACGAAAGAATATGGATAGACCCCATCGCTAGCCCGGTTTCCGTGGAAATCAACCAGGTCAAAGCCTGTGTGGAGTTCATGGGTATGCTGGGAGACATCGCGCCGGGGTGCAAGTCCACAGTGGGGCTTTCCAACATTTCCAACGGCGCGCCGTCCGACTTAAGGTGCTGGCTAAACCGTACCTACCTGATAATGTTAATGCGTTACGGGCTTTACTCGGCGATTGTTGACGCTTTCGATAAAGACCTGATGGCGATTTCCCGCGGCCAGCGACCGGATATCGTAGAGCTGGTGCACAAGATGATGGACGGTGAGAAACCGGATATCGCCTCCCTGCCGAAAGAAATGCAAAATTACGCCCGCACGGTGAGGGTACTGATGGGAGAATCGCTTTATTCACACTCCTGGCTGGAAGTATAAATACAAATAACGTAAAATAGAATAACCTATGATAAAAAAACACTCTATATTGCCGGAGCAGCCGGCGCGTGATTATGGTCATGGGTTGGCATATCAAATCGCCGGTGAACAGCTGGCCGGTATCAAAGACTATGCAAAGCAATGCCGTAAAAGCGGCGCCAGGTACGTTCCAGAGGAAAAGTCAGCTATCATCAGCTACCTCAACGATTCTTGCCGTATCAGCCTCCCCGACGGCGCTGTCACTTACGCATATAATAATGCGGAAGTGCCGCCCAGAGATAAAATCCTGATACTGCATTATTTCCTGCGGGCTACCGGCAGTCCGCTAACCGGCAATATTATCACTTATAAAGAGCTGCGGGAAGGCATCAACTATTACCGTACGTTTTTCAAGAGGGCTATAGAGCCAATTATTAATAATTTCAAAGACTCGCCGCAAAAGCTGCCGGAAACAGCGGCGCTGCTGGGTGGCGCTAAATCCGATTTCGGGGACACCGCCGTTACCATCAAAGCTCTGCCTTATGTGCCTTTGACCATTGTCCTGTGGCAGGCGGACGGGGAATTCCCTCCCGACGGCAAGATCATGTTCGATAGCACCATTGCCGAATACCTGCCCATGGAAGACATCACTATAATATGCGAGATTATAGCCTGGAAGCTCGTCAGGCTGTTAAAGACTGGAGGTAGTTCCACTGGCTAAAGATACTTTGACCAAGGCTGATGTACAGGAAAAACTGGAGGACATTTTCTCCCGTTACAAGGGCGAGCGGCAGGAATTGATACCCATTTTACAGGAGACACAGGCAAAGTTCCGCTACCTCCCGGCGGTAGCTATGCGCGAGATTTCCAGGTTTTTACAAATTCCGGATAGTTCCGTTTACGGCGTCAGCACATTCTATGCCCAGTTCAAGCTGACCCCCCTCGGCAAGAAGGTTATCCGCGTCTGCCGGGGCACTGCCTGCCATGTACGCGGGTCGGCTAAAGTGCTGGCCGAGATAGAAAAACAACTGGGCATCAAGGCCGGCGAGACCACCGAAGACATGGAATACACCCTGGAGACGGTGGCCTGTATCGGCGCTTGCGCCCTCGCTCCCACGATGACGATAGATAACGAGACCTACGGGAAAATGACCACCAAGAAAGTCGCGGAGGTTTTAGGTGACAGCAGCAAAGCCGGGTAAAAAAGACCGGCGTACCGTGTTTGTCTGCCAGGGCACCGGCTGTGTTTCCGGCAAGTCAATCGAGATTACCGAAGCCTTAGCCAGGGCCGTCAAGGAACAGGGGCTGGACGGAATAGATATCGACTTCACCGGCTGCCACGGCTTCTGCGAACAGGGCCCGGTAGCGATTATTGAGCCGGAGGGCATTTTCTATACCCATGTTACCGTTAACGACGTGCCGGAAATAGTGACCTCTCACCTGCGCGACGGCAAACCGGTGGAGCGGCTTTTTTACATAGACCCCGTAAGCGGACAGGCGATACCGTTATATAAAGACATCAAATTTTACAGCATGCAGCAGCGCATCATCCTGCGTAACTGCGGGCACATCAACCCGGAGAGAATCGATGATTATATCGCCAGGGGCGGCTATGAAGCGCTGAAAAAAGTTCTTAAAGAAATGACGCCGCAGCAGGTCATCGATACCCTCAAGGCTTCCGGCCTGCGGGGACGGGGCGGCGCGGGGTTTTCTACCGGGCAGAAATGGCAGTTCTGCTACGACGTCAAGGCCAAGCAGAAGTACATGATATGCAACGCCGATGAAGGCGACCCCGGGGCGTTCATGGACCGGTCCACGATGGAGGGCGACCCGCATACAGTCCTGGAAGGAATGACCATCGCGGCTTATGCCATCGGCGCTTCCGAGGGCTATATCTATATCAGGGCGGAATATCCGCTGGCGGTAAAGCGCGTGCGACTCGCCATCAAGCAGGCGGAGAAAGCCGGCTACCTGGGTAAAAATATTCTGGGCTCCGATTTCAGCCTGAACATGCACGTTAAAGAGGGCGCCGGGGCCTTCGTTTGCGGTGAAGAAACAGCGCTAATGGCGTCCATCGAGGGCAAGCGGGGCATGCCTCGCTCGCGTCCACCCTTCCCTGCCACCTCCGGCCTGTGGGGCAAGCCGACCACCATCAATAATGTGAAATCGCTGGCGACGGTACCCGTCATTATCGCACGTGGGGCCGATTGGTATGCCGGCATCGGCACCGAAAAAAGCAAGGGGACATGTGTCTTCGCGCTGACGGGCAAAATCGCCAACAGCGGGCTTATAGAAGTGCCGATGGGCATCAAGCTCCGCGATATTATATATGAAATCGGTGGAGGCATTCCCGGCGGCAAGAAATTTAAAGCCGTCCAGACCGGCGGGCCTTCCGGCGGCTGCCTGCCGGAGTCTTATCTGGACAGCCCGGTCAACTACGAGTCGCTGACCGAGGCCGGCTCGATGATGGGCTCGGGGGGCATGGTCGTCATGGACGAAGACACCTGCATGGTTGATATCGCCCGCTATTTCCTCTCCTTCACCCAGGCGGAATCGTGCGGCAAGTGCGTGCCCTGCCGCGTGGGCACCAAGCAGATGCTGGATATACTGGAGCGAATCTGCCGCGGCGAAGGCGTTAAGGAAGACATCGCCCTGTTGGAGAAACTCGGCAACGACATTAAAGCCGGTTCGCTCTGCGCACTGGGGCAGACGGCCCCGAACCCCGTGCTGACCACGCTCCGTTATTTTAAAGACGAATATGAAGCCCACATCGAAGAGAAGCGGTGCCCCGCCCTGTCCTGTGCCAGCCTGATATCGTTTTACATCCTCCCCGATAAGTGCCAGGGGTGCGGTATCTGCGCCCGGGAATGCCCCGCGGACGCCATAACCGGGGGTAAGCGCCTGATACATGTCATCGACCAGGAAAAGTGCGTCAAGTGCGGCACCTGCCTGGAAGTCTGCCCGACGCGCTTCGGGGCTGTTACCAAAGTGTCCGGCGAGACGATTGAAGTGCCCAAGGAGCCGATTCCCGTGACTGCGGAGAAGCCCAAGGCAGGTACGGCAACCTGATAGGAAGCTAAATGAAACGGGAATCTTTAATCGCCGCCTGCGGACTGTACTGCGGGGCCTGCGAAATGTACCGCGCCGTTCATGATAACAACGAGGCAAAACAGCAGGCATTAGTCCGGGCATTTAACTCCAGAGGCGGCAAGTTCACCTTAAAAGACATTGAATGCGACGGCTGCCTGGCGGGAGGACGGCTATCGCCGTGGTGCCGGGAATGCAATATCAAGTCCTGCGTCAAAATTAAGCCGGGGGAGACGATATGCTCCGCCGACTGCTCCGATTTTCCCTGCCGGGAGCTTACCGACTTCGCTAAGCAAATGCCCCACCATGAGGAGGTTATAGATAACCTCCGGCGACTTAAGAAGGTTGGACTTAAAAAGCACGCCGAAGAGGAAGAAAAGCGCTGGCTGTGCCCTCAATGCCAGACGCCGATGTCCTGGTATTACCGGAAATGCCCTGAATGCGGCGCGGAACGTTCCAAAAAACTGTATCAAGTCCCCGACAATATGTTTTAGTCCCCGCCCTACCCCTCCTCCTGCAACATTCTCTCCGCCGCAATCGCTGCTACTACCCCATCCCCTACCGCCGTGACGACCTGTCTCGGCGAGCCGCCCCTGATGTCCCCGGCCGCGAATATATAAGGCACTTCACTCGCCATATTTCCGTTAACGATGACCTGCCCGTTTTCATCCAGCGGCACAACGCCCTCCAGGTAGTCGGTATTGGGGTCGAGCCCTATGTGCACCAGCACGCCGTCCGTCTTAAGCGTCTCCTTTTTACCGCCGGATAACAACTCAACAGCTTCCACTTCATCCTTACCAATGATAGCCTCAATTTTAGTACCGGTGCGGACTACCATATTTTTATTTGCCTTAATCCTTTCCTGCAGGACGGTATCAGCCGTAAGCGCGGGCATAGCCTCGATGAGAATGACTTTAGATGCAATCTTGGACATATAAAGGGCCTCCGTCACGCCGGCGTCGCCGCCCCCGCAGACTGCCACCACCTTACCGGCATAATGGCCGGCGTCGCAAAAGGCGCACTCGAAGACCCCCTTACCCGCCAGCTCCGCCTCGCCGGGAACGCCCAGCTTCTTGTTTTTCGAGCCTCCGGCAATGATGATGGCATTGGTCGTAAAGCCCTGCCCGTTAGCGCAGCCGACGTAGCGCGTGCCGGAAAAGACCTCGATGCCGATTACTTCACCGTTTTCTATTTCAAGTCCGTATTTCTTCGCCTGGGCGACCATCTGCGCCGCCAGTTGAGCGCCGGCAACTCCCTCGGCAAAGCCGGGGTAGTTTTCAATCAATTCGATGTTACGGATATAGCCACCTGGCGTGTCTTTATCCAAAAGCAGCGTGCGGCGGTTAGCCCGGCTCAAGTAAAGTCCGGCTGTAAGCCCCGCCGGCCCCCCTCCGATGATGACCACATCCCAGTCGAACATAATTATTAAAAGCATAACAGACACCTTTATTGCGGTCAATTTCTTGACAATACGCATGACATAATTTGATAATTGGCAGTAATTAACCCGTATCTTAAGGAGTAGCCATGAAAGTACAGAACTACCTTGATGTAGAAGGAATAAAGTCGGCGCCGGGGGTCAGGATGCATATCGTGGCGGGCACGGCGGAAAAGGCACCGACCTTCGTCATGCGTGTTTTTGAAATCGAACCGGGCAGCAATACGCCCCACCACACCCACCCCTGGGAGCACGAGATGTTCGTGGTGCAGGGGCGAGGCACGCTTAAGAACGGCGGCACGGAAAGCCCTCTAAAAGAAGGCGACGCGGTAATGGTGCTGCCGGGCGAGCGGCACGGGGTTTTCAACACGGGCAAAGACACGCTGACGATGATATGCGTGGTGCCGCTCGTGGACGGCAAGATGCCGAGCACATCGATAAAGGACTGAATGATTGTAAGGGGAAAACTAGTATGTTCATAGAAGAAAACAAAGCACTGGTACGCCATGTCGTCGACCTCTGGAACAAGAGAGACATGGAAGGATTTTTCATGCTGTGTGCCCCGGAATATATCGAGCACCTGCCCACAGGAGACGTAACTCTGGAGCAGCTTAAAAATTTCGCTCCCAGGTTTTTCATAGCTTTCCCTGATATAAATATCACCATTGAAGACATGGTAGCTGAAGGGGATAAAGTGGCGGCGCTGGTGAACTGGAAGGCCACCCATAGGGGCGAGTACATGGGAATCCCCTCTACCGGCAAGAAAATCGATATCAACGTTGCTATTTTGATTAAGATAGCGAACGGCAAGTGGGTGGAATTCTGGAACGTTACCGACATAGGACTGGCCAAGCAGCTCGGGGCCGTTCCAAAACAGTAAGATTTAGTGGGTTATATGGATTTATTAAAACCGCCATATCCTTCCTTCTCCTCGTGGCAAACTCAAGACATCGTAAAACAGGCTTATCAAGCCGCCGGTGAAGGCGATATTGAAACTCTAAGCTACTGTCTGGCAGCGTTATCCCCAAAGCACCGGGAAGACGCTTTATCGGCATATTTGAACGTAATCGAATACTCTAAAAAGTTGGGCATCGAGCCGGTCGATTGGCTGGAAAAGGCGGCAGAAATCACGCGAGGATTCGTTCCAAGAACGAAGGGGAAACATAACCTTTATATTATTTTACTGCACGAACTAAAGGGAAAAACGCCCGGCTACGGGCTGTACGTCGGGGAGACCTCAAAGTCGCCGGCCGATAGGTTTAAAGAGCACGCCGAAAGGAAACGCAATAGAAAAGGCCCCCTGTTTTCCCGCATCGTCTTCAAGCACTGCAAATGCCTGCTGCCTTCTCTATACAGCCACCTGAATCCGCTTTCCAGGGCGGAAGCTAAAGAACTAGAGGGTAAAATAGCCGAGGCGCTGCGGCTGGCGGG
>JAFGHK010000034.1 GCA_016930185.1 Dehalococcoidales bacterium | reverse complement strand
TTGAACTTTAGAGTAATCAGAAAACCCGTTCTCTTCCATGCGCTTTACCTGGGGCCAACTCTCGATGCCAAACGCGTCAAGAACTTTGATGAAGCCGGTTTTGATTGGGAAGGGCCCGTTAACTTACGAACCTTTGGTCCGCCCAAGAAACAGTAACTCCTTTTTATTTAACCTTCTGTTCCCCCGCCCGCTTTAACACCCGCAGCGCCCTTAAGGTTACCCACTTGTTAGGCTGTTTTTTCGGGCCGAAATCCCCCCACGTTTTACCGGTATAGTTGTACTCCATAGGCCAACGCCCCTGCCTATCCTGCTTATCAAGTATTATTTGCATAGCGTTAGCCAGCCGCGGGTCTTTACCGTAACCGAGACGTGATAAAGCTTCGACGTTTTCCAGGATATCGGTAACGTAAAAATTAGGGAAGCCGAATTTCCACCAGTTGCCGCTCGGCTTGCCAGACGGCTTCTGGCTGTAGCCAATAGGGTAATCGGCCTTGGCGGGGTCCTTACTGAAAAGAAAGTCAACCCCTGTTTTTATGGCTCTATTAATTAATGGCGACCTTTTCTCGGCTGGTAACTTGCCGAACGCAATCATTACTTTCACTGCTCCCCAGGCGCAGGACTTTCTATATGTCCCGGTACAGGCAAAGACTGGCCCGCACTTACCACTAGAGTAATAACGTAGTGGTGCTTTTTTGTCCGTTATCGGGGCGATGCCTTCGCCGGTAACGATGCGGGCCATGAGTTCATAAGCTTTTTCCAGCCGTGGGTCTTTACAGCCAAGGTCAAGTAGGGAATAACAAAGATTGCCCTGCAGACAGTCTACGTTGCCGGAAGGCGCTCCATTCACCGTAAATTGCCCATGTTTTGTCAGGTTATGGTCAAGGATATAAGCGCAGGCCTGCACAATACGTTTATCCATGTCGATAGAGGCGCCGAGTTGTCCTAAAAGAATTACGGACCATACTGTACCGGTGTACTTGGGCAAATATCCAGCCCCCGGCTTCGCCCAGAAACCCTCTTTTTCCATTTTAGAGAGGATTTTGGCAATCGGCCCCTCACGGTGGGCTTTTCGCCGGGCGGCTTGAATCTCTTTTTCATCGGCTTCGACTATATCCCGCAATGCAAGGTATCTTACGCCGGGGTCGTCTGGTTCTAGCAGCCAGTCGGTGGGGTCGGCTTTTAGTGCCTTTTTCCAGCCCTGTTGTTTTACCATGTCAATCCCCCTAAACTTTGAGCTTCTCTTCCCCCGCCCTCTTTAGCACCCTCATCGCTCTCAAGGTTACCCACTTGTTGGGGCTGTCTTTTTTGCCGTATTTCACCCACATCTTGTGATTTTGATCAACATACTCTAACGGCCATCTGCCGTTCTCATCCTGTTTACTCCATATCAGTTTGAGAGTATTCGCCAACCTGGGGTCGCTGCCGTATCCCAGCCCGGTTAAAGCCTCCGCAATCTGGAGGATGTCCGCCCCCCAGAAAGAAGGGAAGCGGAACTGCCACCACCTTTTGTCCGGCACACTTGTCCTGTGGCCGGGAAACTCGGCTTTAGAAGGGTCGCCGCTCAAGAAAAAATCGATACCGGTCTCGATGGCTCTTTTAATCAAGCCTGTCCTGCGCTCGACCGGCAGGCGGGAGAAAGCCATCATTACCTTCGCACCAGCCCAGCCACATGGCAAACCCTTATTGGTACGGCAGACAAACCGTGGGCCCATATATTTAAAGTAACGGAAAGGACCCGGCACGCCCTCCCCGGGGGCAAGTCCGTCGGGATTTACCTTCCTGGACACGCCCTCGCCGGTTACCATCCGAGCCGTCCATTCATAGGCAGTATCAAGCCGATTGTCCTTGTATCCCAGGTCTGATAGCGATAGCAACATATTACCCTGCAGGCAGAGCCCCATGTTCGTGGCTTTTCCGCTAGGCGAAAACTGACCGCTTTTTAACAAAGCCTGGTCTATCAGATAGGCACAGGCGGCGCCGATGCGTTTATCTTCCTTAATCGAGGCGCCCAGTTCCGCCAGCGATATAATCGACCATACCGTGCCCCGGCATTTATTGGCATAAACGTTGCCCGGTTTTATCCAGTATCCTTCCGGGTCCATGTTATCCAGTATGGTGGCAATCGGCCCCTCACGGTGGGCTTTTCGCCGGGCGGCCTGTACTTCTTTTTCATCGGCATCGACTATGTCCCACAGGCCAAGGTATCTTACGCCGGGGTCGTCTTCCTCAAGCAGCCAGTCGGTGGGGTCGGCCTTAAGTGCCTTTTTCCAGTCCTGTTGATTTCCCATCACGTTCCTCCCGCTTACTAGCCAATGCCGAAATTATAACATAACGACATAGAAAATCTCCTCTCCTTTACCCTCAAGTTTTAAAATTTGATTTTTGATTTCTCCCTTACCCACGTTTGTATATCTCCCGAAGCTAGAGTAATATATAATAAACATGAAAATATGCTATATCGCTGATGGCTCCAGCATCCACACCCAGCGCTGGATTAACTACTTCGCTGCCAGAGGCCATGAAACTCACCTGATTTACTGGAAAACTCGACCCGGCTATCATCAAAACGTCGATATCCACCTCTTAAAGCGCCTCGCCCCCGCTATCTGGCCCGTGACCAGGTACTTCAGTTTTCTGCAGTGGATTTTCAGGGTTCGCAGACTACTTAAGGAAATCAAGCCTGATGTCCTCGACTCCCACTTTGTCATCGATAACGGCCTGCTGGCCGCCTGCAGCGGCTTTCATCCCTACGTCGTTACCGCCTGGGGCTCCGACGTTCTCATCTTCCCGCGCCGCAATTTTATCTGGAGGATGGTCGCCGGGTACGTCTTGAAACACGCGGATAAAATTATCTGCGATTCCGACGTGGTGAAAACAGGACTGCTTTCGCTGGGTGCGCGACCGGAAGAAATAACCAAGGTCTATAACGGCATCGATACCGGCCAGTTCAGTCCTAAAAAGTCAGACGAAGCCCTGAAGAACAAACTCGATATTAAAGGTTCTCCAATGGTGATATCCATCCGGCACCTGCGGCCGCTCTATAACGTGGAGATGCTGGTCAGGGCTGTTCCGCTGGTACTTAAGCAAGCGCCTCGAGCGCGCTTCATCATCGGCGGCGACGGCGCCCAGCGGGGCTATCTGGAGGACCTAGCGGCTGAATTGGGTGCGGCCCAGAATGTCAGTTTTATCGGCTATCTTCCCCATGATGATCTGCCCGGCTACCTGGCTTCGTCGGACATCTATGTAACCACGTCCCGGAGCGACAGCTCCTCGCAGAGCCTGCAGGAAGCCATGGCCTGCGAGCTGGCACCCGTTGTTACCGACCTGCCCGCCAACCGCGAGTGGATAACCGACGGCGAAAACGGCTTTGTCGTGCCGCAGGACGACCCCCGGGCGCTGGCGGAGAAAATCGTTTATTTGATTGAAAATAGTGAGACCAGAGCTAAATTTGGTAAAATAAATAGAAAGCTTATTGAAGATAACTCCGAGTACGAGAAAGAGATGGGCAAGGTGGAAAAACTTTACGAAAGCATGATGTCCGCCTGACAAAGGATTTCGTAGCGCTATTGTAGTAAAAGATGAAGAAAATATTATTAATCGCCCCGCCGTTTTACCGCTTGCTGGGTAGCCATTATAACGGCCTGCACCTGGGCATTGCCTATATCGCCGCCGTGCTGCAGCAAAACGGGCATAATGCTCTGGTCTATAACGCCGACTACCTGGATACGGCGGAATATCTGAACCAGAAACAGCTTTTCGATAATTACCAGTCTTACAAAGATATTATGAGCAATCCCGCCGACCCGCTCTGGGAGGTGGAAATCAGGGGCAGGATTGCCGAATTTAATCCGGATTTCATCGGCATCGCTATGATGACCGCTAACTATAAAGCGGCCAAGATTATCGCCGGTATTGCCAGGTCTATTAACAAAAACGTTAAAGTGGTGGTCGGTGGCGCGCATCCGACGCTCGACCCTGCGGACACTATAGCCGAAAAGGAGTTCGACTACGTTATACGCGGCGAGGGTGAATTCGCCTTCCTGGAACTGGTGGAAAACAAGAGTGTAGCAAGCATTAAGGGGCTTTCCTTTAAGAAAAACGGCCAACCTGTGCACAATGAAGACCGACCTTTTCTTCAAGACCTGGATATTCTTCCATATCCTAGCCGCGATTCTTTCCTTAACGATACTAAATTTGTGGATGTTGGCCATCTGGTTACGGGTAGGGGATGCCCTGCTCGTTGCGCCTACTGCGGCAGTCCGGCGTTATGGCACGGCACGGTCAGGCTGCGTTCCGTGGAAAATGTCATGGGCGAGCTGGAATTACTGAAGAAAAAGTACAGGACTTCCAATATCCACTTTGCCGATGACACCTTTACGCTTAAAAAAGCCCGCGCCAAGGAAATCTGCCAGCAGATTATTGATAGGTCCTTAAATATCAAGTGGCTTTGCGATACCCGGGCCGACTGCCTGGATAAGGAGCTTATCGAGCTGATGAAAAAGGCCGGCTGCATCCGACTGAAAATCGGCGTGGAGTCGGGTAGCAACCGGGTGCTCAAGGCTATGCGAAAAGGGGAGACCAAGGAAAAAATCCGCCAGGGAGTTCAGTGGATAAAAGAGGTGGGGGTGCCTTTCACAGCCTATTTCATGACCGGTTTCCCCACCGAGACCAACGAAGACCTCAAGGAGACCATTGATTTCGCCCGTGAACTGGATGCCGATTATAATAGTCTTAGCGTCCTGGCGCCTTACTACGGCACACAGGTCTGGAAAGACCTGGAAGAATCGGGGAAAATCATTGACAGGGAGCACTGGGAATACTTTTATCACCAGAGTCAGGAAATGCTGATTAACGGCGACCTCGACCCGGCGTTGATAAAAGAATTCTGGGCGTTGAATGATACCCAGGCCGGTGAAAAAAAGCGGGTATAGCCTCCGCTACCAAAAGACCTTAAGATGAAAAAAGTATTGCTGGTCTATCCCGGGTTTATCTCAAGGGAAGTTCCGCTCAACCTGCTGTATATTTCCGCCGCGTTGAAAAAAGCCGGCTATGATACCAGGGTATTCGAGCTGACGAAATATTTGAAAAACGCCAGTATCTTCAATCCGCTGAAGAAGATTCTCAAGGACTTCACCTCGCTGCTGGACTCTTACCGACCCGATATCGTCGGGTTTTCCGTGATGACGGTCGGTTACAACATAACTAAAGAGATGGCCCGGGTGGTAAAAGGGCGAGGCATAAAGGTTGTTTTCGGTGGCATCCATCCCACCGTCCTGCCGGAGGAGACGATTGCCGAGAGCTTTGTGGACTTCATCTGCGTCGGTGAGGGCGAGGTGCCCGTCGTTAACCTTTTAAATCGGTATTTCAACGGTGAGGATTATACTAAGGTTGAGGGAATCTGGGGCAAGGATGAAAGCGGTAAAATCTGGCGCAACGATGTCGCCGACCTTGTAATCGACCTCGATTCGCTGCCATTTCCTGATAGGGAAGCCCTGGATTCAAGCTACTATAACGCCGAGCTTACCGGCGCCAATGTCTTTACCTCCCGCGGCTGCCCCTATCCCTGCTCCTTTTGTCAGAACAAGTTCCTCCTCGACCTTTATGAGGGCAAGGGCAACTTCGTCAGGTACCGCTCCCCGGAGAGTGTTTATGATGAACTAGAAACGATTATTTCTAAGTACGGGACGGAGTATTTTTACTTCTCGGACGAGACCTTTACACTGAATAAGAAGAAGGCGCTGGACTTTCTCAAAGGGTATCGGGCGCGTTTTAAGAATGTGCCTTTCATGTGCCAGACCCGCATCGACCGTGTGGATGCGGAGTTAATGGAGGCGCTTAAAGAAGCCGGCTGCCACCAGATTAACCTCGCTATCGAGTCCGGCAACACTGCAATGCGCAACGATGTGCTTCTGAAAAATTTCACCGACGAGCAAATCAGGACGGTCTTCGGATTGGCAAAGAAATCCGGTATCAAAACGCAGTCGTTCAACATGATTGGCATTCCGGGAGAAACGCTGGAAAACGTCTTTGAAACGATAAATATCAATAAGGAGCTAAGGCCCGACCGCGTGCTCTGCACCATTTTCATGCCGTTTCCCGGTACGGAGTTGGGCGATAAATGCCTGGAAAAAGGGGATATCATAGCCGACGTTAAGGATGCTTCCATTTATTATTCCCAGGTGACCATGAGGCACGAGAATATCTCCTCGAGGCAGTTAATCGGCTATCAGGGGTTCTTCGATTGGTATATCGCCCTGCCGAAAAAATATTATTTTATGGTCGATTTCTTCAGGTGGATATACCAGAGCATCATCCCGCCCATGCCCTATAAAAACCAGCTGTTGAACTATTTCCGTGAAAAAATAGTAGAATGTGTGTATCAGTCCAAGAGATTTATCGTGAAAAGCCACGTGAAGACCCGCTAGCCGGAGGAGAAGCAGGCATGAAGATACCGATATTAAGGCTGGAATATACCGAGGAAGAAATAAAAGCCATTCAGGCGGGCATTAAGGATGTCCTGAAAAGCGGTTACCTCACCATGGGTAATAAGGTAGCTGAATTTGAGAAAGCCTTTGCCGCCTTCACCGGGATTAAATACGCTTTAGCAACAAATAGCGGTACCAGCTCCCTGGAAATTATCCTGCGGGCTGTCGGTGTCGCCGGCAAAACGGTTGTCATGCCCTCCAATACCATGATGGCCAGTCCGGCGGCGGTGGTGCACGCGGGGGGCAGGGTAATCTTTACCGACTGTGATAAAGAAAACCTGCAGCTCGACCCAGGGGACTTAAAGAAAAAGCTCCGCGCTGATACTAAAGCGGTAATGCTGGTGCATATCGGCGGCATCATCTCGCCGGCTTTCGATGAAATAAAGGAAATCTGCGACAAAAACGGGGTAGCCCTCATTGAAGACGCCGCCCATGCTCACGGCGCGACTATCGACGGCAAACAGGCGGGTACGCTGGGAGTGGCCGGTTCCTTTTCTTTTTATCCCACCAAGGTCCTGGTGGCAGCGGAAGGCGGCATGATTACCACTAATGATGAAGCCATCTATAAAAAAGCCGTCTCCTTACGCGACCACGGGCGGGCCCCGGACGACCCCAATAATCACGTGGAAATAGGGTACAACTGGCGTTTCAGCGAACTTCACGCCGTGCTGGGCATCCAGCAAATGAAGAAAGCCCAAAAAATCCTGGCGGAGAGAAGGAAAATCGCCGGGTGGTACGATAAAAAGCTTGAGGGCGTAAAAAGCATAAGAAAGGTAAAAATACCCTCCAATGTAAAATCCTCTTATTACAAATACATCGTTTTTCTTGACGATAACATCGAAAGAGAAGTGATAAAAAAGAAGCTTAAAGAGAAATATTCCGTCTCCCTCACCGGCGAGGTCTATTCCCACCCCTGCCACAGCCAGCCCGCCTTTAAAAAGTATCCCGGGACGGTGGCCAACGACCCCGCCGATACTTTCCCGCAAACGGAGTACGTGGCTAAAAAGCATATCTGTTTACCTACATACCCGGGACTGACTGAACCAGAGGTGGATTACGTAGTTGATTCTTTGAAGAAGGTGCTCTCATGAATATCTTGGTAACAGGCGGCAGCGGGTTCATCGGCAGCCATGTCGTGGACAAGTTAATCGACGCCGGACACAGCGTCAGGGTGCTGGACACTAAGAAGCCGGCGTATCGTGATGACGTTGAATATATAAAGGGTGATATAACCTTGGAGAAAGACATCAAAAAAAGCATCTCGGGAATCGATACCGTCTGCCATATCGCCGCCTTTGCCGATATCAATCGGGTGAAGGGCAATCCCTTACTGACCGTAAAATACAACATCATGGGGACAGCCTACCTTCTGGAAGAGTGCCGTAAGCAGAGGGTCAAGCGCTTCCTCCTGGCTTCCACGGTCTTTATCTATGATGAAAGAGGGCATCTTTACACCACCTCAAAAGCCGCCTCCGAGATGCTGTGTCGGAACTACCAGTTGCTTTATTCCCTGCCGTACACCATCTTGAGGTACGGGACCGCCTACGGCCCGCGCAGTCGCGGCGATGATGTGATTGCCCTTTTTGTAAAAAGGGCCTTGAATGGCCAGAATCTGGTTATTCACGGCAAGGGGAAACAAAAAAGGAATTTAACCTACGTTGAAGACCTGGCTTCCGGCACGGTCGCCGCCCTGGCTGATGTTGCCGAAAATAGGACCTATACCCTCGTAAATGAAAGGTCGGTAAGTATCAAAGAACTGGCGGAAACAGTTAGGAAAATCGTCAATAATAAAATTGCTATTGAGTTCGATTCCTCACGACAGGACGACTATCAGGGAAAAATACCGGACGATACGGAAATCGAGCGGCAGAATAGGGAGTTGGGCTGGGAAGCTGGCATTGACATTGAAGATGGAATAAAGAAGTACGTTGACTGGTATCAAAAAGCGGGAAAAATTGGGACGAGATAATTCAGTCCTTTTCGTACTCCCGCAGCAGCATGTATTTAACCAAACCAAATGATTCTTTAATAGACTTAAGACTTTTTCCCCGGTAAATATTCCCCACCGCCCCCAGGAATATCGGCCAGTACTTAAGCGCTTTGGTCAGCCCACCTAATTCCTTTTTTAAGACCGGTTTTTTCTTGAGCCAGTAGCCCCGGATTTGCAGGTCTTCCCTGTAATTGAGAATGTGGTTTTTTAAAGAGGCGCCGCCGCGGTGAAGCCTGTATTTGGCTAAAGGCTCGTTAATGAAGTCGATAGGATATTGTTCTGCTATTCTCAACCACAGGTCGTAATCCTGGGCGATGATGTATTTTGTATTAAAACCTCCGACCTTATCAAGCGCTTCTTTCCTTACCATCGCGGTTAACATGGCGATAGTATTTTCCTTAAGCAGTCCTTTCAGGTCAGCACC
>JAFGHK010000033.1 GCA_016930185.1 Dehalococcoidales bacterium | reverse complement strand
GCTTTACACAGTTAATTTTTACTTATTAAAACTACTCCAAGGAGAGTCTTATGGGTGAAAGAAAAAATCCTGTTGTAGCTACGAAATCCGGTAAAATCGAGGGGAAGTTTGAAAACGGTCTTTGCATCTTCAGAGGTATTCCTTATGCCGCGCCGCCTGTCGGTGAATTACGCTGGATGTCGCCCCAGCCAGTGAAAAAGTGGGACGGCGTACGTGATGCCACAAAATTCGGTGCCATCGCCCCGCAGACTGTAATGCCGATACCAGGTTTTGACCAGGCACCGCAACCGCAATCTGAAGACTGCCTTTACCTGAATGTCTGGACACCCGGCATCGATAATAAGCGTAGGCCGGTGATGGTCTGGATTCACGGCGGCGCATTCACTATCGGCTCCGGCTCTGAAATCATGTATGATACGGGCATATTGCCTAGACGCGGCAATGTCGTCATGGTGAGTATGAACTACCGCCTGGGAACGCTCGGTTTCTTAAGATTTAAGGATGTTACCGGCGGTAAAATTCCAGCCACCGGCAATGAAGGACTACTGGACCAGGTGGCGGCGCTCAAATGGGTCAAGGATAACATCGCTGCTTTCGGAGGCGACCCGGGTAATATCACTGTATTCGGTGAATCAGCCGGCGCCATGTCTATCGGCAGCCTGATGGCGATGCCCGCTGCCAAGGGACTCTTCCACAAAGGTATTCTTGAAAGCGGCTCCGGTGACTTCGCCATTTCCCTGGAAGACGCCGATGCCAATGGCAGGATTTTCCTGGAAACGGCCGGAATCAAAGAGAATGACGTTAAAGCGTTGCGTGCGCTTACGTCGCCCCAGCTACTCGAAATAGAAAAGAAAATGATAGCCGGACGGCTCGGCAGGGGCAAGAACCCCGAAGTTACCTTCACCGTCCCTGTGATAGATAAAGAAATTATACCTGAAGACATCAATAAGTTAGCCAGGCAGGGATATTCTAAAGAAATAATGACACTCGTTGGTACCAATCTTAATGAATGGAAATTATTTACCATGATGGAACCCGGGTTCGACCAGATTGACGAGGCTGGGGTGATTAATCGTCTTAGCAAGGTGATGTCAGCAAATGATGTTAAAACATTAGTTACGGCATACCGTCAGATTCGTTCTAAACGCGGTGCACCCATCACCCCCGCCGAGATATTTACGGCTATTTTTGGCGATTTTATGTTCCGGATGCCGGGAATAAAGCTTGTTAAAGCGCAGCAGGCTAATAAACAGGCTGCATACAGCTACCTGTTCACCTGGAAATCGCCTGCTATGGGAGGCGTGCTGGGGGCATGTCACGGCCTGGAAATCAGTTTCGTTTTCGGGACTCTTAATGATATGTTTTCCGGCACCGGACCGGAAGCGGATAAACTGGCTGAATGCATGCAGGACGCTTGGATAGCTCTTGCCCGCACCGGCGACCCGTCCTGCGAAAGCATTGGCAAATGGCCGGTTTATGGCAGTAAACGCATGACCATGATTCTAGATAAAGATTGTCATGTTGAAGCCGCGCCATATGATGAGGAGCGCCGCGCCTGGGACAAAACCGATAAATTCAAATAGTATTCATTAAAATGGTAATAGATATCGATACAAGTATCAGTAGGTTCTTAATATGAAAAGAGAACGCTTACCAGCATTTATTGTCAGCGCCTGTTTAGCTTTAGTTTTAACAACTCTGCTATTTGCGGGGGCTTGTTCTGAACCAGAAAGCCCAACGACTACACAGGAAACGCAAATCACAACGACTCCACAGGAGACAAAGGAACCATCTGAAACCGCTACTCCAAGCCCGGAGGCTACAACATCGCCCTGTGAAGAATTTATTAATACCTTCGAAAAAGAAGGTGTTTCTATAACTTCTGCCACTTTGATAGCCGCTACCAGTAGTGTACCCGAACACTGCGAAGTCAGAGGGATTATAGTACCTAATACCCGTTTTGCTGTTGAGCTGCCTACGGACTGGAATGGCAGGTTCTATATGGTGGGAAACGGCGTTTTTGCTGGCAACATAGAATATGCCGCCATGCAAGCGGGCTTAAGCATGGGTTATGCAACAGCATCTACGGATACGGGCCATGATTCAACCCTTGACCCGCTGGGACCCCTTGGGGCTACTTTTGCCTATAACAACCCCGAAGCAGAAATAGATTACTGCTTCCGGGCGGTTCATCAGACTGCCGTAATGGCCAAGGAAATTATAGAAGCTTATTACGGTAATCAGCCCAGTTATTCTTACTTTGTTGGCTGCTCAACCGGCGGGCGGCAGGGTTTGATGGAAGCACAACGATATCCACAGGATTTTGATGGCATCGTTGTGGGCGCTCCCGTACTCGATTTCACAGGGACAATGATATGGGGTATCTGGAATGCGCTGGCATTATCGGATAACGGCAGTATACCGATTGACAAGCTGAAGATACTGGCGGATGCAATCTATGAGAAATGCGACGGTGAAGATGGGCTCGTAGATGGCCTCATCAATAATCCCCTTGATTGCACCTTCGACCCCGCTACTGACCTCCCGCCGGACAGCTTCACGCCTGCCTAGGTGGAAGCTTTAGAAAAAATCTATGGCGGCGTTATAAACTCTACCGGTGCATTACTCTATCCAGGGGCGCCTCTCAGCGCCGAGGTCTTTGCCAGTGGGATAAGCGGTTGGGATATGTGGATGATCGGTTCGTTCATGCCAGCCCTCCAGCTTATGATGAGTGAAGGTTTTATGAAGTATATGGCTTTCGAGGAAGACCCTGGACTCAGCTATGACTGGACAACTTTTAATTTTGACACCGACCCCCTGAAGATGGCATCCATATCATTGATGATTGATGCTACTGACCCGGATTTGTCGGCTTTCAGAGCCCGCGGTGGCAAGATAATTCATTATCATGGATGGACTGATATGGCGCTGAACCCTACGATGTCGGTTAACTATTACGAGTCTGTCCTCAATCTTATGGGTGTTGAAGAAACGATGGATTTTTACAGGCTGTACATGGTTCCGGGTATGTTTCATTGCGCTGGTGGAGCCGGGTGTGACAATGTAAACTGGTTTGCGTCGCTGGTAAGCTGGGTGGAAGAAGGTATCGCACCGGAAGGACTTATCGGCTCGCATATTGAAGGCGGCAGAGTTACCAGGACTCGCCCGCTATATCCTTACCCCGCGGTAGCCGTATATACCGGCAGCGGCAGTATCGACGATGCGACTAATTTTACTTGCAGTGGATGTGAGAAATTAACTGCAACTGCAAAGAAAAGCCCTTTAGAGCTTAAAAATACCGTAAGAAACTCCATCCATGTCAATCTGGATATCATCTCCTTCAACGCAAGTTTTGGATCCATGCGATACTTTAGGCAATAGATTATCCGATTTTATCCCTTTTAGTCGAACTTGAGACGGGCCAGAGGACGGATTCAGCACGATGAGGAAACGCTCGCTACCTGACTGGCGCAAATAGGCGAAATGGTGGTAGTTATTTTTAACCTGTAAGGGAATCAGAGCACCGACGGCTTGAAGAGCCGGAGAGCTTTTCCTCAGGGCAATCAGTTTGCGTATATGATTTAGCAGCGACCCCGGATTTTTAGCCTGCTTCTTAACTGTCGGACGGTTCCTGCGCGGGTCTAACGGAAGATAAAGCCGGTCTTTATCCGCGGTAGAAAAACCTGCATTCTGCTCATCGTCCCATTGCATGGGAGTGCGGGCACCAGTGCGCACATAGCCCCCTTCCTTCGACGGCATCCCAGGGATATAGCGCATGCCTATCTCGTCTCCGTAGTAGATAAAGGGCACTCCCGGCCAGGTCAGCAAAAATGTAAAAATTACCTTTAAATCACTGGCAGTCCTGCGGTCCGAACAGGGCCTTTTAATATCATGGTTGGCACTGGGAATGGAGATCAGCCCTTTACCTTTTGTTTTAGCAGATTGTTTTAAATAACTTTCAAGAAAACCTTCTACGTTCCCGTCGCTATGCCGTCGGAAAAAGCAATTCTCGTTAAGCAAGAGGTCTGCGTAACCCGGCACGCCGACGTGAAACATAAAATCAAAGTCGAATCCGGCAGCAATCGACTCTCCAGGATTACCCCATTCCGCAATTAAGACGGCATCAGGATAGTGCTTACGTACTTCCTGTCCAATATCCTGCCATAACCTGATCGTTGCTTTATAGCCCGGGTCTAATTTCACCAGCGAAAAGGCCATATCCACGCGAAACCCATCCACTCCGTGGCTAAGCCAGTAAGTCATTATTTTAACCAATTCCTTGCGTGTTTCTAGTGGCCCGGGTGCGTCAACTGGTTGTTGCCAAGGATGGTCTGCCGCTGGCCTGGCGAATCCGTAATTCAAAGCCGGCTGGAAATAGAAAAAGTTGGCAATGTAATTCGCGTCTCTCTCGGCATAACCTCGTATCATGGGAAGCGGTATGTTGGTGCCCCATACCGCGGAGGGCGTCCAAATATAACGGTCCGAATATTTATTTCGCTTGTGACGGCAGGAAGCCCTAAACCAGGGGTGGTCGATGGAAGTATGGCCGGCCACCAGGTCAAGGCAGACCTTAATCCCGCGCTTATGGGCTTCCCGACAGAGTCGGTAGAGGTCCTGGTTGGTCCCATAGCGCGGTGCTATTCGGTAGTAATCCGAGACATCATAACCGGCATCCTGGAATGGCGATACAAAACACGGATTAATCCATACCGCATTGACGCCCAGCCATTGCAGATAATCCAGTTTTTGAATTATCCCTGGGATATCGCCGATGCCGTCTCCATTTGTATCATAAAAGCTCTGGGGATAAACCTGGTAAAAGATGGCCTGATTTAGCCAGGGGGGATATTTAGTCCTGGTGTTCATCTGCGAGAAAGTCGGTGAATGCCCCTTATCTTTGTCATTACTCACGGAATAGATATTACTTGTAGCTTCAACACGTTGTCAAGGGACTTCGTATTAGGCTACAATTCAATAATAGTTCGCCTGGCAAAAAGCATTACCAGAAGATATTGAAGGCTAAACGAATCTTTTTATGAAGAAGACCTCAACCAGCGTATACGGCGGAATCGAGGCCGGGGGCACCAAATTTATTTGTGCCGTCGGTACAAGCCCGAGAGACTTGGTTATCAAACGTATTGAAACAACGACGCCCCAAAAGACCATCGGTGAAGTCATAAAGTTTTTCAAACACTATGCAGCAAAAGAAGCCACCAGGCGTTTAGCGGCGCTCGGTATTGCATCCTTCGGACCTCTTGACCTTAATAAGGAATCGCCCCGGTATGGTTACATTATTAACACGCCCAAACAAGGCTGGAAGAATGTTAATCTGGCCGGTATAATCAGTGATAAACTCGATATACCGGTAGCCATAGACACCGACGTTAACGGTGCTGCATTAGGCGAACAGGAATGGGGGGCGGCTCAAGGTCTTAACACATTCGTTTACGTTACCCTGGGGACGGGAATAGGCGGTGGAGGCATTATAAACGGGGATTTGATGCATGGACTTTTCCACCCTGAAATGGGGCATATCCTGATTCCGCGCGATAATAACGATATACCGGGTTTTAGAGGCTCATGCAAGTTCCATAAATGCGACCTCCGTAATGACACGAGTTTTGGCTGCTGGGAGGGCTTTGCTTCTGGATTATCCATGCAACAACGATGGGGAAAGCCCCCCGAAGAAATGCTGAAAAATGATAAAAATTACCTTCGCGCCTGGAACCTCGAAGCAGACTACATTACTATCGGGATATATAATCTGATATGCACTCTATCGCCGCAACGGATTATACTGGGCGGGGGCATCATGGACCACCCCGATTTGCTGGAAAAAGTACAGCAAAAAGTTATGAAATTACTGAATAAATACGTCCCCGCCTTGGACTCGATGGAAAAGATGAGTAACTATCTGGTGCGCCCAACTCTCGTGGATGCAAAGTCTAATATCCCCTTGTCCGGAGTCCTTGGCGCAATCGTTTTAACAAGACGAATGTGCTCGGAAAACGATTAACGGCTGTTGGGGGTCAGGAATAATGAATGTAAAAGAAGTAGTTGAAATTGTACTGGCGTTGAATGGTGGGGAAAAATTCGATAAGACATGCGACCAGCTGATCGAAGGCGACTGGGAGTATCAAGTCACCGGTGTGGTTACCACTTTTATGGCCACCGTCGACGTGATTCACCGGACAATCAAGAGTGGCTACAATCTGATTATCACCCATGAACCAACTTATTTTACCGGTCTAGACCACATAGACTGGGTGAAAGACGACCCGGTTTATCAACGGAAAAAGGCTTTGATTGACGACAATAGGATCTCTATCTGGCGTTACCATGATCATATGCACGGCGGAAATACTGACCTTATATATGCCGGGCTACTAAAAGACCTGGGATGGAAGGAATATCTAAACACAGAATTACCACAGCCGCATTGCTATACGATTCCTGCTACGACAGTTGTTGCTCTGGTTGACTTTTTAAAGAAGACACTGGGTATGAAGGTTATTCAAGTCGTTGGTGACCCGGAAATGAAGTGCAGTCGGGTAGGTATACTGGTCGGTGGGGGTAGCCTTGGTCTCGGGCAGGAAGAAATGCCAGCCAGGTTGATGCATGATCAGCAGCTGGATGTGATGATTTGCGGCGAGATTACCGAATGGACGCTAAGCGCCTATGTTCGTGATGCTGCAGCTCTGGGATTCGGTAAAGCCATGATTGTGGTAGGGCATGAACGGAGCGAGGAACCCGGCATGAAAGAGCTGGCTAACCTCCTGCAGCCACTTTTAAAAGATATACCTATCCGTTTTTCAGACGCAGGAGAGCCTTTTATTTATCTATAGTATTAACTTATTAGCGTCATTAAAAGTTAGTTGAATATAGTGTGACCGTTACTCTGTCACGCAAAGTCTCTTGATTACAGCATACTTCCGGTCGACCATTTGCTGAAATTCGTTAATTTCGGTTTCTTTCAGGTGGCTGAACTTACGGATAAGCCGGAGGTACTCCTGGACAGGTTTGGGCGATGACACTTCGTGAGTCAGGCGGAACCGTCCGTTTTCGGCTTCCCATAGTGGAAAATAGTTAGTCCTCACAGCCATGCGGCACACCTGGATAGACATGTCGGCCTCGATACGCCAGCCCATGACGCACGGGGAAAATACGTGAATATAGACGAAGCCTTCTTTAATCTTTTGCCTCGCTTTAGTGAGTTTCCTGGCAAAATCATCCAGGTGGCTTAAAGTAGCTGTGGCTGCATAAGCTGCTCCCTGCATCGCCATGAGCAGGGGCACATTTTTGGCGGGGGTCGGTTTACCGTGACTGATGGTACCGGCTGGCGTGGTGCTTGTCGAGGCCCCCATAGGCGTGGTACTGCTCCGCTGGTAACCGGTGTTCATATATCCCTCGTTGTCATAGGTAATGTAGATGATGCGCTCATTCCTCTCCGCTGCCCCGCTAAGTGGCTGAAAACCTACATCGGCTGAACAGCCGTCCCCGGTGAAACAAACGACGGTGGCATCCCTGCCGATTTTACGGTAGTAACGGGAAATGCCGGTTGCGCTGGAGGCGACCCCGGTCATCAGGCTGCTGAAATAAGATAGGCGGTGCCAGGTTCCAAGGTTCTGCCCGTATAGCACTGGTGCCGCACAGCAGGGGCAGCCAACGAGTATGATGTCATTGCCCAGGACTTTAGGCACGAACCTGGCGGTGAGTTCTAGGGTACATCCTGGACACCAGGCGACACCCCCGGCATATGGGTCTTCGGTTTCCTTGAAATAATCGTAAATCTTGGGTTTTTTCTTCTGTTTTGTCATCTTTATCCTCACTCTTCCAGCGGAATCCAGGTGACTTCTTGGTAAGACTTACCGAGGGCGGCGGACTGGACTTCGTCGATAGCCCTCTCTATGTGAGGGATGGTGATATCCAGGTTGGCCAGGCCGTCTATATAGCTCAATATTGGCACAATGCCGATTTCCGGCGTTAGTGCCCGCAGTTCCATGGCCATCGGCCCACAATCCCAGCCGAAGCCCACGCTCCGGTCGATGACGCCTATCGCCTTTTTCCCATTGAGCGCTTCGACTAGGCGCTGGCGGGGGAAAGGGCGGAACAACCTTAACTTGATAAGTCCTACTTTAATCCCTTGTTCTCTTTTTGTATCGACTGCAACTTTAGCGGTTCCCGCCACCCCGCCCGAGGCGACTACCACTATATCCGCATCGTCAATGCGGTACTCCTCTATCTGCCCGCCATAACTCCTTCCGAATAATTCTCCGAATTCCCTATCGATTTCATCCAGCTTTGCGGCGGCCCGCTCCATTGCGACGCATTGCCTGTAGCGTAGTTCTACGAATCCTTTTTCGATACCGTGCGTGCCACATCCCAAGGCGACTCCTGGCTCCAGTACCTGGCGCTTTGGCTGTTCTTTTAAAGTCGCCAGAAAATGATCGACATCGGTCTGCTCCGGGATTTCTATGGCCGTGGCCATATATGAAAGATAAAATCCGTCATAGTTCACCATCACCGGCAACTGGATATCATAGTCTTCTGCCAGCCGGTAAGCCATGATGATTGTATCCAGTATTTCCTGGCCTTCTTCGACGATAATCTGAATCCAGCCAGCGTCGCGTACGCTGATGATGTCCTGCTGACCACCGGATACCGCCAGGATGCCCGGCGCTTCGCGGTTGGCAATGACCATCACAATCGGTGCCCGAAAGCCGGCGGCATGCTGTACGGCGTCATACATGAATGACAGTCCCCAGGAAGAAGTAGCTGTAAAAGTGCGGCCACCAGCCATGCTGGCCCCGGCTACCACGTTCATCGCCGAGTTTTCTCCTTCGACCTCCACCATCTCCGTTTCCATGAGACCATTGGCACGGAACGCCGATAATTGCTCTGCCACCTCGCTCATTGGTGTTATAGGATAAGAAGTCGCTACATCCGGTCGGCAAAGCATGGCCCCGTAGGCCGCGGTGGCGTTCCCGGTGATTACCATTTTCTTACCTTTTTGCGCTATCATCGGCGAACTCTCCTTCTGGCATCATGGAAATGGCTCCCCGCGGACATTCTCTGGCGCAAATCCCGCATCCCTTACAATAATCCAGGTCCGGGGCGTAATGGTCTCCCATGTCCTTCAAACACTGTGGTGGGCAGTAGAGGGCGCAAAGACTGCAGTAATTGCATTTCTCTTTATCCAGCACCGGTCTGTTGACCCGCCAGCTTCCGGTGTCCAGACAGAGTAATTTCTCACGGCCGTCGGACCAGGCACCCTCGTAGGGGAACATGAATTTATCATTATGTACCATGAACACCTCCGTTTAAGTATATGTGGTTTCTAACTAAGACTAGCAAACATGATATCATAGTCGGGTGAATTTAGCACGATGAACGAATTATTCACGGTCGTAGCGAATGTAAAGCAGTCAAATTTATACTAGCTTAAAAAACCGGAAATCCGCGTTAGATTAAAATCAGTACAATATTTTAGGTCGGATTGTTAAGAAAAATTGATACTTTTTACTTGTATTTTGTCTCTTGGTGGGGCTGGGTATGGCTGGGCATGGTGGGCGGTGGTGTACGAAAGGTAGAACTTTTACACTGGAATTTAGATTATCAGTCTAGTCTTTTAATTACCACCGAGGATAATTGTAAGAACCTATTACGTATTACGTAATATATAACGTCTAAGTTTGGGCTTATCAAGAAGGTATTATGTATTCCAATTAAATTGATTTATTTAAAGGATCATCTTATCTAACGTTCACAATTCGCTAAAGTGTCTAATTTGATAACAATCTACTTGATTGTGACGTTTTGGCCTGCGAGTCAGTAGCGTTAATACTTTTTACAAATATTTAATAGGATTTGAGATGCTTTCATGAGATACTCTTTTGTTATAACTAAGGGCGGCATGAAACGCACTACGTTGTGATAGCGTCCACAAGGCACGCAGGTCACGCCCTGACTGAGAAGCTCACCTAGAATCGTTCCCACCGCGTCAGACGGTAGCGGCTCGCGTGAGGTCTTATCTTTAACCAGCTCGACGCCGATGAAAAAGCCACGCCCGCGGACATCGCCGATGATGTCAATTTTCCTAGCTCCTGCCTGGAGTTCGGAAATTATTTCCGCGCCTAGTTGTGCCGCCCTGCTTATAAGGTCGTCGTTTTTGTCAGTCAGAATATCAATGTTGGTCATACATACTACGCAAGAAAGCGCGTTGGCAGCAAATGTTCCAGGCTGGGAAGCCTCCGGGAGCGTGGCAGCTAGATCGGACCGAAAGCTTAGACCTGCCATAGGTAAGTCACCACCCATACCTTTACCCCAGGTCAACATATCCGGCACGACATTACTATACTCAATAGACCACATTTTTCCACTGCGCCCTGCCCCAGACTGTACTTCGTCGGCGATAAACAAGCAGCCTTTTTTCTCACAAGATTTTTTAATACTTTCTAAGTAGCCGGGCGGCGGAATCAAGTAACCGCCCTCACCTTGCTGCGGCTCAATGATCAGCGCGGCAACATCGTTAGCGGCCGTGTAAGGAGTATTTAAGACATAGTCAACGTACTTGGCACACTGAAGGTCACAGGAGGGATACTTCAAACCAAAGCAGCAACGATAGCAGTAGGCATAGGGTACGTGAATAACACCGGGCATCATAGGCCCATAGCCGCGGTAGCCGTCGCCAGCAGTCAACGCTCCGGAGCCGCACCACACTCCATGATAAGCTCCATGGAAAGCTACAATCTGGGATTTCCCGGTAATACGGTGTGCAAATTTAATCGCTGTCTCGACGGCGCCACTGCCACTCTGAGTAAAATAGCTAACGCACTTTCCGCGCAGGCCTGCTGGCATAATGTTGGATATCTTTCTGGCCAATTCGTTGCGACGGCTGTGTACCGCTTCGATGGCATGCATGATTTTGCTCATCTGTTTTTCCATGGCCTTGATAACTAGAGGGTGCCGGCGACCTACCGCACTGACAGCAACTCCGGCCGTCATGTCAATGAAAATGTTGCCGTCAGGATCCTTGACCGTAGCACCAAAGCCATCATCCCAGACTGGGGGGTTCGCGCCGCCAGGCCGAGTTAAAGATTCATATTTAGGCACTTCCCCCAATACTTTCATGCTCTTAGGTCCCGGAACTGTTGTTAAAATATTCGGCGCTCCCATATAAGATAGTCTAGCAAGTTCTTTTTCTGTAATCATGATTTCTACCCTCACTTTTAAAAATGATGATTTTGATCAACAAGCCTCTAAAGGCGTATATTGCAGACCCAGTGATTTAGCCACAGGAGCAGACACCAGTTTGCCGTTGTATACATTAAGGCCTTTCCTTAACGGTTCATCTGTCCGTAACGCTTCCTTATAACCCAAATCCGCTAGCTTTAATACATAGGTGAAAGTAGCATTAGTCAGCGCGTATGTCGAGCTCCGGGCTACCGCCGAGGGCATATTCGTCACACAATAATGAATCACATTTTCTACAGTAAAAACCGGATTTTCATGAGTGGTTGGGGTTGAGGTCTCGCAGCATCCGCCCTGATCTACCGCCACGTCCACCAGTACCGACCCTGGCCGCATTTTAGAGAGCATCTCCCTCTTTACTAATTTTTCAGCTTTAGCTCCGGGAATCAAGGTGGCTCCAATTACTAGGTCAGCTTCGGTTATGGAAGCTTCAATATTACTACTGTTAGAAGCAACTGTTTCCAGCTTGCCATGTAGAATATCGGTCAGATATCTCAACCTTTCGATGTTAATATCTAGGATAGTAACGCTGGCGCCCATACCAAGCGCTACTCTGGCGGCATTGGTGCCCACCGTTCCTCCCCCGATTATTACTACATTGCCTGCTGTGATACCCGGCACGCCGCCCAATAGAGTTCCGCTACCACCGTTCTCTCTTTGAAGATAGTGGGCACCTGCCTGTATGGACAGTTTGCCGGCAATTTCACTCATCGGCTCCAACAGCGGTAGAGAACTATCGGGCAACTGGACTGTCTCATAGGCTATGCCTATTACCTTTTTTTGTAACAGTGTTTTAGTCAGTTCTTTGGCAGGGGCAAGGTGCAGATAGGTAAACAGTACTTGCCCTTCATTAAGTAAATCCCATTCTTGAGGCAGTGGCTCCTTTACTTTGGCAATCATTTCCGCTTCCCCGAATATTGCCTTAGCCGAGCTTTTTACTAAAGCGCCGGCTCGCAGGTACTCCTCATCTGAGATACCGCTATCAATGCCAGCCGCTTTTTCAACCAGTACCTTGTGGCCCTTTTCACCTAAAGTGCGTACGCCAGCGGGGACCAGTGCCACGCGGTATTCATTATTCTTGATTTCTTTGGGGACACCAATGATCATGCTTTACCGAACCTCCTATTTTACACCATGACCTCCCCTAATAAAGTTAAACACCGCAAATTCAGTTAATCAATGACTTGTTTTAGCTATTTCATCCTAAGCTTCTTCGATATAATGAAGAGTACAGCTTATACAAGCTATTTATTTAACCTGATGCTGTTGTTGCCCTACCTATCACTTATTAAGGATTTACGTGATAGGGTTTAGTACTTTGGATTTTTATAAACGGTCTTGCCATCGACTATCGTGTAGAGCACAGGGATTTCATGTATCCTGTTGGGGTCGATGTTTAAAATATCGTCACCTATAATCGTGAAATCAGCTAGCTTTCCGATCATGATCGAACCTCTGACGTTATCTTGATGGTCTTGCCACGCGCCGTTAATGGTATAAGAAAGGATTGCCTGTTCAACGGTAATACACTGTTCCGCACCGATAACTTTCCCCGTGGCTTTGTCTTTTCTTAGCACGGCAGACTCTATACCCTGTCTCCAGTCTGGATATGTTACCGAGGCATCGGAACTATTAGACACTCTGACACCCCCGTCAAATAACGATTTCAAAGGCCAGTGATAGGCAGCCCTTTTCTCACCAGTTATACCAACCATTAGGTTGCCGATGGTCCATTTTATAGCCGATTGTACGTTTGCGCCTATGTTGTTCTTAGCCATACGTTCAATACACTTCGGTGTTACATAGTCTGTATGAATGATATAATGCCTGGCATCCCATGGGTGTTCTGCCATGGCGGTGATGTACCCGTCAACACAAGCATCAATACCACGGTCGCCGGTAACGTGAATGCCAATCTGGAATCCTCGAGCATTAGCATACTTGATCATGTTGATTAGCATGTTGTACCGCTCTTCGTCGGTGTTGCCATCCACCAGTAACTGGCCATGGCCTCCGCCGATATAGTCTTCGTACATGAAGGCAGTTTTTGAAGGGGGGATACCGTCGGCCAGCAACTTGAGGCCGGATATTCTCAACCATTCATTGCCGAAACCGGTGATAGTACCGGTGTTATCCACAACCTTTTTTACAGTCTCCAATGATGGACCGGCCATGACCATGCAATTTACCCTCAGGGTAAATTTACCCTGATTATACAAGTCGGTATAAATCCTGATCTGTTCAGGCTCGAGTCCTGGCTCGGTAACACAGGTAATTCCCAACGAGTTGAGTTCCGCCATACCATTGAGAATGCCGATCTTCCGTTCTTCCTCCGTCGGCAGCGGAATTAACTGGCGTATCATGCCAGCAGCAGTTTCAAACAGTATGCCGGTCGGTTCTCCAGATGCGTCTCTCTGAATAATACCGTTATCAGGGTCTGGAGTGTTTTTGTCTATCTTGGCTATCTCCAAGGCTTTGCTGTTAACCAGACAAACATGCCCGGAAAAATCAGTATACATAACGGGGTTATCAGGACTGACTGGATCAATATCAAACCGTGTTGGCCATGTTTGTGGTTTATTTTTAAACTCTACCAAAAAACCCCTATCCCACCCCCAGCCTGAAATCCATTTGCCAGGCCCGACCTTATTAGCTTTGGCTTCCGTTGCTGCCCTCATGTCCGCCATGGATTTTATCGATGGATAGGCAAGGGCGACCCGCATAGGAGGTCTCTCCAGTCCGAAGCCGTTAAGATGGCAATGGGCGTCATTAATGCCGGGCAGCACGGTGGCTCCTTTTAGATCGAGCATTGAGGTGTTATCACCAGCCAGTTTTTTTATATCGGCGCTTGAACCGACGCCAATTATTTTATTCTCCTTGATAGCTATCGCTTCCGCAATTGAAAAATCACTATCCACAGTAATAACCTTACCGTTAAACATCACCAGATCAGGGTTCATCGACTGCCATTTAGACTTTATTTGCTTTTTCATTTACTTTCTCTCCACAACTCTAATATATTTATCTGAAAGCACCTAGGAAATCACCCAACTCTTCCTATTTAGACATCGAGTATAGAGGACTAGTCACAACAGTAAAATGGAAAATAGGCCGGTCGACTCGCTTTAAAATAAGAGGACAGTGTTTTATGCCGGCTGGGATAAAAATCATGCAACTCTTGTTTATAATGAACTTTTCATCTTCCATCCAGAATTCTACCTCTGCGCCCATATCATGAGGGTTTTGGTAATCGCTACCGAAAAGCCCGATAATTTCTGGCACATCATGTTTATATTGAAAGTAAGATTGTTTATCTGGCACTTTGACAAACCAGCAGCAGTTCATCTGGAAAGAACCGGGGACCACATTATTGTCCATCCACAATATCAAGTGGTTCCACTCTTCCAGCTCTTTAATTATTTCCGGATCCATTTCTTTAGGTGTATAAGGACGAGTAACAATATATTGCTCGTATTTTGATTTTGCCATATTACTTCTCCTATCATACATTCTCAGTTTTTCTAATGAAGCATTTTATAAATGTCCCTCGCTATTCAAGTAAATTTCGGAGTGTACACGATTAGCCATACTAGTGATATTACCCTCCTTGAAAGAATATCTCTTGCTAAATCCTAGTCTATCATTATAATCTATCAAAAAAAATAGCTAATTTGAGCTATTGAATATATCAGCTTATAAACGTACATTTTAGATACAGTCTGAATACATAGGAGGGCCCGATTAGACTGACTATTCATGTTACTTTTTTATTTTAAGAGCGAACTTTTTATCCAATAAATTGAGGTCAATCCTAAGGCAAAACAGTAGATAAAAGGAGGAATGAAAATGAATAGTAAAAACAGACTATTTAAAGCAATTGGTACAGTTTGTTTGTTGCTAGTAGTGGTAGCCCTGGTCTTTTCCGGTTGCAGCACGTCTACTACTACTACCACTACTCCTGCTACATCAGCCACAACTACTACGCAGGCACCTCCGAAGCATTTGACAGTCGGAGCCATCATGCCGGTGTCCGGACCTATCAGCACAGTCGGTATGGCTTTTATACGCGGCTATGAGTTGTATTTTGATAAGGTCAATGCAGAGGGAGGGATTAAGGTTGGAAATGATACCTATCTTATTGATTTCATTTATGAGGATAGCCAGGCGAACCCTGAAGCGGCAGGCACCGCCGCTAAAAAACTTGTTTTCCAGGATGGAGCAACGTTTGTGTTTGGTGAAATTCTGGAGCAGGACACACAGGCAATTTATGATGTGTGTGTGCCTAATGGGGCACTGCACATAATTTCCTGGGTCAATGTCGTGGGACACCCGGCGGATGTGAGTGCGGATAAACCGCTTTGTGTTCGACTTGCTGTATCGCCAGATGCCTCGGATATTCCACTTTTAGACTATTTTATTGAAGCTTACCCGAATGCGAAAAAGATAGCTATGTCTGTACCCGACATTATCCCCCAGCCTATGGTTGATAAGTTAACGTCTGAAATTACGGCGCGTGGTATCGAGATTGTAGGTTCGGAAATATGGGAGTGGGGCGTAACGGATTTCGTTCCCCTGTATACCAAAATTTTAGCCTCCGATCCTAATGCCGTGTATTGTTTGGTTAGTGCACAGGCAATGTATCAGTTGCTGGCTGCCCGTCAGCTGGGCTTTGAAGGGCCATTCATCTCCAGTTCTCCTTTAGGACCTGATGTCTTTATGATAGTTGCTGGACCTGAAGTGTGCAATAACGTAATCTGTGCCGGTTGGGACCCTGCGGCAGCGACAGGTGAATTGAAGGAAATAGTGGACCGCTGGATGGCAAAGTGGAGCAACGATCCATTTGTATCTGATGCCGCCTTCGCCTGGGACCAGGCCTCGATACTGGTTCAGGCTATAGAAAAAGCCCAAAGCGTAGACCCGGCGGCGGTCTTGGCTGCACTTGATGCTATGACCACAGAGGGTGGCCTTTCAACGGCCTTCGGACCGGGTCGTATGGGTGGTATGGAGACCTATGGGGTCAACCGTGTACTTATTAGACCCATTCCCATCAGCCGTATCCTGAATGGCGTGATAGAATCTGTAGGATTTATACCGATTGGTTAAAGCAATCCTGGCCTCTTCGTGTGTGCACGGGAGGTTAAGTTAATCTTTTAAGAGTAAGAAGATGGGACTGTATACCCTTCTAATGGGGCTAGTCCCATCCTCACACATTGCCAATTTCTCACAGAGATAAACAGCAAATAAAGTGAGGAATTATACATTGGATGCTTCGGCTTGGATACAGGCCATTGCTAATGGATTTGCCCTCGGCTGGATGTATGTACTAATCGCCCTGGGCTTGACCTTAATATTGAGTATCATGGGCATCCTGCAACTAGCCCACGGTGAAGTTTACATGATAGGTGCCTATGTTACTTACTTTCTTTGTGTATCTCTCGGGGTCAATCTTTACGTATCAATGGCCTTAAGCATGATTGTCATGGCAGTTTTCGGTATTATTTTAGAAAAGTTCCTCTTCCGCCCCGCGCAGCGTCAGGTATTACCCCCTATCGTCATAAGCCTGGGGTTGACACTCATCCTGATGAGCTTTGCCGTGACAACATTCGGACTCAAGGAGAAAAGTATCCCCCGACTGGCGGAAGGTAGTTTAATGTTTTTTGATAGTGCCGTTCCTAAAGATAGAATAATCGCTGTGGGCTTCGCTGTAGCTTTGCTTATATTGGTATACCTTTTCCTTAAAAGAACCAAATACGGCCAGGCAATGATCGCCAGCGCCCAGAGCCCGGAAGGAGCCCTCCTACGGGGCATCAACCCCAACCGCATGTCCTCCCTGGCAATGGCAATCGGTTGCGCTCTAGCGGCTGCCGGCGGTACATTAGCGGGATCAATATTAATGCTCAATCCATCTATGGGAACCTTTCCCCTGATGAAAGGACTGGTTATCATAGTCCTGGGAGGTATGGGTAGTCTTCTGGGTGCTGCCGTAGGAGGGATTATTCTCGGTCTTATCGATGGCATTCTTCCTGTTGCTTTCGAACCGGGAATAGCATCGGTGGCGCCCTTTATAATCGTGATTATCATCCTGTTGGTAAAACCCCAGGGGTTATTTGGACATGAGTAGGAAGCTACTTATTACAATTACTATCGCTGCAGTATTAGCTGCTGTAATAATTATTTTGCCTTTAGCACTTAACAGTGTTTACTGGACATCTATTCTTGTTTTAGTGGGTATCAACATCCTCATAGTCAGCAGCCTGCGTACCATCAAATTGTTAGGGCATATTTCACTTGGCCATGTCGGATTCTCATTAATCGGGGCGTACGGCTCGGGTCTATTGGCAATAAAGCTTGGCTTATCCGTCTGGCTGACCATATTTCTCGGTGGGTTAATAGCGGCTATTCTCGCTCTGGTTTTATCTTACCCATTCCTAAAAGTCAAAGGTATGTACTTCGCCTTGTTGACCCTTTTGACCGCAGAGACGTTGAGGTTAATTACATGGTATTGGAAGGGCTTTACCGGTGGATTTTGGGGGTTATTAAAAATCCCTTCTCCCGGCCCGATAACCATTGCTGGGTTGACTATAGATTTTGACAAGGTAAATAACTACTATTACATGACGGCAGTCGTCGTTGCTATATCCCTTTTTGTACTCTACCGGCTGGAGAACTCCCATTTGGGTTTCAAGTGGAAAACCATACAGGATACAGATGTCCTTGCCCAGTCAGTAGGAATTAATGTGAAATGGCACAAGATGCTTAACTTTACTATTGCTTGTTTCTTTGCGGGCATCGCCGGGGCACTATTCGCTCACTTTCAACATTCGCTAAGCCCAGATGCCAACGCCAGGTTTGGAGTATTGATGTCCATCTACCTTGTGGTGTACATGGTCGTTGGCGGAGAATCCAAATTCTCTGGTCCCATTATCGGCACAGTCGCTCTGTCAATTATTTCTGAACTTGCCCGGGGTCTGGGAGAATACCGGCCGATGATGATCGGGGCCATCGCGATTATTTTCATACTTCTTATGCCCGAAGGACTCGTTGGCTTGCCCAATCGGTGTAAGCTCTTATACCGGAAGTTATTGCGCTTGATACAGCGGGGTTCAGCCTAGCTGGTGCCGGAAGATGGATAAGAAAGCAGAGGAGGTTGTGATTGGCATTACTAGAAATTCGTAAATTAAGCAGACGTTTTGGCGGCCTGGCTGCCGTTAGCGATCTGGATCTGGACATCGGCCAGGGAGAGATATTCGGGTTAATCGGGCCCAATGGCGCTGGCAAGAGCACAGTGCTCAATATGATCGGGGGTACATTAACGCCTACTAGTGGTAGAATAATTTTTAATGGTGAAGATATCACCAAATTACCACCTTTCCGCCGGACTCGCAGAGGCATAGCCCGGGTTTTTCAAAGGGATGTCGTTTTCCGTAGTCTCACAGTGCTGGAAAATGTGCTGGCTGGTTCTAACCTAAGCTCCAAGTCGGGTCTCGCCGATATATTTATTAAAACGCCTTCCATGCGGAACCGGGAAAAGGAAATGTATGAAAAGGCAATGGAAATGCTGAGGTTTGTCAATCTGGTGCAGCAGGCTGATGAGATGGCAGTAAACCTGCCTCACGGGAACCAGCGCGCCTTGTGCCTGGCAATAGCCCTGGCCACCAAAGCCCGGCTCTTTCTCTTGGATGAGCCACTCACGGGTATGAACAACGAGGAGATCGAAGCAATGATGTGTATGATAAAAACATTGCGGGATGAGAAAGGCGTTACCAACATCATCGTTGAACATAATATCAAAGCCGTTAAGGGACTTTGTGACCGGATAGCTGTCCTAGACTATGGCAAGAAAATCGCCGAAGGATTACCGCAGGAGGTAGTAGCGAATAAAAACGTAATCGAAGCCTACCTCGGAGTGGAAGAAAGTGCTGTTTGAAATTAAAAACTTGGTAGTTCATTACGAAGGGGCTGAAGTCGTGAAGGGTATTTCGCTTGAGGTGGACGAGGGTGAAGTTGTCACGCTTATCGGGAGCAACGGGGCAGGCAAGACCACTACCTTAAGAGTAATATCAGGGTTGAAAAGTCCAACCTCCGGAGAAATATGGTTTCAAGGTCAAAGAATCGACCGGCAAACGCCTCAAAGTGTAGTCAAGGTGGGTATAATTCATGTGCCGCAGAGTAGAGAAATATTCCCTTATATGTCGGTGTTAGAAAACCTGCGACTTGGCGCATTTTTACGGAAAGATAAGGACAATGTTAAGAAGGACTTGGAAAATCTGCTTGAGAATTTTCCCAGATTAAAACAAAGGAGCCGGCAACAAGCGGGAACACTAAGCGGTGGAGAGCAACAAATACTAGCAATTGCCTGCGCCCTCATGGCGAACTCAAAATTACTACTCCTGGATGAACCTTCCTGCGGGCTTTCTCCGATTATGGTTCAAGAAATAGGAAAAATCATCTCGGACATTAATCGGCAGAGGAGTACAAGTATCCTTTTAATTGAACAGAATGTCCGCCTAGCCCTCAAACTTGCCCACCGTGGTTACGTACTGGAGACAGGTAAAATCGTTTTACAAGGCACCGCTGAGGAACTTACCCGTAGCGAACATATTAAAAAGGCCTACCTCGGGGGATAACAGTAACCCGAAGTGATATCCCATAATAGGTTCAGAGGTTATGATTAAAATGATAGATTGTTCGGGTATTTCATAATATTAGCAAGTTTGGTCCGGCTATCAAGACCAGTTTTTTGGAAAATATTTTTAAGGTGATTTTGTACAGTATAAGGGCTGATAAACAGTTTCTCGGCGATTTGTTTATTAGTCAATCCCAGGGAAACGTACCGAGAGATGTCTTCCTCTCTCTGGCTCAATTTTTGTTGCTCAGTTAGTATTTCTTCGGCGCTCCTGTTATCTCTGGTCAATTCACTCAATAAGACCACAAAATCCGGTGCTGTTTGTTCTGCTGAGGATAAGGCGACGGGAAAATATTGCAGGTAATATCTCGTCTTGTTTTTAATACCAACAATCCTGTTGTTGTGACTTGGCAACGGAATACTAGCTTCATTTGATAATGCCAGTTTTTTACAGTCCTGAACAATTATACGAGGAAGCACAGTCTCCATATTCATAACATTAAATGGTGATTTTTCATCTATCCCTTTTAATAGCTGACAAAAGTGTCTGGCTTTTATATTAATGTATATAGGCCTAATTTCAGAATCCAGCAGGATGATGCCCCCCAAATGAGACTCCATCCATCGTTCCAGTAATATTCGTTCCTTGTTGATATTTGCTATCCCATCGGCTATCTCGAAGATATTAACGAGATAAGGGACTAATAAGGAGGCTTTAAGAACATCTTTCGTTTCGAAACATGAATGCTCTTGGTATCGCTGAAGAGATATCGCCCCAAAAGTACTACCCCCGGAATAAAGGCGTATTATTAACTCACTTAACAAGTTCTGCGGCTTGAGGAATGATTTATAATAATCCAGTTCGACCATTTGAGAATATGGTATGATATCGTCGGTCTTAAAAACGAGGTTGTCAGATGTCGTACAAAATTGAGTATAATAAAGGGGATCGTAGCGCCAAAAGCAATCTGCGTATTTAAGTAAATACGAGTTATCTTTACAACGTGCAAAAGAACCTGCTAGGTTCACTCCATCATAACTGCCATTGGGTGAAAGGAAAACGGCTTCATCCGCTTTAAATATTTTAAGTATCTCTGAAAGTATGCTTTCGGTCTTATCGCTATTATTCAGGCATGATATACAATAATTAATAAAACTCAGAATATCGTTATAATCGTTATTATTTGAGGTATACATGTTGTAAACCATTCGAGAGTTATAGTTGCTTAACTGTGGGTGTTTAATATTTCCATTATTATATAAACCCTATAACGGAACAATGTCAAGAGTTAATGAATATCGATAACTATCATAGAAGAATTCAAACGTTAATGAAAGAACGAATGCCCAGAAGGGTTAATCCTAGGAGAATTTCTAGCCCATTTCTCTTAAGTAACATAGCATTTTGCGGTCATTGTGGTAAAGCCTTGGTTGGTAAATATGCAAAGAGCGGGAATTTTTCATTGGGCCTGTCCCGGATATCTCCATGGAAAGTCCGGGGTATATTTGTTTTGTTACCTGAAATATCCAGAGCTGAATATCCCCTAATACCAACAATTTGATTTAAGGCTATTTTGGTAAACTCAAGCAGTTGTTAAACAATCATCACAGGTTAAAACAATGGCCCCGTTACCGGTTAATTAAAAGCATCTCAAATAACCAAAATCACCCTAATAATTTATCATTGGACCTATTCTTCTTTATTGTTTACCATATCTATAATGCATTATGAACCTGATAAAGGATTTTACTTTTCTTCCCATCCTTGCGCTCTAGATACAGCCTGTTTCCAACGATGATACAAACTTTCTCTCTCATCCACACTCATCTTTGGCTCAAAGGTTACAGCGCTACGCCACTGTTTTCCGATTTTCTCCACATTTTGCCAAACCCCAACAGCTAAACCAGCCAGGTAAGCGGCACCCAGCGCCGTAGTTTCGGCGATATACGCGCGCTGTATGGGGATACCCAGGATATCCGATTGGAATTGCAGTAAATATTTATCAGCACTACCCCCACCATCGACACGCAACATTGGAATCGGGTTGTATATATCTGTTTTCATTGCCTCAATAACGTCGCGCGCTTGATAAGCTATTGATTCCTCAACTGCCCGCGCGATGTGCCCTTTATTGCTGCCTCGTGTAAGGCCGACGATAGTTCCCCTAGCATACATGTCCCAGTAGGGTGCGCCGAGACCCGCGAAGGCAGGCACAAAATAAACTCCGCCGTTATTTGGCACGGTGGCGGCTAGATTGGCGATTTCAGAAGAGTTCTTAATCAATCCCAGCTCATCGCGAAGCCATTGTACCGCCGCCCCGGTGACGAAAATGCTGCCTTCCAATGCATAGGTGATGGTATTGCCTAAGCCCCAAGCGATGGTGGTAATCAACCCTGAGTTTGAGAATACCGGCTTGTCACCAATATTCATCATAAGGAATGAACCTGTTCCGTAAGTGTTCTTTACCAACCCTTTTTCAAAACAGACCTGCCCGAATAAACTCGCTTGTTGATCTCCGGCAATTCCGGCGATGGGTATACTTGATTTTTTAAGTAATATCTCCGAAGTTTGGCCGTATATGTAGCTTGAAGGTAGGACTTTGGGCATCATGATTTCCGGTATATTCAAGTGGCCAAGTAACTCTTTATCCCACATCAGGGTGTTGATATTAAAAAGCATGGTACGGCTGGCGTTACTGTAATCGGTAACATGTGCGTGGCCGTTGCTAAGGTTCCACACCAGCCAGGTATCAATTGTCCCGAAGAGGAGGTCGCCATTTTCCGCGCGGTGTTGTCCGTCCGGGATATTATCCAACAGCCACCGGATTTTGGTGGCCGAACAATAGGCATCAATAGGGAGGCCGGTTTTTTGCCTGACGATTGGTCCCAGGACTTTCTTTTTTAGGTATTCACAAAGCGGTGCGGTGCGGCGGCATTGCCAAACGATGGCGTTATAAACGGGTTTACCTGTTGCGCGTTCCCAGACAACCGTAGTCTCACGTTGGTTGGTGATGCCGATACCTTTAATGTCCGTGAAAGAAATGCAGGCTTTTTGCACAACTTCATGCATTATGGCGATACAGTTACGCAATATTTCACCAGGGTCATGCTCAACCCATCCGGGCTGTGGAAAAATTTGGTGGAGTTCACGGTAGGCGCGGCCGGTTACCTGACCTTCTCTATCTATTAACAATGCAGTACTTCCGGTAGTACCTTCATCGATTGCTAAGATATAACCTTTTACAGGCATAGGCCGCTCCTATTGCTTGTATAACTGCCCGAGAGCCATCGCGGTATGAAAGGTAGCGATCTGTTTTTGTATTTCCGTAGAGTTCCAACCTAGCAAGGCAGCCATTTCACGGGCCACGGTGTCTACGGCATCTAGACCCTGGTCCGGGCGCAGTCCGATTAAACTCCGGCGCATCATAAAATCGTTTACGCTCAAAGCTTCTTCTTCGCGGACGGCGTGTTTTATCTGCGCCAGGATATCCCACCCGCCACCGGAAATGGGGTTGCCCAGCCTTTTATCTTCATTGACGTATTTTAGCACTTTTTCCATTCTTGAACCGTAGATAGATGCCAGGTGAGTGACGGTCGTAATAGGAAGACCGCTGGCTTGCGCTGTCTTTTCCTGTTCTTCAGGGATTACACCCGGTGCGCCCGGCAATAACGTATGGGCTGTGATGCATGCCTCGTTCTTACCGAGTTTTTTTGTAATTAAGTTGACAGCTTCTTCGGCGATACCGCGGTAGGCGGTGTTTTTGCCGCCAAGTATGGATAGTAATCCTCTAATCCCATCCTGTTGTTCATGGTCAACGAGCCGGTGCGCCCGCGAGTTATCGGATGCTGATTTATTATTTTTCGGGACAAGCGGCCTCAAGCTGGCATAGGTGAAATGGATATTTTTACGTTTGAAATCCGGGAAATAATGGCCGAGTTCTGAAACTAGGTAATCTACGTCAGATTTATCCGCATAGACTTTATCGATATCGGCAGTATAATCGGTATCAGTGGTACCGATGAGCGAGTGTTCCAGCCAGGGAATAATAAAGAAAAGCCTTCCATCGCTTTTAGCGAAGAGCACCAGAGCATTATTACTGATTTTATCTGTTAGCAGATGCACGCCCTTGGTTTTTCGTATAATGTAACCACGGCCGGCTTCAAACTTGTAAAGAATCGTATCTGTCCAGGGTCCGGTTGCATTTAAAACGATGTGCCCCCTGGCTTGGAATTCTTCTCCGTATAATTCGTCTTTGACGCGGACACCGCTTACGATATTATCTTTAGAGACGAGCCCGGTTACCGGTGCATGGTTTACAATTATAGCGCCCCTGGCGGCAGCGTCCGTAAGGTTTTCAATACACAATCTCTCTGCATAAGCCACCTGGGCGTCGTAATACAGATACGCGCCGACGAGGCCATCTGTATTTTCCAGTGACGGTTCTAGAGTTACTGTTTCCTTAGCGGAAAGATGATAACTGTGAGGCAAACTCGCACCGTGGGAAAACCGGTTATAGAGCCATAAACCCGGAGGTAATGATAGCCGGTAGAAAAGTGCACTTTTCAGCAAGGGGATAACAAACTCGAGGCGGCGGACAAGGTGGGGTGCTATTTTGAGCAGGATTTCACGTTCATTGAGATCTTGTTTTACCAGCTTGAAATCAAGCATGCGCAGGTAGCGTAAACCGCCATGGATAAGGCGGGTAGAACTTGATGTCGTACCGCAGGCAAAATCCTCTTTTTCAAGGAGTAAAACACTTAGCCCGCGCAGCGCAGCATCCCGGGCAACCCCCGCCCCAATTATTCCGCCACCAATAATTATCAGGTCAAAAAGCTGGTTGCCAATGGCATTAAGATTTCTTTTCACAGGGTCCTTTCTAAATATGTGCGGTTAGCCATTTCTCCATATCAGCCATGACCTGCGGGTATTCCGGTTCGTTGAAAATTTCATGGAGCAGACCTTCATAAAGTTTGAGAGTCTTGTCTTTTGAGGTAATACGCTCATGCAAGACACGGCTCCGCGCACCATCCGGGCCGCCGTTGCCGGCCATGACCAATATCGGTAGCTTTATTTGTGGTACCGTGTCATATAATGTTGATATTTCTTTGAACATGGCAAATCCGGTAGGTACCGGCCCATGGTAGACCAGAGGGTCGTTTTCATAAGCACTAATGACTGCCGGATCCCGGCTAAGCATAGCTGTGGATAGGCCTTCGCCGGGTTTGGGTAGTGACATAGGAGGATCGGTGGGTTTTGTGAGGCCGCCGCCGGAAGTGACCAATCCATTTAGCTCTTTTTGGTATTCGATGGTATAAAGTAATGAAATAACTGACCCCATACTGTGCCCGATGAGGAATATTTTTTCTTTGGGGTTTTCTTTCCTTACCATATTAAAATAGGTCTTGAGGTCTTTAACATAATCCTGGAAACTATCTACATTTACACGCTCGCCGTCTGACCGCCCGTGACCGCGGTGGTCCAAAGCGTAAACAGCAAAACCTTTTGGCACGAAATGGTTCACCACATTAAGGTACCGGCCGCTATGCTCGCCAAAACCGTGGGCAACAAGCAAAATAGCGGTTGGTTTCTTTTCAGGGAGCCAGGATTGATGGTAAATATTATAATCCTTGTATCCTTTAAAAAAAGCTTCCTGGTGTTTCATCGCGTCCCTCCTATTTTATCTTTGTATAATTTCCGTTTTTTCTTTTTTGTTAGGATAAGTTGATGAATGGATTGACAATCTGTCTTAACTACTGTTAAGTATTAAGGGAATGTTGATTTATGTTTACATATTAGACAAATATTGTCAATATGTCTAATTATTATATAGAAACCTAACGCGCGAAAGTGGGGCCTGCTGATGAAAGATAAAAGAAGCATCACACGAAGCCAAATTATCGATGCAGCATCTGCCTGTTTTGCAGAGTACGGTTATGATAAGACGACCTTCGATGATGTGGCCCAAAAAGCGGGGATATCAAGAGCCCTGATATATACCTATTTCAAAAGCAAGCAGGAATTTTTCTTTGCCATGATGGACGAGAAACATAAAAATTATCTGCGCCAATCTCAAGAAGTACTTGATTCTGATCTGCCGGCTAAGCAAAAATTACGCAAGATAATCGACATATGGATAATAGACCCTCACCGGATCATTTATAAATCCCCCTTGCCAAATATCTGGCTTAAACCTGTTAAAAGTATCCAGACAAGTGAACAATTATTAAGGGGGGACTTTATAAAATCACTCGTCCCATTAATCGGTTTTGATTTGGCCGAGGTTATCGTATTCTCTTACAAAGGAATACTGGATGATAAACCCTCAATCGAAATATTAGAAAAACGGACGGATATTCTGATAAAAAGTTTAAGTTTATAAGTTTGATGCCTCTGATGCCTCATTTCAAAAATATCAGGTTCATAACTTAAAAGGGCTGGTTTGTAGGGACCGCGCAATAAATTAGCTACACTCCATATAAAATCAACTTTTTCATTAAATCTATCGATAGACAAAGTATATATAGCCTTTCTATAAAAAACAAGAGAAAACTTATGGTACACCTACTATTTGTCTTATGTCTGAAGCATTTAGGTAAGCGAAACGACGCCCATCAAGATAACGGGAAACAACTCCAAAAGAAGCCAACCTATTAATGGTATCAGTTAAGTCAATCGAACCATCACTTGAATACGGCGGATCAAGAATGAATGCGAAGATCGTGAAGTGACTATTTACTTGTACGGTTTGGATAATATTCTCAAGAGAAAGACGGGTCCGGGGGTATGTTGGCTGGATGCTTATTACCAGACCGATAACTCTTCGTCGCCGATGGACTGTTTCTAAAATTTGGTCAAGCTCTCCTTGGGAAAGACTATCTTCTTGTGGAGAACTTGAAATGACGTAGATTTGTCGCCCAGTAGATCTATCTCTGACTAATTCTCTGAAATTATGAGATGGACAACCTGTTAAACTGGAAATGATAGTAGACTTACCAGAATTGATGCCTCCTATTAACAATATTAATGGTTTCACTTAAACCTCACAATGTAAAAGTACTTTTCATAATAGATTAAATTTACCTGTTAAAGTTTAACCTTTCCAATAAAAGAAGTCTTTTTGGCATGGCTAATTATACACCTGTCACTAAATGTGGACAAGCACCCACCCTTTTAGAGGCCTGTTAAATGATTGATTTTCTAACCTTCTAATCCGGTGATAGAAGGATAAGTATGTTGTTTATGCGGTGGTTGACTTTATATTGACTGTTAATACCGATATTCGCCATATCAAAAACTGATCTTGTTATGGCTAAGCGTGGCAGTGTTGGGTAATAAACAATTTTTATATGCAACTTTATAAGATATAAGGATTGGTCATTTCTACCGGAATTGAAACAAAGAATGTTGACCCTTTGTTCAACTCACTTTCTACCCAAATTTTACCAGCCATAGCCTCAGTCCATTCTTTGGCTATAAAAAGTCCAAGACCGCTTCCTCTAATACTTTGTGTCTCCGACCTTTGTATCCGGTGGAAAGTTGTGAAAAGAGACTTTGTATCATCCGGGCTAATACCAATACCTTCGTCGGCAACACTTATGACTAGGCAAAAATTTAATGAGTTATAATTTGCTGACAAAGTAATCCGACCACCTTTAGGGCTATATTTTATAGCATTGTTTAGAAGATTCGTTATGATCTGACCAAATTTATCCCGATCAACCACCACATCAGGGAGATCGGGTTCTATTTGAATAGAAAACTTATGTATATTAGAATTTTCTCGCGCTAAATTTAGTCGTTCATCTAAAATCTTGGATACATTTAAACGCTGTAACTTTAGAGCGAGCTTACCTGATTGAATACGAGTGACATTGAGTAAATCATTGGCCATTCTACTTATGTTTTGCCCGTTATCAAGGATATTCTCAAGCCATTTCTTTCTAGTACCTTCAGGAGGATTTCGTCGTAATAGGAGTTCGGCATAACCAGTTATAGCAGTCAGCGGCGTGCGTAGTTCATGAGATGCGATGGAGACGAAAGTATCTCTAATGCTAACATCGTGAATAAGCATATTACTATATAACGCTATAGAAGAAATAGAAGATATTCCTTGTATTAGGTACAGGTCATCGGATGAAAATTGTTGCTTAGATATTTTATGAGAAAGTAAAAGGATACCGATTTCTTTTCCACCCATTGCTAGGCGAACTATAAATGCAGTATTCGAGTCAATGGTTGTTGCCAAATTAGGAAATTCAACTAGGCTATTTGTACTAGATGTATCAGATATCAATTTTCGCAGATATTCTTGCCTTACAACATCCATAAATATTCCTTGGGAAGCAGCGATCTTATAAGAGTCCGGGTGTTTCTTGATGAATAGGCAGCCTCCTGATAAATTCAGAGTATTTACCGTAGTCCCGACTATTAGACGTGATATTCCGGTCAGATTATTTGCGGAGTTGAGAGCGTTACTTAGACTTTGGATTACCTGACGATAATCATATCTGTCTTTGTAAAATAGCTTGTCTATCAGAATTTCTATCCTCTTTTTTATGGGTCCAAAGAGAACCGCAGCTAGCCCTCCCACTATCAGAGCCGCAAGAATTTGTATTGGGGTTCCAATTGATGTATTAAAATTTACGACCAAGAAGATAGCTGCGGATACAATAGCTGCCATGATTAGTGTAATTAGACCATAAATCATACCTCTTCTAATGACGATATCAATATCCATTAATTTTTGAGTTATCACAGCATATCCCATACCTAATGGTATGAAGGCAAGAAATAGCATACTAAATCCCGGTGTTATGATAGTTTGTCCCGATATTGTCCACGGTAGAATATTAAAAACTAGAAATGGAATCAGAGCTATTAGACAGCTTATTAAAACTATCTTCATTTGTTGTCGTGTTCTGGGTGAGATAGAGTATATGTAATTAATTACTGCTACACCAGCTACCAAAACAAATCCAGCGCAGTATTCAAAAAGCCTGAAAATACGAAAACCTGGCAAAGGTTGGCCATTTGCATAACCGATGATAGGAAAAAGTATTAGTGTTATTAGTGCAGGGATATAAATAAGATATACGAGGGGATTGTGGCGAGGCCAAGCTCTTTCTTCAGGTATAACTAGGAAAAAATGTAGCAGCAACCAAGGTCCAATGACAGATGCAGTAATCTCAAACCAAAGTGCAGAAGGAATGCTCCTTTCTACTGCCATGTTCGCACTAAGAGCCAATCCGAAAGCTAACCCACAAAAGCACAACAATAATGCTGTAAGATTACCTGGTCTTTTAAAAAATACATAGAATCCGGTTGCCCAACACACGAAACAGACAATAAACCATGTTAATATTTCAACTAAAGTCCTAGCAGGAGGTGAAGCGTTCTCAAGCGTTACCGATTTCACTTGACCATCGTTATCAATCACGGCTAACTCATTAATTAATCTTCCAAAAACCACTTCGGCATTCTCATATTTTTCTAAGAATGCTTGGGCTGGTTGACCGTTGATTATAGTCGGTTTATCTCCTACCTGTATCCCAGCTTCGCTTGCTAGACCACTTGTATCTACGCTTTCGACAACCCAGCCTTGAGTACTTTTTGAGAGCATAGCACCCATATAAGGTTCAGGAATACTTAAAGCAAAGAATGTCAGAGATATAACTAAAATACAGAACGCGAATAAAGAAATTAGTACTCCTCTAAACAAACCACGGTCTGCGGACAGTTTATTGAAGAAATAATGGACTCGACTCATATATACCTCGGTTGTTTATTCAAGAAATAACTTCATTCGTTCTATATTAATACCTTTCTCCTTTATTTTGGTGAGAATATCAAGAGCCTGTTGTTTGAAGAGTTCCATCTTTATTATCGAATAATAGATAGCGCCATTATTGGTTATCATATTTCTTAATTTTTCTAAATCGGTTATGGGTCCAGACTGTCTGCTGAATATGAATTTTAGCTGATAGCGATCCTCTTTATTTGCCTGATTTAAAGCATATATTACAGGTAAAGTCATTCTTTTTTTAAAAAGGTCAATTCCAGTAGTAATACCCTGGATGTCATTCGCAATTTGAGATGCCATTCCGAGATTATGACCGAATTTGGCGAAAGTATCTACTAAGTCTTGATCTGTAGTAGTCAACAATGCCCCGACATGACAAGCACATTCTATTTGCGAGGCCGATTTCATGCCTATAATTCTGAAATACATGTCTTCTGAAAGAGTAATATTTGAGGCTAAAGACAAATCTAAATGTTGACCGACGCATGATGTAATACAAAGAGAATTTACTATATCTATAATACTGACTATTACGTGGTCATCAATACCTTTTTTCTTGAGTTGCGTGATCGCTTTCTCTGCTAAAGTTAAAATAGTAGTAGCAATATTGGTAGCTATGGTAATACCGTATCTTGCTGGTATTGAATCTTTCGAATCTGCATCTTCGATATCATCGAAGATATCACCAGCGGCCATATGTAGTTGCAAAGCAGCAGCAGCCGGTAGTGCATGTTCATATTTTCCGGAAATAGCCTCGCATGCTACTAGAACTAAAAGTGGCCACGGTTTATAATTTTGAGTTTTGGATTTGATAGCAAATCCTCGCCCAGTTTGAGTTAAGGATTCCTTAACCAAATGGTATAGATCAGCCTCGTCAATTGAGGACGATAAAATCGTAATTATTTCTTCCGAGAGAAGCCTTGATTGCCTATCTTGCCACATTTAGTAAGATGATGGCGCGACATTATGACCAAGTACCCATAGGGCCAATGACTGCTTCCAGTTGCCCTGAATTGGAGGTTGCTAATCCGAGTTTAGCGTGTGTATTTAATATTGCTTGTTTCTCCTGTTTAGTTAAAGGGTATTGCGAGATAACACTATCTGGATTTGATAAGAATTGCTGTTTGGTTTTTTCATCACTGAAGATTTCCCTGACCAACTGCTTTAGTGCTTTGGATTTCATGTGTAGCCTACCTCCTAATAAATTCAATTATTTGGCTTGGCTTTATTTTTATTGGTTTTCGAAATGACTTTAAGCATACTGAGAATACCTATTACTGCACGTTGAACTTCTGCAGGTTCTTGAGATAATACATTGGCAACAAATGGGTCAAGTTTAGAAGAATAATGATAGCTACCAGAAGGATTTTTCTGATCGCTGGATGGACTAGATAAAAATCCGGCTATCATAAATAATTCTTCTTCTTTAAAACCCAAAGGCTTAGCAATCTTTCGCAGGACTCGTGCTGAAGGGAGACGCTCACCCCGCTCAATTCTACCGAGATGGGATGGAGAAACGCCCGAACTGCTACCCAACTCACATAAAGTTAATGGAACTGAAACCCTCTTTTGTTTGATTAGTTTACCTAAATTATTGCCGGTGCGTATCATTATGGAAACAATATACATAGACAAATGGCAAAAGTCAAGTATATATAATGTAAAAAGGCGTAATCTATTAGAGGACTACCATGCATTTGATGACACTACTTGTCACTCAAATTGACTCATTATTTAGTTATTGACATAGGAGAAGTACTCTGATAGACTCTGGAATAATACGAAATAAAGAGTGATAAATTATGAATAAACCCCGTGTTCTTATCGTTGATGATGAACCAGTTATATGTGATCTTATCTCCGAGGACTTGAATGATCTGGGGTACTTTTGTGAAGTCGCTTCTGACGGGAACAGTGCCTTGCGCAAGATGGAAAAGGACATATTTGATATTGCATTGTTGGATATAAGATTGCCGGAGATATCGGGAATTGATGTCCTAAAAGAGATAAAGTCTAAATATGATTCGTCTATAATTATAATAATGATAACCGCTATTGATGATGTCAATACTGCTGTTGAATCTATGAAGCTAGGGGCTTTGGATTATATAGTCAAACCTTTCAGTCTTGATATGCTTAATTCAAGAATAAGCGCAGCGTTAGAGAAGAAAAAAGAACCATTCCCAAAGACCAATATCAATAAACGAACTGGTATTAGCTATAAAGAAAAGGAACTAAATGAGTTGGATGCTATCGCCAGCGGTATAGAGGTTAAGCTTGACTTGACTGACAAACGCTCGACTATAGTAACATCACGGACCATTGAAGTTGCCCAGGAAATCGGTATCCCAGAGGAACGGATAATTCAATGGATAGCTAAAAGGGCGGAAACCAACAAGGAAAATTTAAAGTTACTGAAAAAGTTTAGCCAGAGTGCTATAGCTCAAGCGAAAATGGGAATGGCACCAGAGTATAGGTTTGAAGATAGTTCAGGTAAATCAGAAAATTAGCGACCGATAATCGCCTTTTTAGAAAGCTGACTAAGCTTGTAGGATGTCCAAGACAGCTTTTTCTGGACGGGGAATTCTACTCTCCCACGTATCCATCAGAAACAAAGAAAGGCCCTGAGGGAAGAGAGGGGGACTTTTGGTTAATAAGTGCTGAAATAAGTTAATTTAGAAATCTAAAAGTATCAATAAAGTGCTGAAATTCAGCTTCAGCTCCATCTGAAGTATCGATGGCGGAGGAAATAATTAAAATCCATATAATGTCTTTATAATCAAGGTATACTGCCCAAACCTTTAAATGCTCTGAAATAAAATATCCAATATCGTAATATCCAGAATAAATTATCAATTCCCCATCAATACCGGAGACTTTCACTGAAGACCTTTCAAGCAGCTGGAATTCTTCATAGTCGAAGACTCTGTTTTCAAGAAATGAATTTAAGGATGAGGTCGCATCAGGGCGCCCTATATCTGTCTTAAAAATATATATATCAATTTTTCTATCTACTAACCTTTCCTGGCTATCAACTGAATACCGCACGAGTCCTACGTAAAAATCTTCACTTTGGAAGCTATAACAGAACTCTTCGTATGATGAAGGGTATTCGAAAGAAAACTGAATTCCTTTTCTGGTTAAGGTGACTTCTTTATATCCACTGCACCCGGTCATGATAATACCGAGGAAGAAAGCCATAATAAGAAATATTGAAATTGAGTGTAAAAACGAGGCTCTTTTGATACTTGTCATCTTTTATAGCCCTCAACCCCCGGAACATTATTTTATATATTACCATACTTTACAGGCAGCCAGTGTAAAAAATACGCTGTTCATATTATTATCGGGTTTTGGACCGTTACAACTCATACCGCCTCCTATATAGTGTCCGTAATTAGGCCAAAGATTGGATGTCCCAAACATATCCATATAAGATTGGGTAAGGCTTTCAAATCTACTATAAATATTAACAGGTGTAACACCACCGAAAGCAATTACCGCTTTGTGTAATGGATTATTCTCATCCCACACATATCCAATTTCGTTACCAATTCTATTTTGAAACGAATACGCAAGCAGTTCATTTGCTATTGAAGGAGTTCTTAGCCACCAGTCATCAGTAAATCCCATATGGATCATATCATCAGCGATAGCAGCGTGAAATAACTCATGACCTAACAAAGTGACCAAGAAATCGCTATCTCCAAGCATTTCGGGTCTTATACCAACAGCTATATCACCAGATGCCCCTGCTTCGGGTTGCTTACAAACACCATTAAACCGCGTATCAGTGTCAATGCCTATCGAAGTTATCAGATCAGACGTTTCAAGATAATCTGTTAATTGCGGTTCTACTGCGGAAAGAGTCTCATACGCCTGATAAAGTGGTGATTCGGCTGCGTCGACTATTGAACTCGCTAGATCTGGTGGTATAAAACAACCGGCAGCCCCTTCTGACATTACAGTTTCAGTAACCCTGACATCTACCCCCCCAATTTCAACTATATTTCCACTAGGGTCTATATACCTAAGAGGATTATTGAAAGTATATGAATACCTATTAAGACTTTGCGGATTGATATAGCTCTGTACTACTGTATCTGCGCTTGTAAACCTCCCTATGGTGGCGTCATAGTATCTTGCGCCGTAACAGTAAAGCCCGGTAGCGTCAAGCCTCTGGCCGGTAAACTTTTTATCGGTGGGCAAGGCGCCGGAGAGGGTTTCTCCAAAGGGCAGGTATTTCATCGTCTCGCCTATTTGCGCGCCGGTGTTATCTGTCATTAAAGAGGTGCCGGTCAGGTGGTCCTGGTGGACATACCTTAAGACCTCGTTTTCTTTAGTTGCCACCAGCCTGCCCCCTAGATAGTAGCTGGTTGTGACATTGCCGGTGGTGAGGTTCTTCTCATAGTATTTGTTAACGTAGATGGTGGTCTCACCGTTTTCTAGCTTCTTCACGCGGTTGCCGTCGCTGTCGCAAATAAAGAAGGCTGTAGTGCCGTTACCAGAGACGGCTATGAGGCGGTTTTCCGCATCCCAGGTTAAGGTCTGTTCGCCGCGGGTAATCATGTTGCCGTTAGCGTCGTAGCTGTAAGTCATCGAGCCGACGGATGTGACGGCATGGGGCTTAGTCCCGTAGGTGTAAGTGACGCCGTTCCTTGACATTATATTGCCGATTTCGTTATAGGTATAGGACTCCGTATAGTTGCCGGAAGCCGAGCCTCCGTCACGTGTAATACCAAAAACAAGACCTATCATAACACCGGTTATGAGAGTGGGACCCGTGATTTTTTTATCCAGGATAGCACGCACATTTGCTTTTGGACGCGATTCTATTTCCGAAAAGCTGAATATCGTGATATCTTCTCTTAACCGTGATTCAATTACTGAAAAGTTAATGAAGTACTCGCCTATTACATAACTCGAGTTATCTTCATGGGTGTTATCGAAGTAGAGATAGATGATTGTATCCTCGGAACTGGAGATTTGCCAGCCCTCTTTACTGACTCGCAGCAAGGCATCTTCGTTAACGGCATCCCATTTTTCCACTACCACGTAGAGCTGGGTTTGCCCATCATCGGTGGTGACAGCCAATTTTTTATAGTTAGCACCTAATTCATCGAAGATAGCGGTAAGGTCTTGGCCACCCTGGCCACAGCTAGCGCTAATGTGGATAAGGACCGGGATGTTTATTGGGTCTCCTTCTAATTGTGAAGAGGCGATGGTAATCTTTACCCTGTTTGCCCAGCCGGTAAGCCAGTTATCCTTTTCCCCTGTGTAGCCGCTGACTAATCTATCAAGGAAATCATATTCAAAATTTTCGGTAATGGAATTTAACTTATCCTCTCTCGTTACCAGATTGCCGGCAGCATCCCATGTATGCTGGACGTCCTGTAAGGCATCCCCGCCGACCTGCGGCAGGGTCTTGATTTCCCAGAGCTTGCCGTAATAGCCGCCGGTAGTATCGTTGATACCGTTCATATCATAATATCCGTAAGTTGTCTTGAGTCCGTTGCCGAAGTCGATTTCTGTTAAAGACCCCAGATTATTGTAATATGTGCCGGTAACGAGATTCCCTGCCGCGCTACCGGAGAGGGAATAGGGGAGGCCTTGCCCGTTATATGTCTGTGTGACTACTTCACCGGTGGGGTAGGTGATGGTGACGGGCCGGTTGGCGCCGTCATAAGTGAATGAAGTGATATAAGCAATCGAATCTATAACGCGGGTTTCCTGTACCAGTCGCCCGCGATTATCGTACACATAGGTCGTATTTCCAGAAGCGTCGGTCATGGAGGTACGTAGGCCTTTGCCGTAGTTACCGCCTGCGGTGCTATCGTAGACGTAGTAAACGTTAGTCATATTAGAACCGACAGGATAGACTTTACTCACGAGCCGGTTCAGGGCGTCGTAAGTCATAGTGATTGTCTGGCTCTTAGCATCAGTCTGGGTAACGAGGTTGCCATTGTTATCGTACCCGTAAGACCAGACGCCCATATCGGGGTCGGACATAGCGGTCTTGCGGGAAAGCCAGTCGTACAACATGACTGTAGTGTTATTGTTGTTATCGTAAACCTCTATGAGATTGCCGAGAATGTCGTAGTAATAGGTCGTAGTGGCGTACAGTTGGTGGCTGGCGTTTAGCTCCTCTACCTTAACGAGACGTTGGAAAGCATCGTAGAGGAACCTCGTCTTGAAGCCGCGCTGGTTGGTCACCGTATCCTGCCAGGCAACGCTGTGATCATGGCTGATTGATGTACCGTCGGCACCGGTCTGCGTTACTACTCTCCCCAGAGCATCATATGTTGAGGTGGAATATTTCCAACTGGCGTCAGGTGATTGATAACTGGTAAGAATAGATGCGATATCTTGACTCACATATTGCCTGTCCACCATGCCCCGGTTGTTAAAGGTTGTGGTACTGGCAATAATGGTATTGCCGCTCTCGCCGTTGGTATGTACTTGAACTACCCGCCCCAGCCCGTCAAAGTACTGGGTCTGCCAGAGGAAGGTGGTAGCATCTACCTTGGTTATCGTTTTAATGTTCTGGTAGTTGATGGTGCCCCAGTTGTTGTACTGGTATTCCACCGACGGACTGGCGGAAGAATCTCCTGGTTTAATGACTTTAGTCAGGCGCTGGAATGTATCATATTCATAGGTGGTCGTCTGCCCATTAACATCTGTCATTGATAGCAGGTTGGTAGTGCCTGGGGCGTAAGTGTAACTTTCAGAGCCGATTAAAGGCATAGTCTTAGTGAGTGGATAAACATGATAGGTGGTATCGAATGCCCAGGTGGTTGTATTGCCGTTGGGATCCTGACTGGTGAGTAGGTTGCCGTAGGTATCATAGGTACTGTAGCTGCTTATCGAATTGGAGGCGTCTTTCTTCTGTTCCAGGCGGGTAAGATTGCCTTTGGTGGGAGGCGTAGTAAATAAGGCATTATTCCCATCGTAGTAATAGAAAGTTTCTTTCTTAAGGTTAGCTCCGCCGACGTCTTCGGTGATGGTAGCATAGACTCGCTCTCTGGCGGGTTTATTTACTATATAAGCAGTAGAGTTATTGGCGTAATAAACTCGGTGTATAGTTGAATCATCATCTGTTGTGGAGATATCTCCATGGCGTTTTTCCGTAATGACATTACCGTAGTCATCATAAACGTATTCGGTACGGGTGGTCTTGGTGCCGATAGTTTCTTCTATATTAGATAGATAGACTTTATAGAGAGAAGACATATTATATGTAACAACTAGTTTGGGCTTGTAGCCTTCACCTGACTCTGCGAAGCGCCCCATCATTGCGTAATATTGACCACTAGCCCAAGTTGGAGGAGACCCTGCAACCTCGTAATTAGCATTGCGAGTTCCGAACTTTGATATACCTGTTTTACTGATTGCATTTAGTCCATCAGAATTGAAAGCAAAATCATTATAACCAGACGTATTCCAGTCATTATATCCAATTGCTGTAGCAAAGGCTACCGTGCCAAGAGAATCGTAATCGCCGTTTACTAGTGTTGTGTTACTCGCAGGATTTGAAGAATAGATGTTAATATCTGGCAGCCAGCCTACTGTATCAAATTTAGAATACCCATATATAGAAAGAGTTGCACCTGTAATGGAAGCATTATCAGGCAAACCAGATGTATCAAAGAGAAAAATACCCCGAAATATATTGTACCAGATGTTGCTGACAGTATCAGCTGCGAGCGAGCAAATGTAGTAACTTTCAATACTGTCATTACTACCATCCCCAACATCGGCAACTAATGAAGCGAACGACTGTTTTGTAGTCTCTCCTACTATACCATCCACGCTAGACGATTCCGGGCTGGCATCGGGATAGAATGTCATTGAACCTGTAAAATTCTGGCTTGTATCTATCCGGTTCCAGTCATAATTTTTAGTTTTCAATAATGTGTTGGCGCTATCGTACCATATTGTTTGATATTCCTTTCCGGTCAGTTTCTCGGCATCCTTGCCGCTTATGGTGCCAGTGGTATAAAAATAATGTTTTAAGTAGTTACCATCAGCATCGGTCTCTATTACCTCATTCCAGCCGCGGAACTCCTGGTCCCAGTCTACTCCTTTATATTGTGGATTGTGGGTATAGGCGTAACTATATATTTCTGTGGTCCCCATTCCACCGTTGATTATCTTTTGGGTAACAGCCTGACGTGTCCAGGTATTTAAGACAGAGGTATCCGGAATCTGGGTATAGGTAAAGCTGATACTACCTCCATAACCGCTGTCGATAGCCGATAAGAATGGCCAGGTGATTGAAGCCGGGTTGCCGGGATTACCTGTGTACTCTGTCTCATTTGCATATCGAAAAACCTCCCGATACTGGTAGACGAAACTCGTTGGCGACAGACTTGACTCGCCGTCCGTCCCAATTTGGGTTATTGACATTAGCATGTGTTTTCCTGAATAGTAAATACCGTCGTAGTCGGAAGAATAAACACGGTCTGTCGTGATATACGAAAAATTATATTTCCTGATAAGATTACCGCTGACCTTTATCTCAATAGAGTCTAGCTGGCGGTTCTCCATGTTTTTAGGTACAGGGTTAGTACCGTAAGATATAGGGTTGTCTTTTCTTACTGGACCATAGTCTCCGTTTTCGTAGTAGCTGGACAGGAAATGTACTTCGACGAGGTTATTGTTATAACGCAGATACTCTGGATACGCGGAGCGGACCGAGTTGTTCCAGATATCTTGAACGTATGTTACCGTAGCCTCGTTACCGTTAGTATCCTTCCAGTAGCTTAAGTCCCAGCGGTAGTAATCAGAAGTATCCGTATATTGTTCCGAATCGGTTGTCCCACCAAAACGGTAGTAATTACCGCTCTTATCATATACGCTCCACGTGTTACCATCTTTGGTAATCTTAAGATATTCTTCCGGTTGAGTGTAAAAAATACTATCGCTATTCGGGACGATTTTGTGGGACACACCGTTTAAGTCAATGTTATAATTGCCACTGGCAGCGTTGTAGCTGATTCTACCGAGATTCAAGCTCCACCCGATCCCCACCCAGGAGCCCACGTCCCGCTTGTTCTTCATCCCATCGACAGAGCCGCTGTTATAATTCAACGATACAGATGGTGTGAAGCCACCAGGACCAGGAGGAAGCTCAAGTGGATAGCTATAGGTTGCCGTGCCGGAATGAAGCCCTACCTGCGCGGTCGTTACTTTGCCTGGCCCGCTTTGTAAGGGATTAGCCTGCTCTCCGAAGTAACTGAAATGTTTAAATTTTGCGGTAAGGGTTAGTGTCTTCCGGTCAAACTCACAAGGTATGGGTATCCACTCACCTTTATCTTCATCCAAATAATAAAGATATAATGAATCAATATCCAATCCGGCTAGTTCTTCCTGTGTGTGCTGGATAGTTATTTCTATATTTTTTTTAAATTGGTGGACTTTATTTTCGCTATTATGCTCTTTTACGTTAAGCTCGAAGAAGTTGACCATTTTCATACCGGTTGAGCCTGGCGTTAAGTTCTTGTTGAGTTGAAAGTCTACGGTTTCATCTACCGTACCCTTTGGTATTTTTATCTTTATTTTTTTATCAGATGTTGAGAGTTCTGTTTCGTTTTCAGGAGTAACTATTGCATTTTGTGTTTCAATTATTGTTGGTTTCTTTGGGATTCTTTCGTCTTGCGCCCCTAATACACTCGGAGCTCCATAAGGCAAGAGAAGACATGTTAAAATGATTGCTAGTGCCACATTAAAGAGACAAATTCCTAAACCTTGTGAAAACTTGATACGACCGTTCATATACTCCCCCTAACAGCAGGAAACTTAACGAGAAAATCAAATATTTACTCTGGTATTGGCTTACTGCCTGTGTCGGGTTTAGTGTCTGAAGGTGGGGATTAGTACGAAATGAAGAAAATGAGGAATTGGTATAAAAGATTAAATCTGTAACTAATTGGGCATTCTATAATTTTTTAATCAGTTTGTCAATATAAATTTGTCACATTATCAGTTTTTTCCCCAGATTGTAGCTAAGAGAAAAACATATCTTCGAGAGGTTCGCTGATAGAATGAATATATTATCCTCCAAAAGAATATGGAACTACTAAGATGTAATATAAAATGTACTGGAGATATTGACTTGAGGATAATATTCTGTCTATAATTTCCTTTGAAAAGGAGGCAAGCGGCCTCTGCCTTTTTCAGGGCACACATGGGGTTCAGAAGGTCGGCGGTTCGAATCCGCCCGCCCCGACTTTAGCTATGAAATTTTTGGTCGCGACCTTCTGATACCTTAATAGTGCCACGAGTGGTCGAATCTATTGACGACCTTCTGATACTTTGAAAATAGGGCGGACAGCACATTCAGTACAATATGGTGGATACTGAAGAATTGCTCGATGCTAAAGTCCATCCGGAGAAACACCGCGACCTAGTGGTCAGGGTGGGAGGCTTCAGCGCCTACTTTGTTATGCTTTCCCCGGAAATCCAGGACGACATCATATACAGAAGCACACAGGGTTGTTAGGAATATCTTATTAATAGAAACAGGAGTGAATATGTGGTGCGTGATTTGACCGAGCTATTAGACCCGGAACTCAAAGGCCCTATCAAGATGATGTTAAGCCAGATGCCGCCAACGGATTTTAATGATATACCGGCCGCGCGTGCTGCTTCTAAGCAAATGATGGCGGCAATGAAATCACAATTACCGGTCATCCCGGGAGTCACTATAGAAGATAAAATTATTCCAGGCCCCAAAGGCGCACCTGACGTTACCGTTAGAATCTACTGGCCGGAAAAACAATCGGGACTGCTCCCTGCCCTGCTCTGGATTCACGGCGGTGGTTATATGCTGGGTGAAATCGACCAGGAGGATTTTACCGCTAAACAATTCTCTTTAACTGGTGATTGCATAGTCGTCTCCGTAGAATACCGGCTGGCACCGGAAAACCCCTATCCCGCCCCTCTGGAAGACTGTTACGCTGCCCTTAAATGGATGGCAGCTCATACCCGCGAACTAAAGTTTGACCCATCCCACATTGCTGTCGGTGGTGCTAGCGCGGGTGGTGGGCTTGCGGCCGGGCTGGCTCTTCTGGCACGTGAACGGGCTGAACTACAAATAACATTTCAATTGCTGATTTATCCCATGATTAACGACTGTAATGTTACTCCTGCCAGCGATGCCCTGCCGGATACGCTCTTCTGGACCCGTGAAAATAGCCTGCAGGGATGGCGTTCCTATCTCGGCTGTGAGCCGGGTAGCGCTGGAATTGCCTGCTATGCGGCGGCTTTTAGAGCGGAAAGTCTGGAAGGGCTTCCCCCGGCATATATCGCGGTTGGAGATATCGACCTGTTTGCCGAGGAAGACGTTGATTACGCGCGGAGACTGATTACCGCCGGCGTCCCCACTGAACTCCATGTCTATCCCGGCGGCTGCCATGCGTTTGATATACTCGTGCCTAATGCTGATATTACCAAACGGTTTGTCTCTGATATACACCGGGCACTAAAACGGGCTTTACACAGTTAATTTTTACTTATTAAAACCTACTAGAAGGAGAGTCCTATGGGTGAAAGAAACAATCCTGTTGTGGCTACAGAATCCGGTAAAATCGAGAGGCTCTGCTTTCAGCGGTAGGTCTTCTCTTTGCCGTCTTCTTCCTTCGAGCTTGATTTCACAAATCTCCTTCAGAACCATCGCCTTCATTATGCGTACCTCTCTCCCATTTATTATAGGTGTCAAGTTGGAAAAATGAGTCACTATATCAACTCACCGGTAACCTGGGAATTTCTGAAGTAAGTCTACCAGAGTAGGGAATATCACACAACGACTACTAATTTTCGGGCAATGACCATATAATTATCTTTGCCGTCGTTAATAATGATGTCTTCAAATCCAACCTCGGATAACATCCGTCGCGTATCTTCGTTCTCTGGAAAGAGATGGTTGCATACCTCCGGTATGCTTTGATGAACTTCATTTATGGCCTGCCGACTGGAAGTATGGCAGATAAATAGGTTACCGCCTTTTTTAAGTAAGCGGTAGATTTCTTTGAAAGCTTTCACTTTGTCGTTAAAGTGCGGGAAGACGGAATAGCAAACAACGGCATCAAAGGAATTGTCGGCCAGGCGGTTGTTTTCGATGTCGGTACATAAATAACTGATTTTACCCTTGAAGCCTTTTGTCTTAGCTATCTTGAGCATCTCTTCGGCAAAGTCGAGGCAAACGAGCTTACCCTCGCTGCCTATCTTGTTGAGGAGAAAAGGCACGAATACTCCCGTGCCTGTGCCGATATCCAGTACGGAAGCTCCGAGCCTAATATCGAGGCGTTCTGCCATGGCCTCCAACCTGGATGCATCTTTTTCCGCTACTTCGTCATCCCAGGTAGCGGCTCTCGAATTAAAGAAATCCCTGCTCAAGGTGTATTATCTCCCAAAGGTTTCGTCTGCCAGCGTTTCACCTTACGCTTGGGCGAGAAGACTACCGCGAGTAAGAATATTACCGATGAAGTCACCACGATGGTAGCGCCGCTGGGAATATTAAAAAAATAGGAAATAAGCAGCCCGATCCAGCCTGATAAAACACCGAATACCGCGGAAAGGATAAACATCTTTTTCATGCTGTAAGTAAGCTGGTATGCCGCCGCGGCAGGATTGAGAATCAGGCTAAAGATAAGCAGTCCGCCGATAGAACTGAACGAAGCGGTGATGGTAGCGCCCATCAGAAAAAGGATACTGTAAAGCATCACCGTTGCCGGTATGCCTACGGCGCGCGCCATGTCACGCTGAAACACCGTTGCCTGAATCTCTTTATAAAATACGAATATAATGCCTACCACCAGTACAGCTACTATTGCCAGGACCACGATATCGCCGCGTGTGTTAGTAAGGATGCTGCCCCAAAGGAGCTCAAGTGCCGCGGATTTAGGGCCGGACATCAGCCCCATGAAGAGGAAGGCAAGGCCAAGCATGAGAGAAAAAATAACCCCGACCGATGTCTCCGGATTCAGTTCGCCGCGGTCGGCAAGAGGACCGACGATAGCGGCGGCGCCGAGACTAAAGACAAAAGCCCCTATCATTGGATTAAAGCCCAGCCATAGACCCAGGAGCGCCCCGGCGAAAGCGGCATGGGACATGCAGACACCGATAAATGGCATATGCAGCAGGACTACGAAAACGCCGATAACGGAGCAGGCGATGCCTCCGAGAAAGGCGGAAAGAATAGCGTTCTGCATAAATGGGTAAGTAAAAATAGATAAATCCATAAATTCAGACCTTATAATACTAGATTATTACAGCTTCTCGGCGCCTTTTTTCCACCTCGGAAACGGGTAAATCATAAAGCTGCCCGAGTTTTTCATCGGTCAGCAAACCCTTGGGCGGACCTTCGTTCCAGATAAGGCCGTCTTTCATCAGAATGACACGGTCGCAGGCAATGGGCAGAGCGCTTAAATCATGAGTCACAAACAGAGTGGTCAGTCCCCTCAAGTCGTGTATACGCTTGACTAATTCCATGATGTCGGTTTTCGCTTTCCAATCCAGCGCGGCCGTAGGCTCGTCAAGCAGGAAAATTTCAGGCTCCTGCACCAGACAGCGTGCAATGGCGACTCGCTGCTGTTCTCCTCCGGACAAATGCCCGATGGGACGCCTTGCCAGATGCGTCATGCCTACCAACTCTAGAGCCTTGTCCACAATTTCCCAATCGGTTTTCCCCGGCCTCTTGAACAAACCAAGGCGGCCGTAGCGACCTATCATCGCTACCTCGCGAACAATCATCGGCATTCTGGGGTCTATGCTCTCCACCTGCGCTACATAGCCGACCTTTTTCCGCAGTGAATGACCGTTACCAGAAGTCAGATTTTGGCCGAGTACAATCACCTGACCGTGGAGCAACTTGCCCATCCCATTAACGATAGTAAGTAACGTGGTCTTGCCGGCTCCGTTGGGACCGACGACTCCAATGAATTCACCATGTTTTACTTTGAGAGAAACACCTCTTAACGCAATATCCTCTCGGAAAGAGACTACGGCGTTATTGATGTCTATGGAGTAGCTGTTTGTGTTATTTGTGTCTAACATAATTGCATCCTAATCATTGATTGCATTTAAAATCAAATCGATGTTGAAATCGATAGCCTGTTCCCATGTATCGGTATTCTCATAGCCACCGGGGAAATTTGAAAGTACGATGTGCGCTACCCCGAGTTCTTCTGCCAGGGACTTGCCTGATTCTCCACCCGACTGCATGTTGTCGATAATCAGGGTAACATTGCCTTCTCTACCCTGGTCAACCAGGTCTATGATCACCTGTGGAGTGAATGTCTCCGGTCTGCCGTAGGTGGCGATTATATTAAGACCTGTCCACGTAACGAAACCTGTCTGCTGCTCATCGCACAGGACATTGATTGCTGATAAATTTACCTGGCTTAGCCTTGAATTTATTTCCGATTCTTTGGCCGTTACCTCGGCCTTATATTCATCAGCGGAATTTTGATAGTAAGTACTGTTATCGGGGTCTATTTGAATAAGAGCTTCGGCGATTTTGTCAGCGGCTTCACGCTGTACCTGAGGTGTCATCCAGTTGCCCGGCACTTCAATCATAACCTTAACAAGGTCTTCGTTATTAGCCGAGGCAATCAATTCATCGGAGAACTTTTCTCCCTGCCAGTTATGGATAATGAAAAGCTGTGCGTTAGCCAGCATCTGAACATCACCCGGCTTGATATCAAAATGACCGGGACATTGCGCCGGAGGAACTACATTAGTTACGCTGACCATATCGCCACCGATACGTTCAGCTATCTGGGCAATCAGGGATGTGCTGGTTACCACCTTTAATTTTGCGGAGTCTTCTGCGGCGCATCCGCTAAAGAAAATACCCACTGACAGACTTAAAACCAGAATAACGGCAAAAATAAACCCTAATTTCTTCATACCTTTTTCTCCTCTCAAACTTTACTTAGTACTTGCTTTATCCTGATATGCCTCCAGGGAAATTTGCATATCATAGTTATTGCAACAAATTGCAGTAATAAGGAAAAAAATTTAATTATTATTTTTACATTTTTCGCAAAATCCGCTCATTACTATGTGCTTGAAATTCGCGTCGAACCCATATTTCTCCATAAGCAGATTTTTTAAAGGTATAAACAGGTCTTCATCACATTTGATTATATTTCCGCACCGACTGCACATCAGGTGATGATGGTGGCCTACTTCATCATGGTGATATATCAATTCTTCACTGAGTTCACTTTTATATACACAGCCGTATTGTTCCAGAAGTGATAGAGTACGATAGACAGTTGATTTATTGACCCCGGGCATATTCGCCTGGATATGCCTAATTATCTCATCAGCGGTTAGATGCTCCTTAGCGTCGTGGATGATATCAACAATCATCATCCTTTGCGGAGTCAGTTTTAGTCCTTTTGCCTTTAGTGTTGAAACACAACTCATTGTTATTGCACCTGGTTGCAATTATAAAATAGAGTGCTTATTATTGTCAACACCTGCATGAACGTTGCCATTTACAAAGATTGGTAAAAAGTGCCCAGTTGTCACTTATTTTGGAGGCTTTAAGTGAAAAGATATCTGGATGATTATTACACGGGCTTTTTCCATTGTATGCTAATCTCAAGAAACCTGGGTTCTATTTTCGCGCGGGCATCTTTGAGGTCCGATTCTCTTAAGAGCGCCTTCACCTCCCCGATAGTGTAAGACGAACGGATGGCCTGCAACCAAAGTCGGCGCTGCGATGAACTCATGCCCATTGCATATCCAAGCAGGTTTAAGAACGGATTAAGTATGTTACACCTCATATTATCCCAGATTAAGCAATACCTGCCCGGCATGGTTACTCTGGCGATTTCGTTAAATACTTTGATGGGGTCTGACCAGAGATGGAGAGATGAGTTGCTAACCACCAGGTCGAAACAGCCGTCGGTGAAGAGAAGCGATTCCGCAGGGGTCTGGTGAAAATCGATTCTATCAGTTAAAGCGGCTTGGGAGGCATTCGTTCGGGCGATTTTCAGCATTTCTTCCGAGATATCGCTGCCTGTAATAAACCAGTCGGGGCGGGCTTTTGCCAGCTCGATTGCCAAACGGCCGCTGCCGGTGCCGAGGTCCAGAACCCGCTTTCCAGGAGTTTTAATACCCGCGGCCTTTACGGCAAACCGGCGATAGACCGACCCCATGAAGCGCCGGGCGTGTTCATCGTAAAATTGCGCAGTGCTGGTGTTGATAAAGGAGTCTTCGCTTAAGGGGATGCGTTCACCTTGAATAAACCTTATCATACACTAAATCCGTTTTCAGTGATCCAACAGGCAGGCGGAGTCGGCTGCAAAGGGGTCTGACGTGTGGGCAAAGGCCCGACCGCGGCAGCCGCCGCAGATACTCTGATGTCTGCATTCTCCGCAGGTATCTTTCAACCGCCGCGTTTGTCCGCGGAACTCCTGCAGCAGCGGAGAGTTGTTCCAGATATCCTGGAACGGCGTCAGGCGTACGTTACCCGCTGAAAGGGGGATAAAATTGCACGGCCATACTTCGCCGTCGAACCTGATGTAGCTAAAGCCGCGGCCGGCACCGCAGCCGGCGAGTGCTTTCTCCCGGATACTCTTACCTAGCGAAAACCGCTTTTGTTCCACTAGCCAGGGCCAGTACTCGGGGCAGCAGACCGGCATTATCAGGGCGCGGGTCTTTTTCTGTTTTTCCGCGATTGTCCTGATGAGGTGCATTTGTTCTTCCGCATCCAGTTCAAGAGACACTCCTTCTTTTTGAGGAGGGATAGCCTGAAAAATCATGATGATATCCGCTTTCAGTGATTCGGCAAGGTCGATTACACCGGGCAACTCGGCCAGGTTCTGTTTCATCGCCGTGAAATTGACCTGCAGGCAGACGCCGGTCTGTGCGGCGGCCTTGATGCCATCCAGTGCGCCCTGAAAACAGCCCTCCTTGCGTCGTATCGACTCGTGACAATCGCTGGTAAAACCGTCCAGACTGATAGAAAAATTGGCTACGCCCAGCCGTGCCAGGTCTTTAGCCATATCCGGTGTCAGCAGTGTCCCGTTGGTGCTGAAGACGATATGAAAACCTAACTTCCCGGCATGCTCCATGAGCTCAAAGATGTCCTCTCTTAAGAGAGGCTCGCCGCCAGTGATGACAATCATGCGTATATCTTCGACTATGGCTATTTGATCCAGTAGCTTTTTACCCTCGGCGGTCGTTAGCTCCGCCTGTATTGAGTCCACCGAACTCGCGTAGCAGTGGATGCAGTTAAGATTACAGCGTGTGGTCACCTCCCAGACTACATGAGTGGGATAACCGGTACAGCCGATGGCGGTGGCGCCGGCGGATGTGGCGAGGACTTTTTTGCCCTTAAGCATCCAGCCGGGGAGTCCGGCCCATCCGCTAATCCATCCATGGTATGCAATAGAAAAGGCCTGTTTGAATAGCAGCGAAGGAGGATTATAGAGTGACTTTACCCGTCTTCCGGGCTTGGAGTTTGCCAAAAAAATCTCCTAATATAATAAGAAAACGCTTAGCAGGATTAAAATACGGGCAACAAGCATGAAATAGGTTGCGAAAGAAAAAGCTTTAATCCCCTTGTTGAAATTCTCGGAGTCCTGCATAAAGTTAAAGCTGATTACCAGCGCAAGCAAAGCCATCATGCCCGTCGGTATCAGGTAAAGCAGACCCAGGTTGAACAGGAAGCCCAGGTAGATGCCTACCCCGGCAGCCATACATAAAAAGATAAAACCCAAAACGGTTGCCGCTTTCGGAGACGTCCTTTTAATGAAAGCCGGCACTTGAGTTAGTTTTGCACCCTTGACGTGCTGTATGGGGTGCAGAGGAGAATAAACCATGATGTGCCCGGCCTGCCAGGTTACCGAGAACAGCCACAATGCCCACGGTTCCCAGGAGGTAAACAGTGTATTCGGCGAGAAGGCCGTCCAGCCGCAGAGCCAGAGCATCGCCTCAATAGGGGGGAGGATAAGATAGCCGACCCTGTCCCTTAGATAACCTGAATAGAGACAGCTTAAGGCGATGGCAACTACCGAGACAACAAAGCAGGTGGGATTAAAAACGAACCACACGATAACCAGAGCAGCAGCAAAAGACGCGAGAGTCAGCAGTAAAGCCTGGCGCGGTGCCAATCGCTGGCTCGGTATCGGCCGGCCAGGCCAGCAGACCACGTCACGGCGCTGGTCCACGAAGTCGTTAAAGGCATGAATGCCGGCAAAAGCCAGCAGGGCGGTGATAACACCTGGAACCGCCTGACTCCAGGAAGGAAATCCCCCGTTAGCGAGGGCAGCGGCGCCGGCAACGCCAAGCGCTCCCATCCCCGAAAGGACAGGCCGGGTAATATCGAGCGCTCCAGCCAGCCGGTCGCCGGCGGTATAGCTTGATTTCACCTCGTTCCCCTGCCCCATCCAGCGCTGCATGATGCCAGCCATTTTTACCTGCCTTGTTATATGAATTAAGTATAGTTATTCCCGGTCTTTTTCGCCAGTTATCTGCGCGTATTCCCGACCAAACCATTCTTTATATTTTGATTTCAGCATCCTGCCGGTGAATATGACCGTATTAAAGGGAAAGGCGCTCTTTTGCAGGTGGCCGTAATACATATGCACGATGAGAATAAATCCAACGGCGAGGACCGCTTCATCGCGGTGGGCGGCGGCAACCACGGCGAACCACTGGCCGTCCATCTGGCCGAAAACGGAGGGGAACATCATGATTATGCCCGTTATTACCATTACCGGCATGCCCCAGAATATCGCCCAGTAATCTATCTTCTGGCCGTATTGGAAACGGTCGTACTGCGGTTCGTGCCGGTGCATGCCTAATATCCAGAGAAAAGTATGGATGATATCTTTGAGGTCTTTCCAGCTTGGGAACATTGCTACCGGAGACTTATGTTTCACGAAATACCCATAGGCTATATACCCGAGGTGATAGATACCGTCGGCAATCATGACAAAGGCGGCGATATCATGGATGAGACGCAATACCTCGGTGCCGCCGAAGATGCTGGTAAACCACTGAAAAGTCGGCCAGTCCGGAAAGCCCCTTAAGAAACCGGTTATCGCCAGTACGATAAATGAGACCATCAAAGCGAAATGCTGGATACGCTGGTGGGTATCGAAGCGCCGGATGTAGTCGCCTTCCACGCGGGTTTTTGCATCAGCTGGAGTCTTTGGTGTACGGTCGAGTTTATCCAGCCAGGAGTATTCATCGTCCCAGGCGCTGGCTTTACCTTTGCGGGCTATTATTACACGGCGGGTAACCTCCATGATAATAATCAGGGTCGTGGGGATGAGGACGCCTGCGGTCAGCAGGAAGAAAAACCACCTGGTGATAGTTACCGATATTTGTGTGACATCGGAAGCCTCAACATAAGAAGCGTGCTGTGAATAGGAATGAACTACAAAATCATGCGTGAGTGGAAAAATGTCGAAGAGTACAAAACCCAGGATAACCGCTTCGGCGATAATGATGCCGATTATGAGCGGAAAGTAGTAGCGGGGCAAGGCTTTTTTCTTAGGCCCGCCTATATTTTTCATCTTCGTGCTATCGAAGATGATTTCGGAATTGTCTACCATGCCCACGGCTTGCCCCCATGTTCCTTGATGAAGATATCCGAATATTTCGGGTCTTTCAGTTCCTCCGGTTTGCATTTATATACCTTGCATATCAGGCACGTCAGGTCCGGTGAACCGTACATGGGGTCCTGGTAATTGGCATTAGTAAGAATATTGGGGTTGGAAATAAACACGCCGCGGTAACCCTGTGCCGGCGCTTCAGGATAGAACCAGTTGGCAGTGGCCGCCACGACTCGCGGGTCGATACCCGGGAACAGCCTGGCTTTCTGTATAATTTTACCGCGCGGAGACTCTAACCATACGAAATCGCCGTCTTCAATACCCAGCTCTTTGGCGGTTTTAGGATTAATCTGCATCGTGGGATATTCCATAAAGGTACGCAGCCAGGGGATGTTGCGGTATTGTGCTAGGAAATAGAACGGTGAACGGAACCCGGTGGTCAGCACCAATGGGTATTCCTTGGCTAGTTCCGGTGTTGAATAGGGACTCTCGCCAGGCTCTTTAAAGAAAGGCAGCGGGTCATAGCCCAGGTTTTCCAGCACTGTCGAATAAAGCTCCATCTTGCCGGTGGGCGTGGGGAAGCCTCCCCCCTTGCGCCAGTAGTCGGTCTTATATTTATAATATTTCTGGTCCGGGCCAAAGCAGCCGGAAACGGTTCGCTCACTGAACTTCTTCCAGGTGATAGGCGCTTTTCTTAGCTCATGATCGAGCAAGGTCTCGACGTCTTTAAACCAGTATTCGGGTACAACGCGCCGCCCGATTTCATTAAAAATCCAGGCGTCGGACATGGCTTCGCCCGGCGGTTCTACGCACTTATTATGCGCTTCTATCATGAAACGAGGGTGCATATCGTAAATATCGTCTAACTCCAGCCAGTGTGCGGAAGGCAGGACTATATCCGCCATTTCAGCCATCGGGCCCCAGAACTGGTCGACCTGCACCAGAAAATCTAGATTTTTTAGACCTTCTACGACTTGCTGGGTGCTGGCCAGGTGTACAATCTGCTGGCCGCCGACGCTTATCCAGACGCGGATAGGCTTTTCTCCCTTATTTAACTCTCTGATAATGGTGTCTGGATTACAGGTACGCGCCGCACCCATTTTAAATTTATCGCCGCCGTAGATGTGCGACCTCATTTCATCGGTAAGGGGGATTTCATTGAAAACATCTTCAATCAGGCCGGTCTCTGGCAGTACCCAGCTTATCATACTGCCGGGTCTTTCTATATTGCCGGTGATGCCGAGCAGGTTGATAATAGCGCGTATGGTTTGGCCGCAGTTAGCCTGCCGCTCTAAAGAGCTGCCGATTTGAATAACACCCGGGGTGTCCTGGGCGAACAGGCGAGCTGCCTGAATTATTTTTTCCTTGGGTATCCAGGTTATTTCCGAGACTTTATCAACCGGGTACTCCGCCGCACGGTTTTTAAGTTCCTCAAAACCGTAGGTCCAATTTTCTACGAATTCTTTATCCCAAAGGCCTTCCTGAATTATGATGTTAATCATGCCCAGGGCGAGAGCGGCATCCGTGCCGGGACGGATTTGTAGCCAAAGTGTAGCTCGTGACGTAAATGCGGTCGCTCGTGGGTCTACTATTATAAGATTTTTACAGTAGTCCAGCGATTTTGTATACCAGTAGGCCATCTCGGAGTCTGCGCTGCTGATTTCAAGCTGCTTGGCCCAGGATATCTGCGTTTTGGGGAATACACCGCCCCACCCATGATAATCGCAGTAAAGCCGACCGTAGCCGGTAATCAGGCCATAAAGGCCTATGCGGGGACTGTGGCAAATGTAGCCCGGTGAAATAACATTGGCGGAGCCCATCGAGCGGGAAAAGCGGTGGACATAGCGGTTATAGCCCCGGCCAGTCCCCTGTGAGGTAGCTACCGTCCAGGGGCCGTATTTTTCGGAGGCCTCTTTGATTTTAGCGGCAATCGTGTCCAGCGCTTCGTCCCAGCTTATCTGTTTCCACTTACCTTCGCCCTTCTCGCCGGTCCTCTTGTAAGGGTGGGTAATACGGTAGGGGTTATCGATGTGCTGGATACTGGACAAGCCCTTAGCGCACATCGTGCCGCGGGTGGCGGATTCCGGGTTCCCTTCTATGTGTGTGATTACACCGTCGGTGACTTCAACCAAAACCCCGCAGCCACCGTGGCAACTCTTACAGGTGGTTTTTATAATTTTCTTTTCAGCCATTTATAACTCCAGACTGCATATCAAATATGATACCTATATTTTTATTAACGTTAATGGTCTTAATATGCGGCAACTCTCGGTAATAGAGGCCGGTAAATTCCTTCTTTCAAAAGGCAGTATTTAAGGGCAAAGGCTCCCAATGTATGCGCAACGATGGCGATTATCAGCAGCACGGTGGGGATCTCTCCGCTGAAAAGACTAACCACTGAAATCGCCGCAGGTACAACCATCCCGAGCGTTACCAGTCCCCCCCAGAACATAAAGGCTGACGGGCCGGTGAGAAGCTCTTTAACTGATATTTTAGCCACTTCAGAGGTATATCGGGCACTGATAAGATAGACTATTATCAATAGCACATTGATAATCAGCAGATAGCTGCTGCCAGTTTCTGCCCACGACACGCTAGCATCGCCGCCTGCCAAGCCGACAGCCATCGCCAGGCCGAATCCGTCGGCAACTCCGGCTAGTATGAACACTACAGGCAGAAGTCCCTGGTTCCAGAACGGAATCCCTTTAACATAGTTCATGATGAATCCGCCATAGATGCCTACGCCTACGGCGCTAATACCGGCCAGCACACCGAAGGTATAATAAATGGGATTAGCTATCGAATTCCCGATTAGATTGGCGAGGTCAGGCTGGCCAAAGACAAGTTGAACAAAGCCGAAAGTGCCGAAAAAGACGGAAAACAGGATGCCCCGGGCGAACCAGGATGTTTTCCAGGCATTTGAAAAAGGCGGTAACGTGCGATAGAACCGCAAGGGCTTGCCGAAGTAGGCAATATGGAGGGGGAGTTTAAGGAACATGATAATCAACCACCCCACGAGTAGGCCCCACCAGCTGTTGATAAACAGCGAGACAAGGTATAAACCTGCGCCCAAGCTGGTAAAGGTCTCGGCAATCCATATCATGATACCGCGTCTTTCAATCCACTCTCTCTGGTGCATGGGTTTTACCATCCACTCATGGGTGGTCATCCACTGGCGAGTTGCCATTTGGGACATTGTAAGCCCTCCTTATTTTTTACCGAAGATCTGTTTCGCCCGTTCCTCCATTGTGCTTAGGTGTTGTATGTGCGAAGCGGTCTGTTCCTCCCGGGGGGCGATATTAGAAGGCGCATTGCCTATTTTACCATCGATATAATATACGGCGGGGTCGGTGCCGTACTCGGGATGAAGCTGAAAAGCGTTTTGCTCTTTAATCAGTTTTGACACTTCCGATTCCGGGTCGTCAAGATCGCCGAAGGTTAGTGCCCTCGACTGGCAGGTGTTTACGCAGGCCGGTGTAGCCTCACGGTCCTTGCCCGGGACCAACCCTTTTGCCAGACCGGCATCGATTCTTTCCATGCAGAAATCACATTTTTCGGTCGTCCCGACAACATGCGGATAAATCTTACGGCCGGCCTTCTCAAAGCGCGTCCGCTCATAACCCGGGAAGTAACCGGGGTCTTTATCGCGGGATAAGAAGGTGCGGTTCTGGTAAGGGCAGGCGATAATACAGTAGCGGCAGCCGACACAAATATCATTATCGACATACACAATGCCGTCCTCGCGTTTCTTGGTAGCCTCGGCAGGGCACACCTCGACACAGGGGGCATCCTTGCATTGATTGCAGCGAACGGGGATGGTCGTGAGTTCTTCGCCGGGGACATCGGTTTCCCAGGCAATCAGGCGTGGCCAGTTCATGCCCATAGGTAGAAAGTGTTCAATTCGGCAAGCAGCGATGCATGCGTGGCAGCGAGTGCATTTTTTCAGGTTGATGACCATACCCCATCTCATCTTAAAAACTCCTTCTTATGCCCTTTCCCATGTCCGGTAAGTGGAAGAATCGGCCGCGAGCCTTACTGATTCATACAAAGAGTTTTTAGTTAAGGTGAAGGACTTACCGCATACGACTCTTGAAAGAAAGAACAAAGTTAAACTCGCATAATGATTTATATAAATATTAATATTGTTATATAAACAAATCTCTAGTCTATAAAATACCAGAAAAGCGTAAAAGTGTCAAACAGAGGTGCGCATTATGCTGGTTGTTCCCTGAAAAGTTGTAAAAAAGAACAGGAATGTCGTATAGATATACGCAATGCACTAAATACTTTGGAAATTATTATTCTAACAGTGTGGCCTCGAAATCCAGCCAATCTTCATAGGTTTCTTCGGTACAGATAACCATGTAGTGCATCACTCCTGTAATATGCCCAGCGGCATCCATCTCCGCCGTCCAGGTGCCCTCAATAATACCGTTGGCTTTTTCGGTGATGACGCCATTAAAGGCTCCGGTTCTGGTCCCAGTGACGTAACCTTCGAAGTGGCCTGTTTCGCCTCCTGAGTAAGTACCGGTTAAGTCGCCAATTTGAGTCATGATAATAGTCGTGGTAGGCCAGCCGGCTTCTGCATATGGGTACATGAAGTCCATAGAATGTCGCCACCAGTACGAACCGGTAACAGTACCTCCATCGCTATCAAACTTCAGCTCGAGATGATTTTCGTCTTCCTTTACCCAGTTAACGACAACGCCCGGCGCTGCCGACTCTTGTGTTTGTTTCCAGTCTTCTAGGTATTCGGCTGGGCGCACTACCCGGCCTTGAGCGATAGGGTCAACTAACTGGGGTCGGTCGTCGGCTACCGAGGAGCCCTGTTCGGTAATCCCTTCCCACTGGTCGATTACCGCATAATGGCCTTTTCCGTAATTATCCGTCCAGTTCACCCGTACACCATATTCCTCCCGGTCGGTGAACCTTACGTAGTTCATGGTAATAGACGTCGCATAGCCTTCGAGTATTCCCTCGTGGACTGCGCCCATGCTGTCTACCGGCTCGGGTCCAGGAATGGCATAGGGGTCGATTACCTTATAGTAAAGCTTGCCGTTGGAAACATAAACCATGAAGCAGTCGTTACTCGTATTAAAGAGCTGACCGACATAAGCGATATAGTTACCCGGCCTGATATTATTGATAGAGTCGCTGTCCAATGGGTAGTAATCGTACCTGATTGCCTGATATAACAATCTGTTATTTACAATCTCGAAGGTAAAATAGTTGTGTGACCCAACCCCCGCCGCCTTAAACGTAATTAGCGGTTCTGAATCAGATGGTTCTTCAGTAGGTTCATCTCCAACACCATTTGTTGGTGTGACTGCCGTTGATGTTGTTGGTGTTTGTGGAGGTGTTGTCTGTGTGGGCGTTGCCTGCGTAGTTGATTCATTGACGGCTCCTCCGCACGACGTTACGAAAAGAAGCAATACTAAGAGTAGGGCGAACCATTTTAATGATTTCAACATGAATTATCCCTTAAACACTTTTTCCTGTTCTCCGGTGTGTTTCATGATAACCCAATATAAATTTGTAAGTCAAACGAAGGAAAATTACAATATTATGAGTAACATAGGATTAAAAGGACAAAGCGATAAGGAAATGGCTCATGACAGGGCCTATTGTGGGAGAACCATAAAATTCAAGCGGATATAACAGACCGGATAATCAAATAGATTAGCGGTTGGGTACTCTATGTGTGCAAGCCATGATAAATTCAAGTGTAAATTTAACAGCTGTATCGTCAGGACTTGGAGAGCTTCTCTTCAGACATCATAGCTTCCACTTCAGCTTGAGGGATTTTCACCTTGGGCAAAATCGGCTTGCCGTCCGGTCCAATGGTAATGGCGCCAGTGGGGCAAACGAAGGCACAGTCACCACAGCCGATGCATTCGGAACCCAGCTCATAAGCATAAAAAGGAGCGGCGACTTCTTTATAAATACCACGGTTAACTAGGCTGATAGCTGATTTTCCCATATTTTCCTGACATATTCTCACACACAAACCGCATAGAATACACTCATTATTGCCAAGTGAAAATCTGGGCTTTTCCACGCCGTATTCCTTAGCCAGTTCCTGGATGACTTTGACGTCAGGACATCTTGCCAGCAGAAACTCAATGATTCCCTTGCGGAGTTTTCTTATCTTCTCGGTGTTGGTCTTGATAATCTGGCCGTTCTTCGCCGGGTATAAACAGGAAGCTACGAACTTGAAGGATTTACCCTGGTCCTCGCTGACCTCCACGGTACATAAGCGGCACGCTCCGTAAGGTCGGACGGCGGGATGGTAACAGAGAGCCGGAATTACCCCGATGCCGTCCATGTGCCGCAGGGATTCATAGATAGTCTGCCCGGCGGATACCAGGACGTCTTTATCATCGACGGTGAAGTGCACTGTATTTACATCTTCCGCATCGTTCATTTCAATAGCAGTTTCGCCGTTTATCCAGTACTTGGTCATTTTACTTCTCCTTTAGTTTTCTAGTGCTTTACCACTGCGTCGAATTTACAGACATCGAAACAGGCTCCGCATTTTATGCACAGCCCTTTATTTATCACGTGAGGCTCGCGCTTTTCTCCGGTAATGGCGCCGGTGGAGCAGGCCCGCGCGCAGACACCGCAGCCGGTGCATTTATCAGTATCGATTTCATATTCGATAAGCTCGCGGCATACGCCGGCAGGACATTTCTTGTCTTTGATATGCGCTACATATTCGTCTTTGAAATATTTAAGTGTGCTTGAAACAGGGTTGGTGGCGGTACGACCCAGGGCGCATAAAGCGCCTATTTTCAGTATTTCCCCGATGTCCTCCATAGTCTGGAGGTCTTCCATTTTGCCCTCGCCGTGGGTAATCCTGTTTAAAATCTCGCTAAGCGTGGCAAGCCCTTCACGACAGGGCGTGCACTTACCGCAGGATTCCCCCTTGAGGAAATCGATGAAATAACGGGCGACATCCACCATGCAGGTATCTTCGTCCATCACAATCATGCCGCCGGAACCCATCATTGACCCCAGTTTAGTTAATTCGTCGAAGTCCACCGGGGTATCAAGGTAATCTTCCGGGATGCACCCGCCTGAAGGCCCGCCTGTTTGGACGGCTTTAAACTTCTTGCCGCCCGGGATGCCTCCACCGATATCGTATATCATCTCCCGCAAGGTAATGCCCATGGGGACTTCCACCAGGCCGGAGTTATTAATCTTGCCAACCAGCGAAAATATCATCGTTCCCTTGCTGCCGGCGGTGCCGATTTTTGAATACCAGTCAGCGCCCTTATTGATTATCAGGGGCACGTTGGCCCAGGTCTTGACGTTATTAAGAAGGCTGGGCTCATCCCAGAGGCCTCTTTCCGACATGTGCGTGTATTTAGCCTTGGGCTCGCCAACTTTACCCTCCAGCGATGCTATCAAGGCGCTTGACTCGCCGCAGACGAAAGCCCCGCCCCCTTTATTTATCGTTATCCTGAAATCGAAGCCGGAGCCTAATATATTCTCACCGAGAAGTCCGTAATCGGTTGCCTGGTCGATAGCTGTCCTGGCATGCTCAACCGCCAGAGGATATTCATTACGCACGTAGATAATACCCTGGTGCGCGCCGATAGCGTAGGCGCCGATAATCATCCCTTCGATGATGCTGTGGGGGTTTCCTTCCAGGATGCTGCGGTCCGGGTAGGCGCCGGGATCGCCTTCATCGGCATTGCAGATAACATATTTAGTATCTCCCTCGGCGGTGCGGCAGGATTGCCATTTGCGGCCGGTAGGGAAACCTCCGCCGCCTCTTCCCCGCAGGCCGGACTTAGTGATTTCATTGATTATCTTGTCCGGGTTCATTTGCTGGAAGACTTTAGCGAGTGCGGAGTAGCCTCCAGCAGCAATGTACTGCGCGATTTCCGTGGGATCTATCTCTCCGTTGGTGCCCATGATCAGGCGCATCTGCCTGGCGTAGAAAGGAACATCCGATTCGTGAGTGATTTGTTTTTCGGTGGCAGGGTCTGTATATAGCAGGCGCGGGACAACCTTACCGTTTAAAACGGTTTCGGAAATAATTTCCGGTACGTCTTCCGGCTTAACGTGCTGGTAGAATATTTTTTTAGGGCCGATGACTACCACCGGGCCTCTTTCGCAGAAGCCGTGGCAGCCCGTTTCCTTGAAATCTATCTTGACCTGTAGTTCCCGTTTCTCTATTTCTTCGGAAAAGGCATCGACGACGTCTTGAGCGCCAGAAGCGCGGCAGCCGGTGCCGCCGCATACGGAAACAGTCACTTGACTTGAGTCTTTATCTTTCAATATCGTCTGCTGGAACTGCTCCAGTTCCTGAACATTCTTTAGCTTCCTGTCTAACAGTTTCCTAACTTGTTCGACCATTTTTTGCCTTTCTGCCGTTTATTCGTATTTCTTAAGAATTTTGTCCAGCTTATCTGGTGTCATGTGGCCCTCGTATTTGCCGTCAACGACTACCACCGGCCCGAGAGCACAGCAGCCCAAGCAGTTGGCTGTTTCCAGCGTGAATCTCTCGTCCTGGGTTGTTTCACCGGGGCCTATTTTATAATCCCTAGAGATTTTATCGACGAGTCTTTGCCCGCCCTTGACATGACAGGCAGTGCCCAGGCAAACGGTAATCGTGTGGCGGCCCCTTGGTTTTAAGCTGAACGACTGGAAAAATGTGGCTACGCTGAAAACCTGGCTCAAGGGTATATCCAGTGTCCGGCTGATTTTCACCAGGGTTTCCTGTGGGAGGTAATCGAACTCTGCCTGGATATCCTGCAATAAAGATATCAGCTGCTCTTTTTTATCAACATAGCTATTGATAAGGGCTTCGACCTTTGCAGAGCTTTTCTCTAAAGCTGTCTGGATTGCAGCTAAATCAAGTGTATTATCCACTATGGTACCTCCCTTTTCAGTCTCCCTTATTTAAGCCTAAGTCTTACAGGATTTCCTGCCCACTGTTAATACACCTATCTATGGTACGTAAAGCACCTGTATTGTCCAGTTTATTCCGCAGATAATAAGCGTAAATACACCTGTTAAAACAGGTGTAATGCGCAAAGATATAGACCTATGGTACGATGTACCATTGGAATTTGTAGCTGATAATTAAGATATATGACTGATATTCGGGTTGTTCTCTGTGAAGACCACTTGATTACCCGCCAGGGTATCCGCCGCCTGCTTGAGGATGAAAAGGGGCTGGAAGTTGTTGGTGAAGCCAGCAATGGTGAAGAAGTAATACAGCTGGTCAATGAAATCAAACCGGATGTTATTCTGATGGATATAGCTATGCCCAAGTTAAACGGCATAGATGCAACGCGTCAAATCAAGATAATCAGCCCCAAAACGAATATCCTGATACTTAGCGCGTATGATGACGATGAGTATGTTTTTGCATTATTAAAGGCCGGCGCCAATGGATATTTACTTAAGAATGTCAGCGGCAGCGAACTGGTAAGAGCCATCAAAGCCGTCCACAAAGGCGAACCCGTGCTTAATCCTGTGGTGGCTAAGAAGGTAGTTAATTATTTTCGCTTAGGTGAGAACAAGATACCAACAGCAGATGATGCCGCCAAATTGAGCGAAAGGGAGTTAAGCATTATCAGGCTGGCTGCAAAGGGCCTGACGAATAAAGATATCGCGGAAAACCTGCACTTGAGTTACCGCACCGTTGAAGGTCACTTGAGGGATATTTTCAATAAACTCGGGGTAGGGTCGCGCACAGAGGCGGTATTACAGGGCCTTAGGATGGGCTGGTTTACACTGGAAGAACTGGTCTAGCTGGGATATTTGGATCTTTTTATTACTAAAAGAATATGCCGTTAAGTTCAAAGTTACTAGCAAAAATAATCGATGGTTCAGCCGTAGCCTCTTTTGTTCTCAATCAGGACCATGTAGTTACTCACTGGAATACCGCCATGGAGAACCTTTGCGGTATAAGAAGGGAGCAAATGGTCGGTAAAGAGGGCTGCTCCGAGGTATTTTACGGCTATAAAAGGCCCACCATGGCCGATTTGATTGTCAGCCGGTCTTCTCCCGAAGAGATTGAGAAGCACTATCAGGACAAATACCGCACATCTCCGCTAATCGAGGGGGCGTATGAAGCCGAGGACTATTTCCCGGAGCTTAACAACACCGGTAAATGGCTGCATTTCACCGCAAGTCCGCTTATAGATGATAATGGAGAGATGATAGGCGCAATAGAGACGCTTCTGGATATCACCGAGCGCAAGGAGCTGGAAAACGACCTGCGCTACTTTTTACAGCAAACCACACGGGCTCACGAGGAAGAACGGAAATTTATCGCACGTGAACTCCACGACGATATAGCGCAGATAATGGGCTCGCTTTCACGGAAGCTGGATAACACGCTGCGTCAGAACCAGAGTCTCGAATCGGCTATTATAGAAGATTTGAATGATGTGCAGCTTCACCTTAATGACGGATTGAAATCAGTGCAGCGCTTCATTAAGAACCTGCGGCCCTCCCTGCTGGACGACCTCGGCCTGGTGCCTGCTTTACGGTCGCTGACAAACAGTCTTGAGGAAACGGACGGCATAATTACCGAATTTACCGCCACGGGTGAACAAAAACGTCTCGATGGTGAACTAGAATTATCTCTCTTCCGTATCGTCCAGGAGGCGCTTAATAACGTAAAAAAGCACGCCCAAGCCTCTGAAGTCCGCGTATCGGCCGAATTTCACGGAGATGGGATTCAACTTAATGTAATTGATAACGGTAGAGGCTTTAATTTACCCAAGAGTATGGATAGCCTCCCCCGCAGCGGCATGCTCGGATTGATGGGGATAAGAGAGAGAGTGTGGCTTTTAAAAGGGTTGCTGGAAATAGATACGGGACCGGGCAAGGGCACCGCTCTTATGGTTACAGTACCGGTTAAATAATCAAGTTTTCCTGCCAGTGTATATTACGCTTTATTCCAGCGATTCGTAATAATTGTCTGGCTCTTTGATAAGGATTCTGGCCAGAATGATAATCGTCACGTAGAAAAAGTAAGTCCAGAGGCTGCGCCAGGCGAAAAAGAGCGGCAAGACCGATAGCAGAAGCCCCGCCTCCGGGTAGCGCCTGCAGTTGCGGAAATACCAGATAGCCCCTACTATCAAAACCACCAATTCCATTATCGTGAAGGGCAGTGATGTCTGGATGTTGATTAACCCGCTTGTTGCCAGGGAGATGAATCCTACACCCAGCGGGAACATGGGCTCCGTCATTGGCGAGGCGATTGACTGCAGCCACAGTGAAGGGTCGCTGACGATGAAGTAGGCATTAAAAGCAACGAATACCGCGGCAATAATTCCTATCGTGGCAGCGACGGTCTTGGGCTGTGTTGTCCGCCACAGCAGTATCAGGTAAAAAGGCAGGAAGAACCAGGCCGTCTGCTTGGTGGCTACCGCCAGCCCCATGAATATAGCCGAAAGCCAGTTCTTCTCACCTAGGGCAACCCAGGCGATTAGCAGGAAAGGAAAGATCAGGCTGCCTGTCTCACCGATGGCAATCCCGTTCCATAGCTCAAGGCTGATGAGAGCGACACCAATGAAAAGCAGGCGTCTTCTCCCGGGTATCTGCCACGTCGTGTAAAGCAAGCCACCGATGACAAAGATAAGATAGATAAACCTGATGTCCTTGATGCCGGCCGCGATGAACGGGGTTACAAGGAGGAAAGAACCGGCTGGGTAGCAGACGTCGGACACCATTTCCGGGGGAGGTGGCGAGGGATTTTGTACGGCAGATTCCCATATTTGCTTGAACTGCTCCTTCGTAGGATAGGGGAACACATCGGCAAACCTGCCCACCTGCAGCGGTGTCGTGCGTTCGTAAGAGCCATCGAACTCAAGAAAAGCTTCGATGATATTACCGTTGCCGTAAGGGTTCTTGCCGTCGAGGAGGTTATCTGCCGCCTGATGGATTAGCGCCGCACCGTCGTTATACTGGAATCCGTATTCCAGTTCTTTAAGCGCCTGCGCGAAATCGTTATCCGCGCCGCTGCTTAAATAACCGGGCACGAAGACGCCTAAAAGCGCTCCTTCGGCAACGCCCACAATCAACAGAAAGTAAAAAAAAGTTTTGGATAAGGGCCTCAACCACGACCGCGAGCGCTGCAGAAGAATATCCGTACGGGGTGTAACGATAAGGAACATGATAAAGAACCAGAGCAGCCAGAGAACTATTCCCGACACCCAGTAAACAGCATCGCCGGTAGCGTAGCCGGTGCCGGAGACCGCCAGGGCAACAAGCTGAAGCAGTATGGCCAGGAAAAACAGCAGTTTGCGCGGCGACGGTTCGGGAGAGAATAGATTCAGCCACCTGCCAAGTTTATTAATAAAAAGCGGGCTTTTGCCCCCGGCTTTGTCTCTCATTATCGGTTCACATTTTAAACCTATCACGTACGGGATGCAACTTGAAGGAAACTAAGGACGATAACGTGGGGGCTCTATCCGTATAATAAGGGTGGATAAGGGGTGTTAGCGGGTCTTAATGTGGCCATGCAACATCAGGGAAACGCGATTTCTATTGGTTTTTTCCGACTCAGGCGGCTGGGTTCAGGACACGTCCCATGAATAAAATCGACTCTGTTTCTATATCCTGAATCAGAAAGATGAATGGCCGGTCAGCCGTAAAGTTAAAGGTGGCGGGAGGTGGTGCGGATAACACCATGATTACTGCAGTGACTGCCGCTGCTTCCGTACCCTCCTCATCAACAGCCACAAATGACTTATGCAGTACCGACCCGATGAAGAGGTCCGTATTGCCGGTCATGCCGGAGAAATCGGCTCCGCCTGAAAAAGCGTTCGGCATACCCATATCTGATAAAGCCTGGTTTAACTGGAAGCTGGACTCGAATTGGAACCGGGGCAGCGTCAAAGCAACCCGTTGTGATTCGAATTTACTGGTGATGTCGTTCAATATTTGAGCATCAAGTGAATTATCAAAATCTTCAAATTGCCCTTCTACTGGCAAAAGTACGGTCATAGCGAATTCATTGCCGAGGTAGGGTAGTCTTATAGCCTGATAGTTGTCACCTTCGGCATAATCAAATTGTTCTTCCTGGTGCATCATCGGTACGTTAACATTGTCGCCATCAAGCAGGTGGAAAACACCGTCGTGGGTGGCGCTTTCAGAAAACTGGTGCTGCCAGTGGGCGTTGAAGTAGATAGCATTCGCCAGGACAAGCCTCGTAAAAGCATCGATAACTCCGGGTGGAATGATATCTTCAATGCGGCCTTCGGTTTGCTCGCTGGCCCATTGGTTGATAGCCAGGCGTGACTCTTCGGGCTCATTGATGAAGTCGAGCGCGCTAAGTCCGCTGCCGTAATATGCCTGCAGCAAGTCCAGAAAATCCTGTAAAAAGCTGTAGTCTTTTTGTCCCCAGAGGGCATTGGCGATGTTCAGGCGGAAGCCGTCCACCTCTTCCTGAATAGTCTCCCCCTCCGGTGAGAGAACGGTCGTAATTGCTCTCCCCCGTTCTTTTATCGAGTTCTCCAGTGCGCTGAAAGCGGCATGCAGTCGTTCTTGAGGAAGTGTAAAGTACAGGGTGTCCGCCATCTGCTGCTCCGTTTCACCACGGGCGCCAGCATAGGTCATCGCCAGAGCGGTGGAGATACTGTAGGGAGAGAAAAAGAAATTACCTTCCGAATCCTTCAATTCGCGGTAAAGGTCGAACGTAAATTCGGTATTGCCGTCAACCAGTATTGAGATATCGTCTCCGGGAGTAGTCGGCGGGGGCGATGTATGTGCAGGTGTGGTCTCACCGGCAGGCGCGCTGCATGATGTTACCAGAAGTATCGTTACAGTAATAAAAGCTAAGAAGAAGCTCGATTTCTTCATAATCTCCCTTTCTGATTAACCGTTTTCATATATTTAAACGTAACTAGTGTAAAAAGGTTACGTGTGCCGGGTGGATTTTAGCGTTATTTGTTTTCTGACATATGGGAAGCAGGAATAAGCGCGGACCGGGAGTGGAGAAAGGAAGACGACATTCAAAACCGTTAGGAGTTCAAGTTCAAAATTATAACCGGGCGGACTGTCCGCCGTCCTCGACGAAAACCTGGCCGGTGATATAGCTGGAGGCATCCGAAGCCAGAAGTACTGCCAGTCCTTTAAGCTCGCTCGCCTCCGCCATGCGCCCCATGGGGATTTCCTCGTCGAAATACTTCGCCATCATCTTTTCCATCGTCTTCATCATCGCTGGGTCGGGCTTGGGGCCGGGATTGTTCTGCCCCAGCTCTGACTTATGCATCCCCGGAGCGATACTGTTAACGCGGATGCCGTCCCTGGCATATTCCATGGCGGCAATTTGGGTGAGGAGAATAAGACCTGCCTTGGAGGCGCCGTAAGCGGCGGGGCCTACCTCCGGTACCTCGGCACGGAGGCCGGCAATCGATGAAATGTTGATAATGGAGCCTTTTTTATGCTTGACCATTTCCGCGAGAACGTGTTTCAAAGCGAGGAACGCGCCGCGCAAATTGGTATTGATGATGACATCCCATTCCTCGGTGGGGGTCTCATGAATCTTTCGCGGCGGTCTGGCGATACCGGCGTTATTGAAAAAGATTTCTATTTTCCCAAGCTGGCGGACCGTCTCATCGACCATGCGCTTGACTTCCTCTTCCTGCGTGACGTCCGCTTTGATAGCGATGTTTCGGTGGCCGTGTTTCCCGATTATCTTTAAGGTTTCGTCAAGCTTGGTGGTATCGCGGCCTACACAGGCTACGTCAGCGCCGAATTCTGCCATCGCCTCGGCGAAAGCACGTCCCAGGCCCCGGCTGGCGCCGGTAATCAAGGCTACCTTGCCGGAAAGGTCGAATATCCCCTTGTCAGCCATTTCTTTACCTCCGGTGGATATTTATTCCTGTGGATAATCTGGTGGAGCCGGGGGGATTCGAACCCCCTACCTCCTGCGTGCAAAGCAGGCGTTCTCCCAATTGAACTACGGCCCCGTGCTACAGAAAAATTATAACATACTTTTTACCCCTCTCCATATTCCTTGCTACCCTCACACATTGTTGCTATACTTTATATGTCTTTTTTAGCTATGGAATACGAAACTGTTATCGGGCTGGAAGTCCACGCCCAGCTACTGACCAAAAGTAAGATGTACTGCTCCTGTAGTGCGGATTACGCCAGCGCGGAGCCGAATACCCACGTTTGCCCGGTGTGCCTGGGTATGCCTGGTGTGCTGCCGGTCATCAATAAACAGGCCGTGGAATACACTATAATGACCGCCATCGCTTTAAACTGCCCGGTAGCCGATTACACAAGGTTCGACCGCAAGAACTACCCTTATCCCGACCTCGTGAAAGGCTACCAGATATCACAGGCCTACGCTCCCATCAGCAAAAAGGGATATATTAATATTGAAGTTGATGATACTACAAGGCGCATCGGCATAAACCACATACACTTGGAGGAGGATGTCGCCAAACTTCTGCACCGCAGCGTCGGCGGAGAAGACTGCAGTCTGGTGGATATCAACCGCTCCGGCGTACCGCTGATGGAAATCGTCAGCGAGCCGGATCTGCGCTCGGCGGAGGAAGCGCGCCAGTACCTCATCAAGCTGCACAGCATATTGCAATACCTGGGCATTTCCACCGGCAACATGGAGGAGGGCGCCTTTCGGTGCGATGCCAATATCAGCATACGGCCTGTTGGCAGTAAAGAACTTGGGTCTAAGGTGGAAGTAAAGAATCTTAATAGCTTTAAAGCCGTGTTCCTTGCCATGGAGTACGAGGCGAAACGACAGCGTAAAGCCGTCAATGACGGGAAAAAACTCGTGCAGGAAACACGGGGATGGGTGGAAGACGGGGGCAAGACCGTCTCGCAGCGCAGTAAGGAATATGCCCACGACTACAGATATTTCCCCGAGCCCGACCTCCCGCCGGTGACGATTAGTCGCGACTGGGTGGAAGCAGTCAGAAAGAAACTTCCCGAGATGCCGGAAGCCCGACGCGATAGATTCATGGCGGAATACAGCCTGACGAAATACGACGCCGATTTACTGACCGGCTCCAAGGCCATGGCCGATTATTTTGAAGAGGGCGTTAAAGCAAGTAAAGAAGCCTCCCCCAAAGAGGTCGCCAACTGGCTGCTGGGCGAAGTAAGCCGCATCATCAACGCCGGCGGTATCGATATTGAAAAATTCCGCAAGAAAGTAAGCCCCGATATGCTGTCTTCTCTCATCTCAAACTCACACGGCACGATAAACACTGCCACCGCTAAGTCGGTCCTTGAAGAGATGTTTAGTTCTGGCCAGAGCGCCGCTGAAATCATCCAGAAACGCGGCCTAAGTCAGATAAGCGATACGGGCGAGCTTGAGAAAATGGTCGCGGAAGTGATAAAATCAAATGTGCAGCCTGTGGCCGATTACAAGGCCGGGAAGGAAACGGCGCTCAAGTTCCTGGTCGGGCAGGTGATGAGGGCAAGTAAGGGGCAGGCTAATCCGCAACTCGTCAATGAAGTACTGAAAAAGAAACTGGCTGAAGGGTAGCCGGTAATTGGTTGGGAAGTTATAAATGGAAACTTATTTATATATTGCGCAGATAGTCGTTGCTGTTGTTTTGATATTACTGGCTCTGTTACAGGTAAGGGGCGGCGGGCTTGGTGGCATCTTCGGCCAGGCGGATACCGTTTACCGCACCAAGCGGGGCGTGGAAAAGACCCTCTTTCAGCTTACCATCGTCCTGGTTGTTATTTTCATTGTCTTATCGATAGTGTCGCTAAGGGTCACTGGTTAGCAACGAATCATTTCACTTGTGGTGGAATATCCTTAATCCTAATCACTATTTTATCGTGCTGTGGCTTTCTACCGACTTGGCTGATCGATTTTTTATAGTAGATTCTGCTTTTTGTTCTGTAATGGCGGTGCGGAACTGACGGTATATCGGTACCACGAGTATGAAAGTCAGTAGCAAGGTCAGGATATCAGATATGGGAAACGCCAGGAAAACACCGTCTAGCTGCCAGTAATGTGATAACAAAAACACCAGCGGGATTAAAAACGCTACTGGCCTGACGCTGGCGAGTATAAAGGTCTGTAGTGCTTTGCCGATTGACTGGAAAATCATCTGCCCCACCATTACCAGACCCATAAACGGTAAAGATAAAAAGATAAGTTTGGAAATATGAACGCCCGTATCAATCAGTGCTGCGTCGTCGGTGAATATCCCAACGATAGGACCGGGTATGAGATAGAGAACGGCGAAAGCCAGCAGACTCAATGAAGTTGCTACCATGATGGTTATCTTTACCGCCTTAATGGATAGATTATAACGCTTAGCGCCATAATTGTAGCCCAGTATCGGCTGCATACCCTGCCCGAGGACCATTGCCGGCATGTTGGAAAACATCATCACCCGCTGTACTATTCCGAAGGCGCCTAGCGCAATATCGCCGCCGTATTTGACCACCATATTTATCAGCAGCATTGCCGATATACTGCCTGCCATAGTCTGTACAAAGGAGCCTACGCCTATAGCCAGCATCTGTTTTAATATTGAAAAATCCGGACGAAGGTTATTCCAGCGTATTTTCAGGTAGCTGTTACCGGAATAATAGTAGCTGAGTAGATAAATCATCGATGTGAATTGCGCTATAATCGTTGCCAGGCCTGCACCCGTCACACCCATTTCCAGAACTATGATAAATATGGCATCGAGGATAATATTAAGCACCGCCCCGATTATCATGGCAACCATGCCCACCCTGGCATTACCTTCCGCCCGGGCGAAGTTCAACAAAGTCATCGTCAGAACATTAAAAATGGTGCCGCTGATAATTATAATCAGGTAAGTGCTGGCGTAAGGCATCACTGCATCCGAGGCGCCTATCAGTCGCAGCCAAAACTCGGTGAAAGGCAGCACGATGATCATAAAGACGATGGTGACGAAAATGCTTAAGCTGACTCCATTGCCGACAGTACGTTCGGCTTCCTCGGTTCGGCCGGAGCCTATCGCCCTTGATATTAGTGACGAACCGCCCATGCCCACCATCATCCCGATGCCGAATGTCAGCATTTGAAGCGGGAAGACAATGGAAAGACCGGCGATACCCAAAGACCCGACGTAATGACCGATAAAAATGGTATTAATTACATTGTAGAGCGTATGAACGAACATTCCGAAAAACGCCGGCGTCGTCAGCTTGACCAGCAGTCGGGCGATATGTTCGGTATCAAGTACGTTTGGATTATGGACCTGTTTTGCCATTTATTGAATCGCTCTTTCTATTAAGCGGGTAAAAATGCAGCAGGTTTTCCTCTATTGCTCCAGTTTAAATAAAATATCCCGCAGCTTCCGCAGGGAGCCCGATAAGTCTTCCAGCTCTGCATCCGTCAACGAGGACATATTTTCCTGCATGGCGTTTATTACCAGGTTGTCCTGCTCTTCAAGGACCTCGCGGCCTTTATCGGTAAGGGTAATGTTAATCGTCCGGCGGTCGTCGGAACACATTTCCCTTTTCACAAATTCCAGCTCTACGAGTTTATCGATGAGGTGGGTCATCTGGGCTTTAGCTATGAGTAGTTTTTCGCCGATTTTAGCTGGGTGCAGCGTTCCCTCGTCTTTCAGAACCCGCATTATCTCGAAGTGCAGCAGCTTTATATCCAGATTGGTATCGGCAAGCGTCATACTTATCAATCTGCGGCGTACCATACGGAAGACCAGCGGCGGTACTGAAAGTATATCTAAAGCAACCCTTCTCTGAACATCGTCATGCATATTCTATTTTCCTCCTCATCGTAATGGAGTCGAGTTGGTATAGAATTTATATAGTTTATATATTATACAGTTTATATAATATACTATATTCCGTTCAAAATCAATGAGTCTTAAGTACTATCTTTTGGGTCAACAGGATGGTGAGTGCCCCGCGCCAGTGCTACTATGGAAGAAAGTGGCAACTTTCTGGCGGTTTATCTAGTCGTCCCAGCATTATACTAATTTGACACTACCTATCCCACAGCTTAAGATATTTTAAGTAGAAAACACGTTTATAACCACATGTTTTAATTAATTCCCGGTAAATTATTACGTCACGCTGAAAGAAAGGGAAAACGGGAGATGGCAGGAATTACATCAATCGGGGCTTACGTTCCCATCTACCGGCTAAACCGCGATGAAATCGGCAGGATGTGGGGCGGTCGGAGTATAGGCGGCACTAAAGCCATGGCCGGGTATGACGAGGATACTATAACCATGGCAGTGGCGGCCGCGCTCGACTGCTTAAAAGGGGGAGGGGAGGCTGACGGATTGTTTTTAGCCACCACCACTGCGCCTTACCGGGAAAAGCTCTCGTCGGCTATCGTTGCCAGCGCCGCCGACCTCCAAGAGGGGTGCCATGTTGCTGATTTTGCCGACTCTTTGCGTTCGGGGACAGTAGCGCTAAAGGCTGCTCTTGATGCCGTTGCGGCCGGCTCGGTGAAAAGTGTGATGGTGGCGGCTGCGGATACCCGACAGGGTGCCACCAAGGGCGCGCTGGAGCAGGTCCTCGGCGACGGTGCTGCTGCTATAACAGTCAGCTCGGAAAAAGTCATCGCGGAGGTCGAAGGCAGTTATTCCGTATATAACGACTTCACGGATATCTGGCGCTCCGAGGAAGATAAATTCCCCCGCTCCGCCGAGGGGCGCTTTATCGACGAGGTGGGCTATATACCTACGATGCAGTCGGTTATTGACGGACTGCTTAAGAAATACAAGCTCAATCCGGGTGATTGTGCTAAAGTCGTATATTACGCTTCGGATGCCCGCCAACACGCTGCCCTGGCGCGCCGACTTAAACTTGATAAATCGCAGGTTCAGGACCCACTGTATAAAGATATCGGCAATACGGGGTCGGCGGCGGCGTTCCTGATGCTGGCGTCCGCCTTGGAAAAGGCAAAGCAGGGAGATAGAATTCTCTTCTTGAGTTACGGCGACGGCGCTGATGCCTTTATTCTGCGTGTCACCGATGAAATCAAGAAATTCCAGAAAAAACCGGTTATCTCGCACCAGCTGGCGGGAAAAATCACCATCAGCTACGGGCAGTACCTTACCTGGCGGGGTCTCGTGCCGGTGGAAGCTTCCACTCTGCCGGAGCGCTCTCCTATCTCTTTGCAGAGTCGCTGGCGGGAAAGAAAAGCCATCTATGCCCTGTACGGGGCTAAATGTAAAAAATGCGGCGCTCTCCAGATTTCTCAAATCGGCCAGACATCACGTGTGTGCGTCAACTGCCAGGCTAAAGACCAGTTCGAGCCTTATAAGTTTTCCGGTAAAAAGGCACAACTCTTCACATACAGTGTCGACCAGCTTATGCCCACCCTTAATCCCCCCGGCGTCAGCGGCGTTATCGACTTTGAAGAAGGCGGTCGGCTTATCTGCGAGCTTACCGACTGCGATGTGGATAAACTTAGGGTCGGCATGCCGCTGGAGATGACCTTCCGCAAGATGTTTTATAGTCGCGGAATCCATAACTATTTCTGGAAAGCAAAGCCTGTTGCGGATTAATTAATCAGTTTACCTTCTGGAGGAAAGACCATGGAAAGCATTAAAGATAAAGTTGCCATCGTGGGCATGGGCTGCACCAAGTTCGGGGAGCGGTGGGATAAGGGAGTGGAGGACCTGATTGTCGAAGCCGCCTACGAGGCTTTCGAAGATGCCGGTATCGAACCCAAGGACATCCAGGCGGCCTGGATAGGTACTGTTTTTTCCGGTATTTCCGCAATTACCCTATCACCCCTCCAGCTTCAATATATTCCCATGACCCGTGTGGAAAACATGTGCGCTACCGGCTCCGAGGCGCTACGGGCTGCCAGTTATGCCGTCGCCGCTGGCGTCGTTGATATTGCCCTGGCGGTGGGGGTGGAAAAGCTCAAGGACTCCGGCGCTACGGGGCTCAAGGGCCCAAGCATCGTCGGCGATAACCAGGACGCCAGTTCGGGCATAGGCCCCGGTTACAGCGCCCCGGCCTCTTTTGCCTACCTCGCTACCCGCTATTTCCACGATTACAATATCAAGCCGGAGGAAGGCAAAAGGCTTCTGGCGCAGATAGCCGTCAAGAACCATCACAACGGCAGCCTCAATCCCAAGGCGCATTTCCAGAATGAACTGACCATCGACCAGGTGATGAACGCCCCCATAATCGCCTGGCCGCTGGGACTTTACGACTGCTGTGGCGTTAGTGACGGCGCGGCTGTAGCTGTCGTTACCCGTGCCGACATGGCTAAAAAGTTCCGCCCCGACCCCATTTACGTTAAGGCTATGCAGATAACCGTAGGCGCGCGGCAGGGCGCCATGCGGCAGGACTATGATTTCGTACATATCGAGGAGAATATAATCGGCTCACGCCAGGCTTATGCCGCCGCCGGTGTGAAAGACCCCCGCAAAGAAATATCCATCGCCGAGGTGCACGACTGCTTTTCCATCCACGAGATGATTGTCTATGAGGACCTCGGCTTCAGCAAGCGGGGTCGCGCCCGGGAGGATATCGAGGTCGGGGCTTTTACGCTTGAGGGTGAGTTACCCGTCAATACCGACGGAGGACTTAAGTGTTTCGGGCACCCGCTGGGCGCCAGCGGCCTGCGCATGATGTACGAGGTCTATAAGCAGCTCCAGGGCAAGGCCGGGCCGCGGCAGGTGAAAAACCCCCGTTTGGGCTTAACCCACAACCTTGGCGGCAATGCCGGCACCGGTGTTTGCAGCTGCAACATCGTCGGCAACGAAAAATAGCCCGTTTCCAGGAGGTACTTAACATGAAAATGGCTCTAGAAGGCATCCGCGTCCTCGATGTCAGCGAGGCGGGACTGGCTCCCGTTTGCTGCCGCATCCTGGCTGATATGGGCGCCGAAGTCATCAAGGTTGAGCGTACCCAGGGCGGCGACCAGACACGCGGTATCCTGAAGATCAGCGGCGATGTGCCGATTTACGATATCAACTACGTCCTCGAGTTTTATAACCTCAACAAAAAGGGCATCACCCTCGACCTGAAGAAGAAAGAGGGCAGGGATATTTTATATAAACTGGTGGAAAAATCGGACGTTTTTGTGTGCAACTTCCGTCCCCATGCGCTTAAAGACTTAAAGCTGGAATATAAGGATATCTCTAAGCTTAACCCCAAGATTATCTACACCCATCTTTCCGGCTACGGACTCCACGGGCCGGAGAAAGACGTCGGCGCTTACGACTTCGTCGGTTACTGGGCGCGCAGTGGTGTCATGGCTTCGCTGGGCGAGCCGGGCACGCCTTTGCCTTTCCAGGTGCCGGGCTTCGGTGATAACACCACCGGCATGTATGCAGCCTGTGCCATCATGATGGCGCTCTTCCACCGCGAGCGTACCGGCGAAGGCCAGGAGGTCTGCGTCTCTTTATACGGCGGGGGCATATGGTCGATGGGCATCGTGCTTTCCTCGGTGCTGGCTACCGGACTGGAATACGGGCGTGTATCGCGTACCAATCAAAGCAATCCAATTTTCAACAGCTACGAGTGCTCCGACGGACGCTGGATTCAGCTGGCCTGCATACAGGGCGACCGGTACTGGACGGGCATCTGCAAGTCGCTGGAGTTAGGTAAACTGGAGCAAGACCCGAAGTATGCCACTCACGAGTTACGCATGGAAAATAACGTGCCGCTTATCAAGATTCTGGATGAAGTTTTCAAGAAAAAAACACAAAAAGAATGGGCGGAGAGACTGGCTAAAGAGAATATCATCTGGACGGTTGTCAAGACCCCCGGCGAGGTCGCTATCGACCCCACCCCCTGGGCGGATACCTATTTCAGGGAAATCGACCATCCCGCTGGGAAAAAACTCAAGGTAATCATGCCTCCCTGGCAGTTTAGCAAGACCCCTACCACTGTACGAAACACCGCCCCGGAGTTCAGCCAGCACACGGAGGAGATTCTTACCGGGGTTCTCGGACTAACATGGGATGAGATTACCGATTTAAAAGATAAAGAAGTTATTGCTTGATATACAAGGAGGGCAGTTATGGGTGAATTGCTGAAGGGCAAGGTTGCTGTGGTCACGGGGGCCGGTAAAGGTCTCGGACGCGCCGAGGCTATCGCGCTGGCAGCCCAAGGTGCAAGCGTAGTGGTCAACGATTTGGGAACTGCTACCGACGGCTCCGGGACTTCCCGCGGGCCCGCCGATGAGGTAGTCGTAGCAATAAAGAAGGCTGGAGGCGAGGCTGTTCCCAGCTATGCCAGCGTGGCGGTGGTCGACGGCGCGGAAAGTATCATCAAGACCGCCCTCGATAGCTTCGGTCGACTAGATATTCTGGTGAACAATGCCGGCTTTAACCGCGACCGCATGATATACAACACCACCGACGAAGAGTGGGAAACGGTGCTTAAAACCAATCTAAGCGGCACTTTCTATTGCACCCGCGCCGCCTGCCGCGTGATGAAACAGCAGAATTACGGACGTATTATCAGCACATCCTCCCATGCCGGACTGGGCAACATGGGGCAGGCTAATTATAGCGCTGCCAAGGAGGGCATCGTGGGGCTGACGCGCACTGTGGCGCGGGATATGCAGCGCTATGGCGTTACTTGTAATGTAATCCGCCCCGTCGCCGGCACGCGCGGATTTATTGATATGGTGAAGGATAAAGGGCTTAAAGAGGCATGGAGCCGGATGTGGGGAGCCGAGCTTGCGGAAAAGCGCTTGAAGCAAATGCTGGAGCTAAACCAGCCGGAGGACGTCGCCGGACTGGTCGTTTACCTGGCTTCGGAGAAAGCTGATAACGTCAACGGTTGCGTCTTCGAGGTCTGGCACGGGCATATCGGCATCTATGCTGACCCGCCCCCCATCGAGCAGGTGCTTTGGAAGGAAAGCCGCTGGACGGTTGAAGAGCTCGTTGAGACCATACCCATCACGCTTACCAGGAACAAGACCCATGATTTGCCGGCCATTTTCCCGTTTTAATAATCATTCAGGAGGAAAAATGCTAAAGAAAATCGACCATATTGCCGTCGTCGTCAAAGACATAGATAAAGCTATTAAATCTTACACTGATATGTTCGACTTTAAAGTGTTGGAAAAGCGGGAGGGACCGGGCGGCGAGTTTGTTTCTGTAATGATGCAGTGCGGAGATATCAGACTAGAGTTGTTCCAGCCCTTAAAAACAGGCAACAGCTTCTCCAGATTCTTTGAGGAAAAGGGCGCTGGTTTACACCACGTCTCCTTTGCCACCGACGATATCGTTAAAGAACTCAAGAATCTGAAAGCGCAGGGTAAAAAACTCCAGAATGAAGAGCCTATATCGATGCCGGATGCTAAAATCGCTTTCGTGCACCCCTCCGCCGCCGAGAACGTCCTTATCGAGCTGGTGGAGCGGGGATAGTATCAGATAATACCAAAGGAAAAAAATCATGCCTTTAGAAGAAATGAGCAGTTTTTTCAATACTCGTGTTGATGGATACGAGGAACATATGTTAAAAGAATTAACTGGGTCTGGTGATTATATTGAAGTTGCGAAGCTAATACCACCTACGAAAGGACTCAAACTTCTTGATTTAGGGTGCGGGACGGGACTGGAGCTTGATGAAATAGTTTGAGTTAATCCTGCCGTGCAGGTTACGGGGATTAATATGGCAGAGAAGTTACTGGAAAGGTTGGGTCAGAAACATGCTGCTAGAAAAAGCCAGCTTAATCTCGTATTAGGTAATTATTTTGATTATGATTTTGGGCAAAATACATTTGATGTTGCTTTATCCGTTCAGACGCTCCATCATTTTTCATATGGAAAAAAGATTGGACTGTATAAAAGAATCAACTCTGCTTTAAAGCCAGATGGTTTTTACATTGAGGCAGATTATATCGCGCCTACACAGGAGTTTGAGGATTTACATTTCACCGAAAATAAACGCATCCGGGCTGAACAAGGTATAAAAGTAGGATTTTATCATTATGATACACCGTGTACCGTAGAGAATCAGATTGGTATGTTGAAAAAAGCTGGCTTTAATAAAGTAGTAAAAATCCGGCAACATCATAATTGTGCCATCTTGAAAGCAAGTAAATAGTAATTATTTTCATACCACCAGTAAAGGAATAAGATTCCTCACGCTGTCCGCTTTTTCCAGTTTCAGTAGCTTCTCCAGTAGCTCCGAGGCTTTCTTACGGCTTATCTTCTTGGAAAATTCAACGTTTACCCAGAACTTTTCAATAATTTCCTCATGGGTCATAGGGTTATCCAGCGGGTCGCCCTTGACTCTGGTGCAGGTTTCCGTCAGCTTTCGCCTGTCCTTAAGCGTCACCGTCATCCTCGCCTTTTCAAACTCCACATCTTTAGCGGGTGTCAGCTTTATTTTCTTGATAAAATCGGTGACTTGCGGGTTGCGTATCGCTTTCTCGGTAAAGTGTTCCGGCCTGACACTGCCAAAAAGGAAAGCCGTGGCCGTCGCGTATTCATAGCTGAAAGCGGCGTTGCCGTGCGGAAAGGCCCCGATTTTGAACGGGTGCCCGCATACGTGGTCGATGCCGCCCTGCGCCAGGTCAAGATTGACCGACTCTATATCGTCTGGCTTGATGTTATGCTTTTTCACCAGCTCCAGTGCGCACTGGATGGCGGCGTGAGGGATGCGGCAGCATGGGTAGGGCTTTATGGTGCCGTCGTAATAGTATTTCTTCCCCAGGGTGTCCGTCAGTGCCTCCGGCTTCTCACAGCCTTCGGTGAACATTTTGTAGTACCCGAATTTGCCGAATAGCGCGTCCTCTGGTCCCGTCCATCCCGCTTTAGCTAATTGCGCGGAGAGTATCCCCGCCCGCGCTGCCAGCCCCTGTGGCAGCTTAAACGCTGTTGTGCCGTCCCAGAAAGACTGGAAAGTTGTCCCTATCTGATTAAGGGCAATGCCGAAGGCATTCCGAAGCTGTAATTCATCCAGACCGAGGAGACATCCGGCGATGGCGGTGACGCCGAAGGTATTGACCGTGCCCACGCCGTCCCATCCTAAAGTGAAGCCGAAACCTGAAGCCGCCAGTATTCTGGTGGCAATATCGTCTCCCACGAGCAGGGCGGCTATCATTTCCTTACCACTGGCATTGACCATCTCGGCCAGAGTGAATGCTGAAGGTATGGTAGTACCGCTTACATGCCCCGGGCAGCTTACGCCTTCATACAGCGGGCTTACCGGCTCAAAGTCGAAGGAACGTGCCATGATGCAGTTCAGGAAAGCCGCGCTGGTCGCCGGAACTTTGACGCCGTGCACCAGAATCGTAGCTTCCTTTTTACCGTCCTGTTCTATCAGGTGTTTCAGCAGTTCCAGATTGCCCGTATCTAGAGCACCGCCTATCAGGCATCCCAGCGTATCGATGATGCGGTATTTCGTAGCTTCCAACGTGTCTTTGTCAAAGTTCTCGAAGCGCGTTTTCAGTGCGTTGGCTGCCAGTCTTTCTATTGCGGTAGCTTCCATTGTCCTGCTCGTTAAAAGTTCTTATTTCCCAATTACTATCGGTTTTTTACCCGGCGTGGCAAACTTCTTTACTGCTCCTTCATTGAGTTCCACCCCCGTGCCCGGCCCCTCCGGCGGGTAGAGAAAACCGTTCTCGTAGCGAGGCACTTTCACCGCCAGGTCATCCTTGAGCGGTGTGCTGACCGTATCGGGGATGTTGTACAGATTAAGCGGCCCGATGGCTTCCTGCTCTATTTTCCCTATCCATTCAGTCGCCGCCAGGAAATGCGCCGTGCATGCTGCCCCGAGGCCCGAATCTATCATGCAGCCGCACATTACCGGTAGGTTGGCCGCCTGCGCTATCGCTACCCACTTCTGCGATTTTAATATCCCCCCGGCTTTGGGAACCTTAAGGAACAGCCCGTCTGCCGCATCCTTTTCGATAATTTTAATCAGGTCATTTAGTTCTTTAGCGGACTCATCGGGAAATACCGGCACGTCCACCTTGCGCCGCAGTCTTGCCAGACCGTCGATATCCCACCACGGCACCGGCTGCTCCGCCACGTAAACATCGTATTTCGCCACTCTTTGCAGTACGTAGAGCGCCTGGTGGTACAGCCACCCGCCGTTAGCGTCTATCATTATCTTGATATCACTCCCCACTGCTTGCCTCAAAGCCCCCACCGTCTCGATATCCTCGTCCGGCGTCCGCGCGCCGACTTTCAGTTTCAGTCCCTTGAAGCCGGCTTTTACCAACGATTTCGCCTCCGCCTCCACCTCCGCCGCCGTGCCTGAAGACATCACGAAGGCCAGCGCTATCTTTGGGTTGGAAAGCCCGCCCAGCATCTTGTATAGAGGCACCCCAAGTGCCCTGCCCATCAGGTCGTGCAGCGCGTAATCGACGACCGCTTTCGACTGGTTATTAGCCCTACAGACTTTGTCCATTCTCGCCACGATTTTCTCGATATTGAAGGGGTCCTCTCCAAGCAGTATCTGCGGCGCAAAAACGTTGACGATGTTGGAGAAGATGGAGTCCTGGCTCTCGCCCATGTACCACAGCGAGGTGTCTCCCGTTTCCGCCACCCCCGTAACGCCCTCGTCGGTATGTATCTTAAGTACGACGGCATCGGCACATTTGGCCGGCCCGCCGGACATTACTATCGGCTTGACGAAAGGAAGAGATACCGGTATACACTCTATCCTGGTGATTTTCATAAGATTACCTCCAGCTGTCGTACAAAATTCTGGAAAATGCTCTTTCTATTTAGCACCAAAAACCTTGATAAGTCAAACCTGAATCCACTGTGACTTATGTCCTAGATTACTAATTAAGTTGCCTGTATAATTTTTACAGCTTGGGGAGGTGTAACTCATGGAAGCTAAATGCCCCGGTCAGGACATGAGGAATCTACGCGCCGCTATGTATAAATGCCCCAATTGCGGTGCCGAGGTGGAGATGTTCTCCGATGAACTTAGAATCAAGTGTAAAAAGTGCGGCGAATATGTTTATAAAGAACAGACCCCCTCCTGTATAGAGTGGTGTCCTTCCGCCAAACAGTGCCTCGGCGAAGAGCGCTGGAAAGCGCTTCATGGAGAAAAATAGCTATATTTTGGGAGAGAACTGTGATTTTTAAATCAGGTAAAAATAAAATTAAACCAACCGGAAAAATAAAAAGCGATAATAGACGGTGTATTTCCTGTGTACAGTCATGCAGCATGTCCGGACTGTGCATGAAACCCTGGCCGATTAAGATAGTTGTGAAAAAAGAACGCGCTAAATGATAGCCGGAACTATAAGATATCACCATTAGCGTCCGGGGCGAGCGGAAGTCCGGCTAAGAGACCAGCTTCTTACCGAGTTCGTAGGCGGCGGTGAGATATTCGGGGTGGTCGTTGATTTCTCCCTTCTTATCGACGCCTCTTATCAGCAGCTCTTCCTTGTATTCGGCGTTGATTGCCTGGAAGAAATACTTCATCGTCAGCTTGGGTCCCTCGAAAAGCCTGATACCCTTTGTCGCCCCCACGCAGATAAAGCCGCCCCTCTTTAACGGAATGTCCAGGTTTTTCAATACGTATTTCCTCGACCAGAACGCTTGGCACCGACTGATAAATGCCATAAGCTGCGCGCTGACGGTGTAGAAGAAAATAGGCGTGGCGATGATGATGGCGTCGGTTGCGAGAATTTTATCGTAAATCCCGGTCATGTCGTCTCTAAGGGGACATGTACCGTCCTTGAGGCAATGGTATATTTCTTTACAGGGCGTAATCCTAAGCTTGTCAAGGACTATTTTTTCCACTACCGCCCCGGCGGTCTGCGCCCCTTTTATAGCCTCGTCGAGGAGTATATCGGAGTTGCCCTTGATACGCGGGCTGGCCATCATAGCCAGGACTTTCATATTTACCTCCCGTTGTCCATTGGAGAATCTATAATATTAGTGGTTTAAGGCTACATCGGAGGTTTATCGGAAAAAAGTATACCACCCTGGGATACGTTTTCTGGTTTCATCTCAACAATATCGATTGTCACTGCGCTATCCGGGCAACCGATATTTTTAGCAATCGCCCCGGTCACGTCTTTCGCCAAGCCTCTTTTCTGTTCTTTTGTCCTGCCTTCGATGATTTTTATCGTTACTAGTGGCATGTTGACCTCCCTTGCTTTGTTCTTTGAAAAAGTGTAATGCTTTATAGATGGCGCGTCAAATCTGATATCAATTGCCGGTCTATTTAATACCGTCTTATTTTCAGCACAATCACAAGCACTATCAGAAGCGCCATGAAGACTATTCCCAGTAGCCCCCCGATAAGGTAAATCAGCCAGCTAGGTATATCGGGCAGCTGATTAATTATCGTCGTCGGAGTTGGTGCCGTTGACGATGCAGGAGGCAGCGGTGCTGATTGTTCTGAAGAAGGATTGTTAGAAAAAGACTGGATGTTGCTTAGCGAAGATAGCGACATTACCGGTTCGTTGGTTGTCGGTGTGATTTCCGGCTCTTCCGTCGGCGGGGTTTCATCCGCAGCGGGTGCCGACTCCGTGGTAAATACACTCACAGAGCTCCAGGCGCTGCTGGTGCTGGCGGTGGTAGCCCTGATTTTCCAGTAATAGTGCGTTGCGTAGTCCAGGCTGACATCGCATTGCCATACATTAGTGGAGAGGGCATACTCATTCATTTTAGCGATAACGGGGTGCATGAAATCGGCATCGGTGGCTACCAGCAGTTCATATGTCTCCGCCCCGATTACCGCCGACCACTGGAAAACGGGCCTTACGGATACTCCTTCGGCCCCGGCCGCGGGCATCTCCGGCTGTAGATTCACTCCTTCGGTATCCATACAGGTCGTGAACGACCACTTAGGCGACCACGGACTGTAAACGGGGGCGCGAGCCCGCACCCGCCAGTGATAGGTGGTGGCCGGTTCGAGGGCTGTGATGATAATAGAGCTGGCTGATGTCGTCCCGTTAAGACCCGCCGGGATGGTGGAGAAATCGGTATTATAAGTGCATTGCCATTCGTAGTTTGTGGCCCCGTTCATCGTTTCCCAGTCGAGGGTTATATTCCTCACGGTGTGGTCGACCAGACTCCCCATACCTGTTGTTCCGTTTTCCGGGGTGACCTGCACTGCCGGCGATGTCAGTGTGTCGTAATAGGTCATAAGTTTGCCATTTGCACTATCTATCGACCATAATCGGCCGGTGCTTTGCCACAGGCCGGACAGCGTAGCGCCTGAACTCAAACCGAGTGTCACCGTTTCAAATGTCGGTCCGGTTGTCCACCTGGGATTAAGGCAGCGTTCCATGCCGTCGTCCGGATTTAAGCTTACGGCATAAAGAACGCCGCTAGCGGAAACAGCTAGTCGATTTACTACAGCCCCGGCCGGCAGGCTACCGCCGATACTCTGCCACTCATCGCTCTGGCCGATGATAAAACGATAAAGCCCGCTGCCGGGGGTATCGCTGGCGGCATAAACGGTTTGGTTGGTCTTGAAGTCCGGGTCGAAAGCAACTGAAATAAAACCGGTAAGCGGCGGTGTGGTAGTGTAAAACGGGAGTGGTTGAAATGAGTAACCGTTATCACTGGAATAATATATTCCCCCATTGTCGTTTCCCGCCAGCAGCGTGCCATCTTCTTCAAAGTCGGGAGATGCGACCAGCGAATTGAATGAATCGGTCCCCGCCCTGGCGCCTTCAGAATAAGAAAATCCACTATTCATAGTCCGGTAAATCTTGGCCTGGGAACCGTTGTAGCTGCCCGCATAAAAAGCGGTCTCTCCGGTAATCACCCAGGCATAGATGGTAAAAGCTGTACCGGTGCCGGGTTCGTGGGTAAAGCGGCACTGGAAGCTCTGGCCGCTGTCTTTAGATTCCCAGACGGCCGGCTGGCCGTTGCTGTTGCCGGCAGCGAATAACGTTTGGCAATTGCTTCCGTATTGGGGAGGAAGCCCCACCATGTCCAGGCTGTCCACTCCGGGTATATCGCTGGACAAAATCCTTTCCCAGGTAGAGCCGTCATCCTCACTACGCCAGAGATTATATTCCCCTCCAAAAGTAATCATGAATATATCGCTGCTTATATTTAAGTTCGGAGACGGTGTAAAGTCGTTTATACTGGTAATGGCTGTGTCAATCAGGCTTATCTGGTTCCAGCTTTGCCCTATGTCGTGACTAATGGATATAGCGCTCCCGTTGCCACTCGTAGCGGCATATATCAAGCCAGTCGTTGCAAAATCAGGCGCTACTACTACTGTGTCCGTATTGCCTGTGGGTGTCTTTTTACTCTTTTCCCATGATATACCGCCGTCGATGGTAGTATAGATATGGCAGCTTGAGGCGGCACCGGCTATTATGATTGAGTGCTGCCCGTCGTAGTATACCGTTAGCCCCGTGATATCGGTATTAGTTTCACCATAAGCTGCCCCGCAATTCAGGTCGGTAGCTATAGACTCCCCCGGCGCATCGACACAGTTTATCTTATATACGTCACCATTCCCTGTTTCTGTATCAATGCCGACGAAGAAAAAGCTGTTTCCGGAAGAAGTATCCGCACAATAATTAGCTGGGAATGTAATCACAGCATCCTCGGCGACAACGGCGTTTTGGGGAATGAAATTATCTCTATTCAATCTGGATGGACCGATAAAAGCGTCCCAGTCCGCGTTGCCTATTTTATTGTGTATAAATGTATCTGTTTCATCAGTTGCCACGGCTATTATTTGCCGGTCGATAACATAGCTCGGCGAAAATGCTAATTCATATACGTCATAACTCCCTATGCCGCTGTCGGTCCAGCTGGGTACAATATCTCCCTCGTTTAATATGTATACCCCGCCGAATTCGCCATTATCGGTGTCTCTGGTACCAACCGCGATGATGTTATTATTTAGCTGGGTTATTGCTATCGACGTTATGGTTATATTGCCGGTTCCGGCCCCGCCGGGACTCGGAGGCAATAGTTGAAAGCTCATACCTCCGTCAGCGGATCGGTATATTGCTGTTACGGTGGCGTAATAGATGATATTGGCATCGTACGGTGAAACGGCGATATCTATTATTGTGTCCTGTACGTTGCCGATGGAGGTCCACTTAAAGCCCCTGTCCGTAGATTTATACAGGGTGTATGTAAGCCCCTCGCCGTAAGCATAGAGGGTGCCGTCGGCAGCGGCAGTCAGGTGTTTGATATCGGAGCCGCTGGCTAATGCCCAACCCCCCACCTCCCCTTCGGCAGGGATGTCAACTCTTGTCCATCTTAAAACCTCGGGAGTAGCGGTAAGTACTGGATGCGGTGAAAAAACGGTGAAGTTCAGTAATAGGATAATAGTAATCGTTGTGAGGGATACTGTGTAAAATACATATCGGCCGTTATGTTTATTTGACACATGGCGAATTTTACTCTTTAAAAAAAACAAAGTCAATTTTTTTCTTGTTTATTTGAACAAGCTTATCTCTGGAGTATATACTATGAATCATAGTCAATAGAGGAACACGGCGGATATGGAAGAAAAAACCAATGAAATTGATGAAGGCATCGGCTACGTTGGTTATGGAGAAGCCCTAAAGCTTATTTGCGACAATGTAAAAACCGTCGGCGTAGAGGAACTGCCCATGGCTTTAAGCGTGGGCCGTATCGCTGCCGAGGATGTCATCGCCACAGTAAGCTATCCCTCGGCTGATGTTACTTTAAAAGACGGATATGCCGTTGTTTCTGCGGACGTTGCCAAAGCCTCGGTGCGGCATCCTGTCCGTTTAAAAATTACCGGTTCTGTCTACGCTGGCAGCCGTCATAACCTTAAAGTGATGCCGGGCAGCACGGTTAAAGTGTGTTCCGGTGCGCCGATTCCATCGGGCGCTGAAGCGGTAGTATCAGAGGAGCTTTGTGAGGAAATCTCTCCAGATGAGGTCCTGGTTAAAGCCGATGCCGGCAGAGGACGCAATGTGCTGGTTGCCGGAGGGGAAGTGCGGGCAGGACATATCATCGTTAAAAAAGGGGGCAGGCTTTTACCAGGCTATCTGGGAATGACGGCGGCCGCTGGTATCAATCAAGTCGGCGTTTACCGTCGGCCTGCTACCGCGATAATCGGTGTGGGTGATGAAGTAGTTGCCCCCGGCGCCGACCTTAACCCCGGCCAGCTCTATGCCAGCAACCTTGTTACCATGGAAGCCTGGCTGGTTTCTTTCGGTATATCCAGCACTGCTTCAATTGCCAATGATAATCGGGCCGCTATTAAAAACGCATTAACCAGGCATATTAAGGATGCCGATGTTATTCTTACCAGCGGTGGAGCCTGGGGCAGCGAACGGGACCTTGTTGTAGGCGTATTGGATGAGCTTGGCTGGCGCGAGATATTCCATCACGTGCGCCTGGGTCCCGGCAAGGGTATAGCCTTCGGATTTTTGGAAGGGAAGCCAATTTTCTGTCTGCCCGGCGGACCGGCCAGTAATGAGATGGCTTTTATCCAGCTTGCCCTCCCGGGATTACTCCGCATGTGCGGCGATACTAAACATCCCCTCCCCACCGTTACCGCCAGGCTTGGAGAAAATGTTGAGGGCCGCCACCCCGCCTGGACGGAATTTAAAGATGCCATACTCTCGCGCGATGCTCAAGGCGATTATCATGTTCGGCTTTATAAACACCGAAGCCGTTTGCAGGCAATCGCCAGCGCTAACGGCCTTCTCTGCGTCCCGGAAGGAATTAACTCTTTATCGGCCGGTGAGGTGGTAGCTGTCCAGGTACTCATTCCCCCTGATTGAACGGATTTTGATATAATTTTAACCTTTCACTATGTTCCCTGAAAAAGAGAGAGCCCCGACATTCGTCGGGGCTCTCGTTCCTTCGTAAGAAGGCTATCCGTCAGGTCAGACCTTTAGACTGTTCGTCTTGTTCTGACAATCAGGATGATTACCGCAATCACCAGAACCGCGCCAACCACGATAATGGCCCAGATGTAAGAAGGATTGACTACCTTCTCTTCAACAGGCGGGACAGTTATAACCGTGGTGGTGGCTGCCGGCTGCTCGATGATATTAGTAATTGTGGGTTGCGGAGCCGTGGTGATAGTAACTGGAGTGGTTTCGGGCGGAAGCTCAGCTACTACGAAGTTGGCAACTGTTGACCATTCACCCTCGGTAGGTGTGAGTGTCTTGACGCGCCAGAAGTACTGCATGCCGCGTTCGAGTGTTATTGTCGAAGGCAGCTGCGCACCGGCGGTCGAGGGATCAACTGTGTAAACAATATCGGTGAAGTCAGAGTCGGTTGCCAGTTCGAAGCGATAGCTGGTGGCCCCAGAAATCGGGCTCCACGAGAAGCCTGGAGTCGTTGTGTTGACTTCCCCACCGTTCACCGGTGAAGCGATGACCGGTACGATAGCTACCAGCTGTTCGATAGTGAAGCTCTGCATTTCTGTCCAGTAGCTTTCCACCGGGGCACCCATTTCAACCCTTACTCTCCAGTAGTAGGTCTCACCGGGAACTGCAATGCCGACTGCACCTGTTAAGCCGGCAGTAGCTGAATCGTAAGACTGATCCGGCAGTACAGAGGCGACTGCGGGTATTGGATTAACCGCGGAACCGGCTACCGGTATCAAACCGGCCGAGTCGAGATATATCTCGATGTTATAGCTGTAAGCTTGAACCGGGATTACAACGACCGGGGGCGATGTCCACTTGAAGATGAAGGTTGACACCGCGCCGTTTAAGCTGTTGACCGGTATCATGGTGCCGTCCAGCGGGTAAACCAGCGTAGGAACGGTGCTGGGCACGGGTATGTAATCAATGATGCTATCGACAGGATCAAGACCGGCATTATCGATTGCCCATACTGTTGAGGTTGTTCCTACTTCCTGTGCATGTAACGTGTTGATTCCATGGGTGTAGTTGCCAGTAACCTGTAATGTCTGGTTACCAGTCGTTATGGTAAAGTCTACTGCTGGTCGCAGCATTCGGTGTAGCCTGTTGGACCTGTTATCCATGACCCATAGAACGCCATTGGAGAGGGCGATGCCTTTAGGGCCGCCAGCCCAGATAGCCGGGCCGGTTATCGTCCACATGAACAGGTTGGTTCCAAACGTCCACTGTGAAACAGTGCCGCCGCCGTTGGAAACGGCATAGACGCTGTCTCCGGTTGCCAGGCCGGTTGCCGCAGTCACGACATTACCGGCAACGAGGAGGTTAAGCATGGAGACCCAGGTGGTGCCTCCGTCGGTGGTGTAGGCTACGCCGCCCGCCGTTCCGCCGACAATCAACTGGTCATCGGCAAGCAGGGTGAGGCTGTAAGAATTGCCGCCGCCGGCTGTGAAGGGCACGACCATCAGGGTCCAGATTGTGAAGGGCCCGGTTCCCTTAAGAACCCAGGGTTGGCCCTGGATCGCAACATAGACCGTGTTCGCATCCTGAACGGCAATATCCGAGATATTGAACGAGGATGTACGTACGTTCCAATCGGTGTTACCACCATCGGTGGACTTGTACATGCTTGTAGCGCCTACCCGGGCGATGAATACAGAATCCGGGTTATCGGCATCTGCGTTGATGGTCCAGTTTTCGCCGGTAGCAGCGGCCCTTATGAACACGCGTTCCCAGGTGAAGCCGGACTGTTTCCAGACAGCTATGTCGACGGCGTCATCGACCATGAAGTACTTGGTCGAACCATCGGCAGTGGACCACATATCCGTAAAGGTGCCGAGATTGAAGAATTGGGCTAAGCGGGTATTCGCCAGCGCAAAACCGTTCCATGACTTGCCGTAATCGGGCGTGCGGCAGATTGCGCTGCCGTTACCCTGCGAGAAGGCCAGGCCGTTTCCGCTGCTAGTGTTGAAGAGGACTATCGTAGCGTTGCCTGTGCCGGGGGTCTTTACAGCCGTGTTCGGCAGGAAAGTAACGAATGGCGCCAGGGGAGCGCTGGAACGCTGCACAACCAGACCGGTAGGCATTTGCCCAAGTTGGGAGGCCATAAGGTTGGTGCCGTCCCAGGCCACGGTGTTGTAGGGTACGCCGCCGGTGTCAATCTGGGCAACGGTGGCGTTACCGGTAACAATTGCCGGCGAACCGTAAACGCGGTATATACCACCAACCTGTGTCCCAACAGCCGTGGTGTTAGCGGTTATGTTCGCGGCGATAAAGGCAATCTGTGAAGATATATCGCCCACGTAGAAGTTGCCATCCAGCACCATGCTTGCATGGCCGCACACCATCTCACGGTTGGTCAGGCGTGTGATATATCTTGGGAAGCTGGTATCGACGTTCTGGTCCCAGTCGAGCAGGTCGTACCTGTAAACGTGGAGACCGACAAGGCCGTCAACGCCTGCTGCGCCTACCGATGTGCCCACGGTTTCAGTAATAGCCAGCAAGCACTGGTCGGCCATGAATTGTGAGGAGTATTCTACATCCTCAACATCGTCGACCCCGAGGTTAGCAAAGTTGGGTACCGCAGCCCAGGCAGGCGCTACCGCCCCGATATTCCAGTGGAGCAGGGCGCCGCCGCCGGAGGCCACAGCGGGAGCGACAGTGTTACCGCCAATGGCTATATACCGGAATATCAACGGCATCGAGATATCGACAGCGTTGATGTCCATGCCGGTGGCAGGCAGGGCGTTGAAGGTGATACCGCCGTTCATTGACAGATATACGACGTCAGCAAACGACGGCTCTGTGTTGACCACAACGACGACATTCGGGTCGTCCGGAGCAACCGCTACCAGACCCCAGGTAATACCGGCACCGCTCGGTAGAAGGGCGGTGTTGGCCAGGGGTGCGGCAGGAGTGGCTATTTGGACCCAGGTATTGCCGCCGTCAGTGGACTTGTAGAGGTATTCAACGCCGGCCGCATCGCCAACGGCATAAATGGTAGCTCCGCTTTGGGCTACGTCCAGGATGCCGAAGCCGGGAGCAGGTGCGGTGACCGTGGTCGCGAAAACTACATTACCCGGCGTATTAAGCGAATCGCCGAGGAAGAAGTTCCCTGCTGCGGCCTGCGGAATAGCTCCTACCAACAGCGTGGAGAGCAGTACTATTACAAACGCTACTCCCCAGAACTTTTTGATTATTTTTTTCATCGACTTTTATTTTTCTCCTTAGTTATTTACCTTGTATTCCAAATATTCCATATCTCTGCATAACAGGCATGCCTCTAAGTTTATCTTGTTTGCAGAGATATTCTAGCTTAGAAGCGAGTGTCAGAGCGTCATAGCTCTGTCCCCCTTGGCGGGATTTAATATCGCATCACCTCCTTTTAATACAAATAACGTATTGCGCACCTTTTGCAAGGTACACTTTATTCAACTATAGCATAAATAACCTTTTTGTCAACCCCCCGTACGTACAAAACGACGTAATTTTCTAGAAATTTATTTGGGTTTTTATCAAACAGCTTCCTCTATCCTGTAATAACGTTCTTTTTGCGAAAAAGATGGCAACAAACGACCAAATATTTATGTGAGGATATAAAGAAAAGCTTATATTCTCATTATACTATACTGTAAGTTTTCCTGCTAGTTCACCAGCACCGATTGTTTCCTGCTGCCCGTCCGTCATGTTACGTAGAGTTACCGTCTTTGCCTTTACCTCATCCCCCCCGATTATCGCCGCGTACTTTGCCCCCAGCGTGTTGGCCTGCCGCAATTGTGCTTTCAGGCTTTTACTCCCCGTTGCCGTTGCGGCGCTGATGCCCGCCCCGTGCAGGACCGACGCCAGCTTGATTGCCTCGTTTCTGGCCTCCTCGCCGAGATGGACGATGAATACCTGGAGGGGTGGTTGAGTGGGGATGCTAACGCCCTGTTTCTTCAGGTTCAATATAATCCGCTCGATACCGGCGGCAAAACCCGCCGCGGGTGTCGGCTTACCGCCCAGTTCCTCGATAAGACCGTCGAACCTTCCTCCTCCCCCGATGGTACTCTGTCCCCCCTCATCTTCCGGCTGGATTTCAAAGACGGTGCGGGTATAATAATCCAGGCCCCGCACCAGCCGGTGATTAATGCTGAAGGGAATCTCCATCAGCCCCAGGTATTTCTGCAGTTGCTTAAAATGGTCGGCGCAGGCGGCGCAAAGCCCGTCAATACTCCGGGGGGCGTTTTGCGCTATTTGCTGACAGGATGCCTGCTTGCAGTCGAGCAGGCGCAGCGGATTTTTCTCCAGCCTCATTTTACAGTCGGCGCATAGTTTGCCGGTGTACTTTTTATAATAGTCCTTCAATACTTTAAGGTAAGCAGGGCGACACTCCGGACAGCCGATGCTGTTAAGCTGTAAGGACAGGTTCGTCAGTCCAAGCAAGTTGTTGAATCTCCAGGCGATATCGATAATTTCGGCGTCGATGGCAGGGTCTTCGTCGCCGATTGCCTCGCACCCGAACTGGTAATGCTGTCGGTAGCGCCCTGCCTGTGGTCTGTCGTAGCGGAAAATAGGGGATAGGTAGCAGAGCCTGACCGGCTGCGGCAGGTTGTGCATGCCGTGCTGGATATAGGCCCGGCACACCGGCGGTGTGCCTTCCGGCTTAAGCGTCAGGCTGTTCCCGCCGCGGTCGTCGAAGGTGTACATCTCCTTCTGTACGATGTCGGTGTACTCCCCGGCGCTCCGCTGGAAAAGGCTTGTGTTTTCAAATACCGGGGTATCTATGCGCTTATAGCCGTAAAGCCCGGTTATATCGCTGATAGCTTTTTCCACGTGCCGCCAGTATGGCTGCTCCTCCGGCAGGATATCCGTCGTGCCCCGCGCCGCCTGGTACAAATCAGGTCTCCTTTATCTTTTCTTAAAGCAAGAATACAGTATCAGGGCGAGTTTTGCAATTTGAAATCTGGTTCTCTTTTGGTCTTTTGTCCTGGTTATTGTATCTTTATCTTTAACCTTCCTTGTTTTACACCTCTCCTGATTTGGTTTATACTTAATTATAATCGCTATAAATAGGTAAGAAAAACCGGGCGACGCTTGCCGGGGATGGGATTAAGTGGAATTCGCCAAGCTACTGGAAAAAGCCGGGGAATATCTCCCGAAGGAAAAGCTCTCCATTATTGAAGAGGCCTATGAATTCGCCTCTGAAAGACATAAAGGACAGGTGCGTCTCTCCGGCGAGCCATTTATGGAGCACCCCCTCCAGACCGCCCATATACTGGCCGGACTACAGCTGGATGCAAGTTCACTGGCGGCAGCCCTGCTCCATGATATCCCCGAGGACACAGGCCTGCCTATCAAAGACCTTGAAGAGAAGTTCGGCCCGGAAATAGCCAAACTGGTTGACGGCACTACCAAACTCGGCAGGGTGTCCTTAACCGCCTCCGGCTCTGTGCCGGGCGCCACGCAGGCGGAGAACCTCCGCAAAATGCTGGTTGCCATGGCTGAAGACCTCCGCGTCGTCTTTATCAAGCTGGCTGACCGACTTCACAATATGCGCACCCTGGACCCGCTGCCCAAGGACCGCCAGCTTAAGAACGCCCAGGAGACCCTGGAGATTTATGCCCCTCTTGCCCATCGACTCGGTATCTGGGAGCTTAAGTGGCAGCTGGAAGACCTATCCTTCATGTACTTAAAGCCGCAGGAATATAAGCAGATTGCCCGCCTGGTAGATGCCAGCCGCGCTCAGCGTGAAAAATTCATCGACAGGGCTATCCGTATTCTTAAAAAAGAGCTGGAGAAAGTAGGTATAGACGCGGATATCTCCGGCCGACCCAAGCATATATACAGCATTCATCAGAAAATGGAGAGATATGAGGCCGGCGGCAAACAGCTGGATAAAATTTACGACCTGCTGGCGCTAAGGGTTATCGTGAAAAACGTGCAGGAATGCTACGGCGCCATCGGCATTATCCACAGTCTCTGGCGCCCGTTGACAGGAACCTTTGACGACTATATAGCTAGTCCCAAACCTAACGGTTATCAGGGACTGCATACCGCGGTCATGTGCCTGGGTACAACCCCGCTTGAAGTCCAGATTCGCACTGCTGAAATGCATAATGTCGCTGAATACGGCATGGCCGCGCACTGGAGTTATAAGGAAGGCGGCCGGAAGCACGTTGAATTCGAGGAAAGGGTAGGCTGGCTGCGCCAGCTCATCGAGTGGCACCGCGAGCTTGCCGGCGCCGAGGAATTTTTAGAGTCGGTCAAGACGGATATCTTCATCGACCAGGTCTTTGTTTACACCCCTAAAGGAGAAATTAAAGACCTCCCCAAGGGTTCCACCCCCCTCGATTTTGCCTACCGGGTGCATACCGACCTCGGGCACCGGTGCATCGGCGCTAAAATAAACGGCAAGCTCGTACCACTGGAATACCAACTGAAAAATGGCGACGTTATCGAAATCGTCTCCTCCAAGTCGCCCCGCGGACCCAGCCTCGACTGGCTGAATCCCAACCTCGGATTTGTCCGCACTACACATGCCCGCACCAAGATTCGCCAGTGGTTTAACAAGCAGGAAAAGACCGAGAGTATCGAGCGCGGCAAGCAGATTCTGGATAAAGAGCTGCGCCGCCTCGGCATACAGACGGAGCGCCAGGCGCTGGCGGAAATGTTCAACTATCAAAACCTCGATGACTTTATTGCGGCGGTAGGCAACGGCAACATTACCTCACACCAGATAGTCTTAAAGCTGGCAGCGCAGGAAGAAAAGGAGGAGGAAGTCCCTGCCCCGGTTGTTCCTGCCCAGACGGTGCCTGCCTCCGTGCGGGTGCTGGGCGTCGGTGACCTCATGACCAGTATCGCCCAGTGCTGCCACCCCGTCCCCGGCGATAAAATTATCGGCTACATCACGCGGAGTCGCGGCGTTACCATTCACCGCCAGGACTGCCAAAACGTAATCAACGAAGATGAAAAAGAACGCCTGATTCCGGTAGAATGGAGACAGACGGACCTGAATTATCCCGTGAAAATCCAGGTGGAAGCCTGGGACAGGGTAGGCCTGATGAGCGACATCAGCACCCTCGTGGCGGAACAAAAGGTCAACATTACATCGATGAACCTCGCTAACGGCAACGGAGAGCAGATTACGATATCTTTAGACCTGCAGACGACGGGACTGGCCCAGCTAAGTGATATTCTTAAGAAAATAGATACCGTGAAAGGCGTCGTCAGTGTCAGCCGCGTCGGAGGGGAAAAGTTAAAGCAAAGCTCTGCCGGTTCTCCGGTCGGGGCTAAAAAGTTAAAAAATACCGGTTCAAGTAAAAAGAAAGTGGAGGGAAATCTTGGGAAGTAAATCGGCACAGAAAGCAGCCCGCGCCTCGGTGAAAAGGCGGGAGCGCGGCAGGTCCATCCGCGGCCAGGTGAAAACGTACATCGATACCGCGGAAAAGCTCATCGCTGAAGGCGATGTTAAAGCAGCGCAGTCGGCTGTGGCTACCGCCGTCAGCGCCCTGGACAATGCCGCGAGTAAGAAGATACTGCACGCCAACAACGCCGCACGGCGCAAGTCGCGCCTGCTCAATAAGTTGTATAAGGCACCCGCTAAACCCGAAGCGGAAACCAAACCAAAGGCGGAACCAAAGGCGAAGGTAGAATCAAAGGCTAAAGCGAAACCGAAGGCGAAAGCCAAGTCGAAGGCGAAAGCAGAATCAAAGACTAAAGCCGAATCTAAAGCGGAAAAAGTCGACTAGATTTCCGAATAATATCACGGAGACGCACCGGCGCTGAGTGGATGTGTCCGGTGCATCTTTCTTTGGGTTTCTTTTAAATTAGTCCGAGGAGGGGATGGGTTTGGCTTCCTGCGTCTTCATTTCTTCGCCGCAGCAGGTAAGCTTGCCCTCGCCGGCTTTGGTGC